>JAZSEI010000118.1:0-29175 GCA_045531635.1 Acutalibacteraceae bacterium
CCTTTTGATGCAACCTCAGCGGCTTTTATTGCCATTGGAATCTGTGAGTTATAAATCTTAATCATAGAACCAAAGTTTTCTCTGATTGCTTCAACTGTACTCTTAGCGAGGTTAGTTCTTCTGTCTACGATTGTAAGGAGTATTCCTTCAATCTGTAATTTAGGGTTAATATGTTCTCTGACTCTGCCCACAGTTCTTAAAAGCTGTGTCATACATTTAGCTGGAAGATATTGAGCCTGTACAGGTATAATAACACTGTCTGCCGCAGATAAAGCATTTAAGTTCATCATACCAAGAGAAGGTGTGCTGTCTATTAAGATATAGTCATATTCACTCTTAACTTCATCTAAGTATTTTCTTAAAATAACTTCTCTGTTCATAGCTGTTACAAGGCTTGTCTCCAAATCAAACATTTCACTGCTTGATGGAACTAAGTCCACACCTTCTTTGTGGTGAAGAATACCCTTAAACGGTTCGCTCTTGTTTCCCAGTGCAATACCATACATCTTATTAAATAAGGTTTCTTCAAGTGTATCCCCATTGAAACCTAAACAAGTTGTAAGGTCACCCTGTGGGTCTGCATCCACAAGTAAGACTTTCTTTCCAAGCATAACTAAAGCTACACCTAAATTTACAGTAGTTGTTGTTTTGCCAACTCCGCCTTTCTGGTTACATACAGCAATCGTCTTACACTTACGCATTTTCGCTTGCCTCCTTTCTTTGTTATTTAGCCAGCAATAATAATACTGACTATGTAACACCGAGAAATATATTCTCGGTAAATGTTGTTGTGCAGTATTTGTTCTCAACACCCCTGCATAGGGAATCGCTAAGAGAACAGATTGCTAATCTGTATCATAGGAAAATTTCACTCCGACGGGTTTTCCGTCAGCTCCGTAGAGAAGTATCATTATCATTCTAACTGTCATCGCCATATCAGGAGCAACCTGATACTTATATCGGGGGTTCTCGCTTACTCTAAATATTAGAGGTCTTGGCGTACCCGATAAGATAGCTAAAATCATCAGAAATAAAGTTCTTAGCGATTGTATATTCAATTTTCAAAGTTCGTGAAAGTGGGTTAATTATCTTTTACGAAGAATTAACCCCTTCACTAGTTAGAACTGGGAAGCGAAAAATATAGGGGTGTTTTTCAAAAAAATTTTAAATTTCTTTAGAATTCTACAAGAATGCTAAAATCCACTTAAAAACACAATCGTTGTTTTGTGCAAATTATCAATGTGTTTATGTTGATATAAATTAGAAATTTGTATTTCATAAATTCTATACACAAAAATAAAGACCATCTACCAAACAGTAGGTGGTCTTTGGGAAAATATGTAGCAATTAAAATTTTTATATGATATAATACACTTGTTTAGTTTAACAAACTTAAATTTGACGAGGTGTTATGATGAAGAATATTTGGAATAAGTGGTTAAAACAATCTATTTTTATTTATTGTGTTCTATACACAATAGCAACTATAGTTAATAGTGTAGTATATCTTCTCAACGGATATTATGGGGACCCTAACGGAAATTGGCACGAGCTAGACCGAGCGATAATCGTTTTAATTGTAGTGCTTGCATATACAATAATAAAAAACCTTAAGATAAAGAATTATTGGTTAAAAGCACTTGTTGTGTATATCCCAACTCTTTTACTTGCACTTGTTTACATCTGGTTAGTAGGATTTAGAGATACATTAGCAAATTCAGCATATAGAGATATCTTTCTAAATTATACCATTGGATGTGTAGTAGTTTCAGTATTTGGATATATTACAAACATATTGAAAAATAAGATGAAAAAAGAAAGTAGATAAATTCCAATTTGTCGAGTTACTCATAAAACAAGTCAAGACCACTTACCAATTTGGTAGGTGGTCTTTTTATAAGTTTAGGTATAATTAATTCTTACGCTTTGCTTCTTAGATGAAGTAAACTTCAAAATTACATCATCAACTGCATCTGTATATCGTCCTTGGAAGATAAGGCTATTTTTAAATTTATAAGAGCTGTAATTATATTTCTATATTCAGTATCAGTAAGATATAAATGATAATTTTTGTTTTTCATACAAACACCTCCTGATGACATTATTATATTTATAATACGAAAAATAATAAAGTGTGCGATTAAAAACTACTGTTTATAAAATAAATTTCAACTTGTTTTTTGATATTTATTTTAAGAATAACATATTTACTAATTCCTAAGCTTTTAGCAAGATGTTTAGCAGTTATTTTTGAGTAATTAGCAGAGAGTTGATTTTCATTAGCAAAAGAGTGATTTTTTTGCTAATTTTTATTAGCAAGTTATTTGCCTTGCAAGGGATAAGTTAATTTATCAATTTTCTGTTCGTATCCATTAGCTAGCTAATGAGAATTTAGATGTAATATAAATTTCAGATAAAAAGCAAAAGCCGAAAACCCTGATTAAATCGAGGTTTTCGGCTTGAATTTTGGCACCCCCTGTGTGAATCGAACACGCAACTAGCCCTTAGGAGGGGCTTATTATATCCATTTAACTAAGGGGGCATAAATTATTAAATAAACAATTATATTCTAAAATAAAATAGATTGTTTGTCAAGACTTACAACCTTAAATACCTCTGTTTGGGTAGTGAAAAGTTAACAGATAGTACAAAAGTAAATAATTGTAAATTGTGTAAAAGTTTGATATAATATGTAAAAATAAATGATTATTTCTTTATTATTTAAAAGAGAATAGGGGATATATAATTAATGGAAAATTCAGATAGACAAATACCGTTTTTTGGTACAACATTTCCTCAGCATGAAAGTACAGGTATGCTTGCACAAGAAATTTCAGATTATATCAACGAAAATCCTGTTTCTACTATACGCAGTGATCTGGAGAAAATTCAAGAGCTTATGTCGTGCTATCGTTGTGCTATTTTAGAGGTAGAAACAAAATTCAGAGTGCTTAACGAGCGTTTCTCTCTTTTGCATGAGCGTAATCCTATTGATAGCATTAAAACAAGGCTGAAATCACCTGCAAGTATTCGAGAAAAGCTTATAAAAAAGAATTTACCAGTTACGCTTAGTTCAATAGAAGAAGAGCTTAACGATGTAGCTGGAATAAAGGTAATCTGTTCGTTTATTGATGATATCTATATGCTTGCTGATTGTTTATTACAGCAAGATGATATAAAGCTTATAAAACGCAAGGATTACATAAAAGACCCTAAGCTTAATGGCTATAGAAGTCTGCATTTAATTGTAGAGATACCTATTTTTCTGCAAAATGAAAAAAGATTAATGAAGGTAGAGGTTCAGCTTAGAACCATTGCAATGGAGTTTTGGGCAAACCTTGAGCATCAGCTACGTTATAAAAAGGATTTACCAAAGGATACAATACTTATTACATCATCAGAGCTTAGCCAATGTGCCGAAATGAGTGCGTTGCTCGACAGAAAAATGCAACAAATCCGAGATATGATAGAAAATAGCTGATATTATCTAAATATTAATCTATATAAAAAACCGATTGCAAAGAGATAATCTTTTACAATCGGTTTTTGTTATTTATAATTCTACAAAGTTACCAGGAGTAAAGCTGTATAGAAGTAGGTTTAATGCTTGTATTGCATACAATTTCTTATCTTGTGCACAGTTAAAAGGAATCTCTAGTGTGATTGAGGTTGAACGATTTGCATATCTATCTCTATCACAAGAATAAAAATTATATATTATATAGTGTGTGTTGTTAAAATCAAATTCTTGTTTCTCGTGTATACAAGGATGATTCTCAACCTTTGAAAATATAGCATTGTTTATCTTGTTTTTGAAGCTTGGATCATCAAAAAATATATCGTTACCAAAGTAAATAGCAGGTAAGACATTAATTGCATTATCGCTGTAAGCTTCGTTTTCGGTATCAGCTACCATAAATAATATAGAAATTTCAGCTGCACCACTGTCTTTAGGGAAAAGCTTTATTGGCTTAAAAAATTTAATCTCAACATACTCATCGTAATTATCATCCTCAATAATACAAGGAGAAATAACATCGGTGCATTGCTCATAAGCCATATTAAGATCAGGCTGTGGTAATGTGATAGGAGCACCATATCTGATTTGCTGTGGCTGAGCCTGTGGCATTGGCTGTGTCATTGGCTGTTGCTGATTGTTATATGTGGTTGTAGTATTGTTGTTGTTAAACGCCTTGTCTACAGCATTATCAACAACGTTGTTTACAACTCTGCGTACTGTTGATTTAAATAATGAATCGAAAAATCCCATAATACAAATGCCTCCATTTATTCATATAATTAAATAAAATATAATATAAAAAAGAATATAGCATACAAGCCTTTGTGCGTCAACGCTTTATACTATTTTGTTTTTAATATCCTTTTTCTTTAAACCGTTTTTCTTTGCTTGTGGTGGCCAGTTCATATTTCCTACAAACATATACATACTTCTTGAAAAACCACTAGGCTTGACAATTATGTTTTCTGCTATGCTGTTGTTTGATATATGTGTTGCTAGTGTTTTTAATGCATTGCCAAGGTTTTTGTTAGGACCTTTGTCAATGGGTACACTAGTAAGGCTTCCAAGCATTTCTCCAGCACCAATCGAGATTGCACCACTGTATGTAAAATTCATTTTTTTGCACCAGTTTTCGGTTATCTGTAAAAGTATTTCTGCTTGCTCACCTTCATAAAAACCTAAATTAGTAACTACATATACTCTAAGCTTGATTAAAGAATCTTTATGATTTTGGTATAGCTTTTCCATCATTTCAAGAACCTGTGCAGGAACACCATCAACATATAAAGGCATACCCAAAACGAGAGTATCAGCATTACTAAGTTCTTTTGCAAATTCATCTATATTTTTAATGCTTGTAAGATTTTTTCTCTTGCAAGGCTCAGAAATAAACTTTTCGAGCTGGCTTAAAAAGTAATTAGAATTGCTTTTTTCTCCACGAAAGCTACAGTTTAATAATATTACCATTTTATTACCTCCTTAAGCTTTTCGGCATTTTCTGCAAAAGCAACCTCTACAACCTCACCATTAAAATTAAGTGCATTAGCCTTCACTAACGCTTCGGCAGTTTTCTTTTCTTCTTCAGTAATGTTCTCGCCATAAAAATATGCTTTTAATTTAAGCTTGTTTTCATAGCGTATAGAATGGTGCATTTTGCCATTTCTCATTTCGAAATATGGTAATACATAAGAAATTGATCTGTCAAAAACATTTTTTATAAATGAGCTATAGCTACCAAAGGTACATTTGCTGATAACGATTATTTCGTTTGTTGCACCAAGCTTTGCACCCATATTTTTATACTCATCATTTATTACACATTTGCCAGGAGTTTTTACCCAACAGCCAAAACAGCCAATACATTTTTTTATGCTACCATTATTCCCGATAATATCAGCATCATTAGGAAAATTTGGATAATTTTCTGTTAAATCATGAATTATAAGCATTTTAATACTCCTTTAAATAAAATCTAGTGAAGCGAACGGATTAAACAAAGCTTTTAGTTCTCTGGCTGAGGTAATAATATTATCATTGCCTATTACAGCAGACATTACAGCTACTCCATTTATACCACTGCCGTTTAAAAGGTTTATATTATTACGTTGTATTCCACCTGTTGCAATCATTGGTATTTTAACTGCACCACGAATTTCTTTTAATGTATCAATTGTAATGGGCTTTGTATTGCTTTTAGTATTTTGAGTGAATATATCACCTATACTTATATAGTCAGCACCATTAAGCTCAGCCTTAATCGCTGTTTGTAAATTGTTTGCAGATACACCTATTATTTTTTCATCACCAATTATTGCTCTGGCAATATCAGCAGGTAAATCCTTTTGACCTAAATGTACACCGTCAGCATCTACAGCTGCAGCGATGTCTAGTCTGTCATTTATAATCAAAGGCACATTATAATATGCAGTAATACGCTTAATAGAAAGTGCCAAATCATAAAACTCTTTAGTGGTACAGCACTTTTCTCTAAGCTGAATAACAGTACAGCCACCCTTGATTGCATCATTTACAGCTTGTTCAAGTGTAGGTGTTGTCATAAGCCTTCTGTCTGTACATAAATATAGTGAATAATCTACATTCTGTTTGTTCATTGTGAATTTCCTGTTACCTCATTTTTTAAGATGAATTTATTTTCACTAAATTCTACTCAAAATTAAATTTTACCAATACATTTTATCACAATAGTTACATAGTTTCAATTATAAAACTATATAAAAAAGCACCCGTATATATACAGATGCTAAGAAATTATTATATAAAAAACTATCCTATAAGCGAAATAAGATCGGATAAATTGAAGTTTTGATGTAAGGCACTGTTTACAGCCATACTAATAAGCTGTGCACCTCTGTCAATAAGCTGGTCTATTTCTCTAGGGGTAACTACCATTGTTCTACCGTTAGGGTAAACATTTTCTTTAATTTCGTTTTCAAATATATATTCTGGTGCAATATCTCTTATAAGTGTCATAACATCAACAACAGTAGGTATACCAAGTGCAATTACAGGTATACCAGTAGTAGCCTTGTTGATTTCAAAACGATTGTTGCCCACACCAGCACCAGGGGAAATACCTGTGTCTGAAATTTGCAGAGTACACCCTAGCCTTTCAACTCGTCTTGAAGCAAGTGCGTCTATTGCAATAATTGCCCTTGGTTTGATTTTTTTAGTAATACTAAGAACTAGCTCACCAGTTTCTACACCTGTTTGTCCTAAAACACCAGGGGAGATTACAGCAACACTTCTTAATTTATCCAAACCAGTTTCTTTAGCCATTTGTCCTGTAATATGTCGTGTAGCTAAAATTTTATTAGTGCTTTTAGGGCCAAGTGCGTCGGGAGTTATATTTAGGTTGCCAAGTCCAACAACTAAAACTGTGCCATTTGGTGGTAATAGCTCTCGTATATATTCACCAATAATCACAAGCCGGTTATCAGTATGTGTAAAGCTGTCGGTAAGATTAGGGAATTCTATAGTTATATATGTTCCAATTGGCTTACCAAGCTCCTTAGATGCCTCTTGTGTAGTTACATTTATTTTTGTAACTGTCATATTATAAAAGCTACGTGAGCTTAGTTTTACACCACTACAGTTATTGCCTGCAAGCTCGTTTGCCTCAAGTGCAAGGTCGGTACGAATATTCAACATAATACACCTCTCTAGTAATTCTTATATTAGTTTGTAACAAAATATATTGCTTATACTAATATATAATTTGCATAAATATTGCAAGAATTGCCATATTGTGATATTATTAAAATATCCTATAAGTAAAGGAAGATAAAAATGATTGCAATTATTGACTATGGTGCAGGTAATCTTCAAAGTGTAGTTAAGGCTTTGAATTATATTGACTGCAAATGCGAAATTACAAACGATATAAATACTATTTTAAACGCAGATGGTGCAATTATGCCAGGTGTAGGCTCGTTTGAGGATGCTATGAATAGTATGACAGCCTGTGGTGCAGATAAGGCTATTAAAGAATTTGTTGCAACAGGTAAGCCATTTTTAGGCATTTGCCTAGGTTTACAGTTGTTGTTTGCGAGTAGTGAGGAAAGCCCTAATGCTAAGGGTCTTGCATTGCTTGACGGTACTATAACTAAAATTCCAAACGATAACGGCAAGTTAAAAATTCCACACATGGGTTGGAATTCACTTGATATTAAAAAGCGTGACGGATTATTTAAGGGTATCGAGGGCAACCCTTATGTTTATTTTGTACATTCATATTTCCTTACAGCAACAGATAAAAGCATTGTGTCATCTCAAACTGAGTATGGTACAACAATAGACGCTTCAGTTGCCTATAAAAACATTATGGCTACACAGTTTCATCCTGAAAAAAGTGGCAAGGTTGGCTTGCAAATTTTGAGAAACTTTGCCGATATGGCAAATGGAAAGGAAGTGCTGTAAATGTACGCAAAAAGAATTATACCTTGTCTTGATGTTAAAAATGGTAGAGTTGTAAAGGGTACAAGCTTTGTTAATTTAAGAGATGCAGGTGACCCTGTGCAGTGTGCTATTGAATATGACAAGCAAGGGGCAGATGAGCTTGTTTTGCTTGATATAACAGCTTCATCAGATGCAAGAAATATTATGGTAGATATCGTTAGCGAGGTCGCAAACAGCATATTTATTCCTTTTACAGTTGGTGGAGGAATACGCACAGTTGATGATTTTACCCAGATATTACGAGCAGGTGCTGATAAGGTAAGTGTAAACTCAGCTGCAATAAAACGCCCAGATATTATAAACGAGGCTGCATATAAATTTGGTAGTCAGTGTGTTGTAGTAGCTATTGACGCTAAAAGAAAGGACAACAGCTGGGAGGTTTATATAAACGGTGGTAGAGTACCAATGGGTATGGATGTTGTAGAGTGGGCAATAGAGGCAGAAAAGCGTGGAGCAGGCGAAATTTTGCTTACAAGTATGGACTGTGACGGACAAAAGCAGGGCTACGACCTAGAGCTTACAAAAGCAGTTTCAGAAAGTGTAGGAATACCTGTTATAGCCTCAGGTGGTGCTGGTGCACTTGAGCATTTTAAAGACGCCTTTACGGACGGTAAGGCAGACGCAGTGCTTGCAGCTTCACTTTTCCATTTTGGAGAAATTCCAATACCAACATTAAAGCAATATCTTGACAAAGAGAATATCTCTGTTAGATTATAATATTGTGATTTTTAAGTAGGTTAGCTTTTTATAGGCTAACCTATTTTTTATTGATTAAAAGAATAATACTAAACAGACAATCCTCACTAAATGCAAAATATTGAATAGTATATAGTATGCTTTTAATTTATAGCTTAAATTTTTGTGTATGCAAAAAGTATTAAGGAGGTATTGTTTTTTATGAACAATCCAATAGATATAGGTGCAATGTATGGTATAAATAATAGAAGCAACCAAATGGCAAATCATAATATGAGTACATCAGAAATAATAGATGAAATGAATATGCCAATGCAAGGCTGGCAAGAAGAAAAAAACTGCAATAAAATGACACCCTATAACGCATCATCAATGTCATATCAAGACAGCAAGCATAATATGTATTCTAACCAAAATCACAATATGAATAACCCTCAAAACATTAGCACAAACAGTGGTATGTCATCTGGTATGAATAATCAAAATTATATGAATAATATGCATACCAATAACAACGCACAGCTAATGCCAATGCATAATAATATGGGTATGCAAAGTATTAATACAGCTCCAACTATAACTATAAAAAATTCACATTTGAATGATAAAAATAATATCGAGTATATGAACGACCTTCTACGCACGCAGGTGGGTAAATTAGCAGAGGTTGAATTTTTAATAGGTACAAATTCAACCCATTTAAAGCAAGGTCAGATTACAGGTGTGGGTACAAATTATATTGTAATCAAAGAATTTGATACAGGCAGAACAACTGTAGGCAATTTTGAAAACATAAAGTTTGTTACCATTTACGATACCGACTATAGCTGGTAATCAAATATATAATAACAAAAATCTCCGTAGCATATTACTGTTACGGAGATTTTTTATAAAAACATTATAAAATAAGCTTTGGGGACTTACTTTACTTACCTATTATTTTTAATACAGAATATCTGCATTAAATCAATTTGAATTTATTACACAGCTTTAAGCTGCCTTAAATATAAAGCTACCATCTACAAGGTCACATTCTACACTGTTACCAGCTTGAATTTTTCCCTGCAAAATTTCTTCGCTTATCTTGTCCTCAATGTTCGAGGTAATTGCACGCTTTAATGGTCTTGCACCATACACAGGGTCAAAGCCTACCTTTGCAATGTGCTTTACAGCGTTTTCTGTAAAGCTTATTGTAATATTCATAGACTTTAGTCTTTTTGCAAGTGTATCAAGCATAAGAGTTGCAATTTTTTCAATTTCACTGTCAGATAGCTTTGTGAATACTATTGTATCGTCAACTCTGTTTAAGAATTCAGGACGAAATGTTTTTTTAAGCTCACTCATAACAGTTTTCTTTATTCTTTCAAATTCGCTTTCTGCCTTGCTTTTATCGCTGTTAATTGAAAAACCAAGCTCATTTAAGCTGTTTTGATTTGTAATATATTTAGCACCTATGTTAGATGTCATAATTATTATTGTGTTTCTAAAATCTACTGTTCTGCCCTGAGAGTCTGTTAATCTGCCATCATCAAGAATTTGAAGTAGCATATTAAATACATCAGGATGAGCCTTTTCAATCTCATCAAACAGCACTACCGAGTATGGGTGTCGCCTTACCTTTTCAGTCAGCTGACCACCCTCGTCGTATCCAACATAGCCAGGAGGTGAGCCTACAAGCTTAGAAACCGTATGCTTTTCCATAAATTCAGACATATCAAGTCTTATCATACTGTTTTCATCGCCAAACATAGCCTCTGCAAGTGCCTTGCAAAGCTCTGTTTTACCAACACCTGTAGGTCCTAAAAATATAAATGAGCCTATTGGTCGCTTAGGGTCTTTAAGTCCCACTCTGCCTCGTCTTATAGATTTTGCAACAGCAGTTACAGCTTCGTTTTGACCTATTAATCTTTTATGCAAGACATCTTCCATTTTTAGCAATCTTTCGCTTTCTTCTTCTGTAAGCTGTGCAACAGGTACACCAGTCCAGTTAGATACAACATCAGCTATATCCTCAGCTGTAACTTCGTTTACAGCGTCGCTTTTTTCTTTTTTCCATTCCTCTAGTGCCTGCTTATACTTTTCTCGTGCAGTTTTTTCTTGGTCTCTAAGGCTTGCAGCCTCTTCAAATTTTTGAGCATTTACTGCTGCACATTTTTCTACCTCAAGCTGTTCAACCTTTTTTTCTAAAGCCTTAATTTCATCAGGTTCAGTGTGCTCCTGTAATCGTACCTTAGATGCAGATTCGTCTATAAGGTCTATAGCCTTATCAGGCAAGAATCTGTCATTGATATATCTTGCTGATAGTGTTACAGCTGCATTAATGGCCTCGTCTGTGATTTTAACCTTGTGGTGTGCTTCATATCTGTCACGCAAGCCCTTCAAAATCTCAATAGCTTCTTCCTGTGTAGGCTCTCCAACAGTAACAGGCTGAAAACGTCTTTCAAGAGCAGAATCTTTCTCAATAAATTTACGGTACTCATTTAATGTAGTAGCACCTATTACTTGAAAGTCTCCTCTGGCTAAAGAAGGCTTCAAAATATTTGCAGCGTCAGAAGAGCCCTCGGCACTGCCAGCACCAACAATTGTATGAAGCTCGTCTATAAACAGAATTACATTGCCAGCGTCCTTAACCTCGTCAATAACTGCCTTAATTCTGTCCTCAAAATCTCCTCGGTATTTAGTGCCTGCTATCATACCAGTTAAATCAAGAGAAAATACTCGTTTATCCTGTAATAAATCTGGTACATCGTTATTAGCAATTTTCAAAGCCAACCCTTCGGCAACTGCAGTTTTACCAACACCAGGCTCACCAATAAGGCAAGGGTTATTTTTTGTTCTTCGTGACAAAATCTGAATAACTCTGTCTATTTCTGTTTTTCTGCCAATTACAGGGTCTATTTCTCCCTTTTTAGCCTTTGCAGTAAGGTCAACACCATATTTATCAAGTGTGTCTGTTTTGGTGTGTGATTTTTTTGTTTTACCTATATTATTTGTAATCTCGTTACCAATGCTGTGATTGCCACTTGTAAGCTGTACTCTTATGCTTTCGATAAGCTCTGCTGGTGTTACACCTGCATCAAGAATAATTCTTACAGCGTAGCTTTCAGAATCATCAAGTAACGCAATAAGCAAATGCTCTGTACCTACATAAGAGTAGCCATGTCTGTTAGCTATAACCACAGCCATTTGAAGTACTCTTTTACTTCGTGGTGTAAGGTCTTTAGTAGTAAGTCGTGTTACACTTCCAATACCTATTTTATCTTTAATACTATTTTCTATTGCTTCAAAATAAATTCCTGAATTACTAAGTGCCACATAAGCTACGCCTGTATCCTCTTGTAACAGACCAAGCAAAATATGCTCAGTTCCAATGTAAGTATGACCCAGCTGTTGTGCATTTTCAATTGCATAGTTCATAGCCTTGTTAGCGTTATCAGTAAAACCATTAAACTTATACATAAACCATACCTCCAAATTTTACTTATGAAATTTATTTTTAATACGATAAATTAAAATTTGTGGGGTTAATAAAAAACTACGATAGAAAAAATCGCAAAGTTTAGGTCCACCTTTTTTAAAGGGTGGTAGGGTCAAGGGGTAACACCCCTTGCAGTTTTTAAGGACGGAGTCCTTAACTCGTAGTTTTTCCTAAAAATGCCTTGAAAAGGCATTTTTAAATAATCTTGAGGAGTTAAGGGCTTTGCCCTTAAAACCCACGAGGGCGTTGCCCTCGACCCATAAACTTTTGAAAAAGTTTAATCAAAACTTTTAAGTTATCTCGCCATTAGTAACTCCGTAAGCAGTTACACAAATTCCAATTTGTCAAACAACTAATAAAAACAGACCACTGTTTAATTACAGCAGTCTGTTGATTATGTTTATAGAATTTAAGTCAGCGTTACATCTCGCTTCTGCCCTCTAAGGCTCTTAGCAGAGTAACCTCGTCGGCAAATTCAAGGTCGCCACCAACTGGTATACCATAAGCAAGTCTTGTTACCTTTATACCAAGTGGCTTTAAAAGCTTGCTTATATACATAGAGGTTGTTTCACCCTCTACCGTTGGGTTTGTTGCCATTATTACCTCATTAACAGAATGGCTCTGAATATTTGCAAGCAACTGCTTTATTGTAAGCTGTTCTGGACCTATTCCGTTAAGTGGTGACATTGCTCCGTGGAGCACATGGTACACACCATTATACTCCTGTGTACGCTCCATAGCAATTACATCCTTTGGGTCTTCAACAACGCATATTGTTGAATGGTCACGCTTTTCGCTTGCACATATCGAGCATTTCTCTTTGTCGGTAAGATTACAGCACTCACTACAATAATGTATATTTTCGTGTGCTGCTAAAATAGCGTTAGAAAACTCCACTGCACGCTCTTTAGGCATTTTTAAAACATAATAAGCTAGTCGCTGTGCTGTTTTACTGCCTATGCCAGGCAAACGCTCAAATTGCTCGCTTAGCTTGGCAAGTGGGGCTACATTGTATGACGCCATTATTAGAACAAGCCAGGAATGTTAAGGCCACCAGAGATTCTCTCCATTGTCTGTGCCTTATCCTCAGCAGCCTTTCTTAATGCTTCGTTAGACGCTGCAATGATTAGGTCTGTAAGCATATCAATATCCTCTGGGTCAACAACCTCTGGCTTAATGCTTACTGACTGTAGCTCTAGCTTGCCAGTAGCTACTACCTCTACTGCACCACCACCAGCTGAAGCTGAATACTCTCTTGCCTCAAGCTCTGTGCTTGCTGCGTCCATCTCCTCTTGCATCTTCTGTGCCTGCTTTGCGATCTGCTGTAGATTCTGTGGGCCTCCACCCATACCTCTTGGAATTCTTGCTTTCATTATTTTTTCTTCCTTTCAATTCTTAATCTTCCTCAACCTCTACACCCACCTGCTTAGCCTTTTGCAAAAGCTCTGCCATTGGGTCTGATTGCTGAGTTTTTTGTTCAGGCCTTTTATATGGTCCCAGCTTATACATTCTGCCGGTAACCTCCCTTACAGCATTCCTCATTCTTTCTCGCTGTTCGGGCTGTTTTAAAAGCTTGAACGCTAATTCATTTTGGGAATCTATCAATATATAATCTCCACTGATATATGCCCTTGTATTTTTAAATGAAGTTGCAACAGATTTTGAATACATTTCTATTGTATCTAAAACCTCTTGCCAGTCCTCCATAGGAACTGCGTTTTTTACAATATCATCATAATCTATTGTAGTTTGCTTTGCTACTGCTTTTACCTGTGGCTTTTCGCTGTAGCTACCTGCTGTATTATTTGCAGTATACTGAACAGGCTGTTGTACAACTGGTTGAACTGGTTGTACAGACTGTTGACCCTGTACCGAAACTGGTGTTACATCTGCTTGCTGTGCTGTGCCTGCATTTTCAGCTGGCTGTACACCTCGTTTTATTGCACGCTCTAGCTGTGCAATTCTTGCCACAAGTGCGTCTAAAGAGGTATCTAGCTTTGGAGAAGTAAGCTTAATAAGTGCAAGCTCCATTTCTGTACGCTTGTTGCTTCCCTTAAAAATTCTATCATAGCTTGCTTGAAGAATATCCATTATATATATAATGGTTTCAAGCTGTATTTTATTAGCCTGCTGTTTGGCTCTTTCTTTGTCTTGAGCAGACATAATAAGCAACGACTCTGGGTTACTCATAGTCTTTAACAGCATTAGTGTTCTAAAGTGGTCTATAAGCTCCTCACAAAGTCTGCCCATATCCTTACTTTCGTTATAAAGCTGTTCGATATACTCTAAAGCCTGCTGTGTGTTTTTAGTAATAACACAGTCGGTAATCTGGAACAAATGCTCTTTACCTGCCAAGCCTGCTGTAGTATGCACAATATCAGCTGTAATTTCGCTACTTACGCCAATACATCTGTCAAGCAACGACAACGCATCTCTCATAGCACCATCAGCAACAGATGCAATAAGCACAGCTGCATCGTCATCTAGCTGTACATTTTCTTGCTGTGCAACAAATTTTAGTCTGTTTGCAAGGTCTTGTACAGAAATCCTGTGGAAGTCAAAGCGTTGACAGCGTGAAAGTATAGTTGCTGGTAGCTTGTGAACCTCGGTTGTAGCCAAAATAAATACAACGTGTGACGGTGGCTCTTCTAATGTTTTAAGCAGTGCATTAAAAGCACCAGCTGAAAGCATATGAACCTCGTCTATTATATACACTCTGTATTTTGCCTTTGCTGGAGTAAAGGCTGCTTCTTCTATAATAGTACGGATATTATCAACACCGTTGTTACTTGCTGCGTCAATTTCTGCAATATCCATTACAGAGCCTTGGTCTATACCCTTGCAGATTTCACATTCGCCACAAGGATCGCCCTGCCTAGGGTTAAGGCAGTTAACAGCCTTTGCAAGTATTTTAGCACAGGTGGTTTTACCTGTGCCACGGGTACCCGTAAAAAGATAGGCGTGGTTAATTCTGGCTGATTGAAGCTCATTTTTAAGCGTTACAGTAACCTGTGGTTGCCCCGAAACATCGGCAAACACCTTTGGTCGCCACTTTCGGTACAAAACCTGATACATAAACACACCCCTATCCCTTGCTAAAAAAATAAAAGAGCAAGACAGACGGTCTACTCCTGTGCAAATGCGAACAACAGACTTACTGCATCGCATCAAGAAATCTGCTTAATGCTGCTCGGTTCCCCGCCTGACATGGTTCACAGCACCCAATCGTACAGGGCCTGTTGTTCACATTTACATAGGAATTAAAATTCTGACTTGCTCAGTTTAACCGCCAAATGCGATTGTATTGTTATTATACTATAATCACTTAAAAAAATCAAGTAGTTTTATTAAAAAACACATAACTTCAGCACAAAAGGTATTCGTATTAGTATAAAAGCCAAAACAGACAATAGCTTTGCCATTGTCTGTTTCTGGTTTTTATTTTAGATTTACTCTACTGCTTCAAAGGGTCTATTGTTTGTTCAAACATTCCAAGCACAAAATACCTCTGCCTACAAGTATGACATCTGTCAATGTATGACATCCATCCTGATTAACATCGTGTACTACCTGTGTTGCATAACAATACGTATCAGCATCTTCCATTTCTAATAATGCTCTCTGTATATGTGTCATGTTTTCTAGCTCTTCATCTGTAACCGTATCATCCTCAGGCAACACCTCGTCTGGTCTATATGCCTTACTATTGATTGCTACATATTTAGCCTTTATACCCTTACTACAATCCCTCATAGCATTTTCAAGCTGTGTAAACACCTCTACCTCACCTGCTTTTTGAACAGTAAAGGTAATCGAAGCTACGTGACAGCCCTCACTTTGGGTAAATGTGCCATTTGCTGTTTGTAACAATGCATATGGATCATTCTCTGTAATTTCACTCATACCAAACGCAACAATATAATTTGAGAATCTCATCAAATCATATTTTTCTCTGAACGGTGTGTAGTGAGCCTTGTAACCATCATTTGCAACCTTTAGCACTTGATTTTCTTCTGCGATATTCAGCTTTCCTACCTGATTTGCAGTAGTCTTTGTTCCTACTGGTTGGTTAAAGTAGGTCCATGTAGTAAAGCTTTGTACAATCGGAGAATCTAGCTTTAGCGATACATCATAGGTAAAGGTATCGCCTACATTTACAGTTAACGGCTCTTGCTGGTTATCATCAGCAAAGTGGATTATTGCTGTAGCTACCTCTGTAGCTGGCTCGGTTGGAAGCTGTGAAGCGTCCTCGGTAGGAGCAGTTACATCGTCTGTTACTGGTTCTGTAACAGGCTCGGTTGCTGGTTCTGTTGGGTCAGTAGGAACTGTTGGCTCAACAGTTAGCTTTTCGTTATAAATAGCAACATAATCTGCCTTCTGTTCGGTATCGTTAAGATCTACAGTTGCCTCGTCAAGTCTGGTAAATATCTCTACCTTACCCTCTTGCTCTACCTTAAAGGTCACTGTTGATACCAAGCAACCACCAATCTGTGTAAAGTCTCCGTTGCTTGTTGTTATCATCTGGTACTTGTCGTTTTCGTCAAGCTCACCTATACCAAATCCAACCAGATAACTGTCTGACTTCATCAAATCATATTCTTCTCTGAATGGTAAGTAGTAAGGTGTATATCCATTTTCTGCTATACTTAGCACCTTATCTTCGCCAAGTATTATAGCATTACCCTCTTGATTTGGCTCTTGCTTTGTGCCTACAGCCTGATTAAAGTATGTCCAAAGTGCAAAGCTTTGTACCTGTGGGTCTGTTAGCTTTACATAAACATCATACTCAAATGTATCACCAACATTTACTGTTAGTGGTTCACGCTCGTTATCATCTGCAAAATAGATAACAGCTGTAGCCGGCTCTGTGTCTGGTTCTGTAATCGGCTCTGTGATTGGCTCTGTGATTGGCTCTGTATCTGGCTCGGTCACAGGCTCTTCTGTAGCAGGCTCTGTTGCTGTAGGAGCCGTAGGCTTAGGTGCTGTAGGTTTATGCTGTGGACTAACAGGAGGTCTAACAGGCATAAACGGTGGTCTTACAGGACCAATTTGTATAATCAGAGTTTCTTCATGCTCTGTTGGTGCTGTAGGAACCTCATCCACAGGATCTGTATTAGAAACTACAGAAAATGTGCTGTCTTCTCTTGGTGAAGATGCTCGTGAACGTCTTACTGTTGATTTCTCTGTAGCTAGTGCTATCTGATTTTCATTAGCAAGCTCACCTTCAATAATGATTGTAATATCCTTTTTAGCCATATCTGCAAAGGCATTTTTTACTGCCAAGGTAACCTTATGCGTACCTGCCTTTGTTATATTAACACTTGGGTCAACATAAATATTTCCAGATATATCGTTACCATAACCATCACGGGCTATGATGAATTTCGCATCAATACACTTATAGACATATTCCTCAATATTATTAATGTCACAAGTATATGGTACATTCTTTGCCGAGATTGACGGACCTCTGTAATTATCAAGCTGTAAACCTCGTCTGAACGACTGTAAATTATATCTTGGGTCGTTTACACTGTATACAACCACTTTTTTATTATTTTCGTTTACAACCGAAGCATTAACAAGATCTATAACATTATCGCCACTTTCTGAAACAGCCTTTACACCTTGCAGAAGGCTTATGTCGCTTCCGTCAAGAACAAGTGGGTCACTTTGGAATGTCATCTGAATCGACTCTGTTGTAGTAGTAATATATGTATATACGGTGTTATCCTTCAGTAATATATCTGCAAAAAGAATCAAAAATAAAGTTACGAAAGTACAGATTACTGAAAGTGCCGTAATCATAATATTTATAGCTCTTCTCATACTATCCTCCTTCGGTAGCATCAGCTGAAAATCTATGACATTAATTTATCACATAATTTAATAATCTGAAAATTCTCAGTTTTCGTCGTTGCTTTCTTTCTTAGCTTCGTTAGCTTCATCAGCCTCATTAACTTCGTTAGTTTCGTTAGCTTCATCAGCTTCAACAGCCTCGTTAACTTCATTAACTTCGTTAGCTTCTTTAGCTTCTATTTCAGCGATGCTTTCAAATTCTGTGACACCCTCGTCGTCTGACTTGTTCTTATCCTTGTCATCCTCGTCTGAATAATCACCATAACCATAGCCACCATAGCCATAACCATAACCGTAGCCACCATAGCCATAACCATAGCCATACTTGCCACCATAATATTTGCTCTTTCCATACTTTCCGTATCTTCCGTAGCCACCATAGCCATAGTTACCATAACCATATCTACCATAGCCCTTGGTACCAAATACACCCGATGCCATATTAAAAATACAGCCGAATATCTCTATTTTGCTACCTCCAAAGCTACTGATAGCCTCGGTTATCTTTTGAGCTTTAATATAATCCTGTCTTACTACGAACACAACACCATCTACGCAATCCTTTATCTCTAGTGCGTCATCAATAACGCCTACTGGTGGTGCGTCTACTATAACATAGTCAAACATTCCCTTTAGTGCCTCAATAAGCTCTGCCATCTGCTTACTACTCATAAGCTCTGCAGCATTACCTACAGATCTTGTTCCTGGCAAAACATATAAGCCACTCTTTTTTAGTCTTACAATTGCATCCTCTAGATTACATACACCTGTAATGACATCTACTATACCCAAAGAATTATCATCTAAAGGTAAATTAAACTGCCTTCTTAACGATGGGTTTCTAAGGTCACAGTCTATAATTATTGTTCTTAAATTCTTTTTCTTAAACGAAATTGCCAGATTTGAAGAAAGTGTTGTTTTACCCTCTCCGGCACCTGTACTTGTTATCAAAAATGAATTTAACGATTTAGCCTTACACTTTTTGATAATGGTATTTCTTATTGAGTATATCGACTCCTTATATCGTGAGTCTACGTGCTTAGCATCAATAGAAACCACTCTTGAGGAATTACTACTTTTCTTATTTACTACCTTTATAACTGCACCTAATCTTTCGTTATTTAGTAGTGTCTGAATATCATCTGGCTTTCTTACTGTTACATTAAACATTTCTAAAAATAGTATTAATCCCAAGCAAGCTATTATACCTATACCTGTACCTATAAGTGTTCTTATTCTATAAGTAACAATATTTACAGGCTCTGATGACGCTGACGGTGGAACAACCAGTACCATTTCTGTATTACCTACTATATATTCAGCTACATCAGGAAAATTATTAATAACAGATTTTAAAAGATCATACGCCAATTGATAATCTGACGCTGTTGCAGTAATTGTAAATAGGTTAGTATTTTCTATAGCTGTTGCTGTAACCGTACCTGGCATATAGCCAAGCTCTAAATCCTCAGTTACAGCATTAGTTAAAGGTGGACTTGTTATAATATAAGGGAATGCCGCTTCTAGCTGTGAAGAATTTACTGCACTAAAAGACGCAATATCATTTGCACTTGGAGAAATTGTAAAGGTTGCACTTGCACTATACATAGGTACATAATTTTTGTACGTATATATAACCATAATACAACAGCCTATACAAGCAAATATAGGTATTATATTCCAATATTTTCTTACACCCTCTAGCAATCGCATAAGTATTTCTCCTATTGAAAGAACATGAGCTGATTGAACCTGTCCGTTATTATTCATCAGCTACACCTCCCTTTTTGTCGTTACTTTTGTACTTACCATAAGCACCGTAACCACCATAACCACCATAACCACGCTAACCACCATAGCCATAACCATAGCCGTAACCATATGTACTTGCTGTAAGAGATGTTATCTCTGAATCGTTATATACACAACCAAGCAATTTTGCACCAGTATTATTAATTATTTCAATTGTGTCGTTAATTGCAATAGCTGTTGCAACATCTCGTCTTACTACAAGCAATGTTGAATCTGCTTCTGCCATTAAATCCTCTGCATCAGATGCAAAGCCTAGTGGAGGTGTATCTATAACAATATAGTCATAATTTTCTTTAGCTGTTGACAAAAGATATTTCATTTCGTCTGACAATACAAGCTCGTTAGCCTTGCCTGTACCTTTATTACAGCCTATTATATGCAAATTCAAAACTTCATCGTACATAGTAACATCAGAAAGTCTTGCTTCACCATTTAAGAAATCTATAATACTTTTTCCTTCTTCTACCTTTTTGTCAAGGAATTTAGTTACAGCAGGCTTTCTAAGGTCACCCTCTATAATCAATACCTTACATTTAAGTCTGGCCAAAGAAATAGCCAGATTTACTGCAACAGTTGTTTTTCCCTCGTTTTCAAGAGAACTTGTTACAGCAAAAAGCTTGTCTCCCTTAGTTTTCTTTTCTTCTGTGATAAGTCTTCTAAGCTTTTTAAAGGATTCTTTAAACTCAAATCCAATAACAGGGTTTGACAAAGACAAAGATTTTTTTACACCCTTCATCTTTTCTTTAATTGTAAGCTTTTTCTTTTGTCTTGGTATAGACGCAATCTTTTTAACATTTAGCTTCTTTTTAATATCGTCTTCTCTCTTTACTGTATCCTTAAAATACGACAACACTACAAGAAATGCTGTTACTACAACTGCACCACCTAAAAATCCCAGTATCATCATTAAAAATGAGCCCGAGCTATTTGAAGCTACTGTTGGGATTACCGGAGGCGAAAGAGTTTCAAGAATAACATTAGAAGATACAGCTCTTGTAAATGTAGGATAATTATCCAAAACAGCATTTAGCAATCTGTACGAATTAACTGGAGAATCAGACACTACACTTATTGTTATTATGTTTGTTTCTGAAATTACTTCACAGCTTAAATTACCAGGAAAAGTATTTTCACCCAGCTGCTTAGCAACAGCAACATGCAATTGCTCACTGTCTAAAACTGCTTTTAAAATTACTGCAAGCCTGTTTGTTGTTGCAAGATGTGAAGCAGGGGTATTTTGTTCATTCTTATTTTGAACCAATAAGGTTACAGATGTAGTATACTGTGGTGTATATACTTCGGTAGCATATATAAAGCAACCCATAGCACCTAACACAGCCACAAATAATATAAGATACCAGCGTTTTAATACATCCTTTACTGTACTGTAAAGGTCGAACGAATAGTTATAACTGGAATAGTTTTCCACATTTTCTTTTTCAGCCATTCCTGTTACCCCTCCTTATCGCCCAAATATGTTACAGCTGTTTCCAAATAACTAACATCGCCACAGCTGTTAGTTACACTTAAAACTACTGGAAAAACACCTCTGTTTTCTGTTCCTCTTGTTGTGTCGATAGACACAATCTTTAATTTATGGCTTATATCGCCGTCTATAACATCTGACGCCTGAAAGCAATCTATAACTGCTGCGTACTTACGCTCGTGAATAACAGGCTTTTCTTCTATAGACACTATCACCGGAGGAGTATAGTCGCTATATATAATTTCCTTTTCCATCTTTGTTACATTGTTATCAGAATCGCACACAACATATGTAACCTCTCGCTTATATTCGCCCTCAGTACCTTCATAAAGGTTAGACAGACCCTCAATTATTATCTCACTTGAAATATCACCGTCTTCAACATCTGTTGCTGTTACATATTGCAACAGATCTTCCTCTGTACTTTCAACGCTAATCAAACTTTTGTACTTTGGATCAAAAATTATTTGAGGTCGATTAATATTAACTTGTATTTCTTTACTATAATAATAACTTCCAAAAACACCCAACATAAAGCAAAACATCAAAATCATTGATATTGCACGAACGATTCTTCTTCTTAAGAATTTAAACATACCTTTTCATTAGCACTCCTTCCTCTTTTATCCTTACTAGTATCATATCATTTTCATCGCATACTCATCATATATTGATGGTCCTGTTATTTATAATCAATTTAGGATTATCTGAAAAGATTTTTTTTGCATATCTCTGTCCAAAATTCTTTTCAACAAGCTGATATGCGTCATTTAATACAGGCACTCGTCTATCTGGCTTATGAGCATCGCTTGCTACAGCACACACCATATTGTCACGCATAAGTAGCCTTGTTATATTGCTTGGAACTTCACCAAACCTGCCTATTATACTTCCTCTGTTAATTTGCAACAAACATCCACTGTTCACCCAATCGTACACCATATACGGGTACTGCTGAACGCAGGTATATCTTTCGGGGTGTGCAAGCAACGGAACTATGCCAATAGACTGCACCTTAGATAATATGTACCCAATCCACATAGGGTCTGCCTCAAACGGAAATTCAATTAGCATATACCTGCTTTGATTTATTGTAATCAGTGAACCACTTCTTATAAGGTTAACTATATTGTTATCGGCATAAACCTCCATACCAAGATAGATGTTTATATCTAGCTTTCTTTCGGCACAAGCTCTTTTAAGCTTTTCAAAACGACCTACAATTACATCCTGAACAACAAAGTCGCTCATATAATTCGGGTACATATCTGGTATACAGTGTGGCGTAAGCACTATATTTTCTGTACCTGTCTTCTTAGCTAGCTCAAGCATTTTTAAAGACATTTCAAAGCTCGCAGAGCCGTCATCAACATTATACAAGATATGTGTGTGCAAATCCGTCATTGCATAACCATTCCATTCTAGCTTATATATAATTCATTATAACACAAATTACAAAAATAGCAAATTATTTAGTGAAAAAAGCTTTAAATAATTTATACCAATATCGAAAATCCACACCGTAGTTATTTTACTTATTCACCAAAATAAAATTACTGTATAAAATTCACTTAGAAAATTAACCTGAATCAGCACAAAAGCAAAAACATTAATAAATATTGACTTAACGTCTTATTTTTTCTATAATCAATGGTTAGGGGCTATTTAAATCTAAAATCACAGCCTATCTTATATAGAGATGTCAATTTATACTAAACACAAGCCCTAATAATGAGGTATAGCTACACTAAATTTTCTTTTTGAAAGGGAGCAACAATTTATGAAAAAAACTTTTAAACGAATGTCAGCGTCAATTTGCACATTAGCTATTGCAACATCAATGATAGTATCGTCAACAATTTCTGCCTCTGCTTTAAGCTACGATGGTTCGTTTTCTTATGAGTCGTATAAATATTACTCAAATCTACAGCACGTTAATCTTACAGGCAACCCTAGAGAAGATATTGTAAATGTAGCAAAATCACAGATTGGCTACTCTGGAAGCCCAACAACAGCAGATCTCTCTGGCATATATTATTATCCTAACAATGTAAATTTCACCGAATATGGTCGTAAGATAGGATGTTATGGTGATGACTGGGCAGCAGTATTTTTATCCTGGTGTGCCGATACTGCAGGTATAAAGACATCAATTATCCCTAAACACGCAGCTGAACATATCGGATTAAATTGGTTTATCAACAAAAATCAAGCATATTCTCGTGAATCGGTTATGAATGGTAAATACACACCTAAATCAGGTGATATAATCTATTTTGGTTATAAGAACACACACAGCAGAGATCGTGTTGGTCTTGTTTCAAAATATTCAAACGGCCAGATTTATGTAATTGAAGGCGATAGCAACAATGTTGTAAAAATGAACTCCTATGACATCACAAATGAATATATCACATACATATGTAAACCTGCTTACGAAAACGCCACAACAGTTAAGCTTGATAAAACAGCTTTAACATTGTCTAAGGGTAGTGCCTATACTCTGAAGGCAACTACTGGTAGCAAGCTTACAACATGGACATCAAGCAACAAAGCAGTTGCAAATGTTTCTACCGGAGGTGTAGTAACAGCCGTTTCTGCCGGAAAAGCTACAATCACTGTAAAGCTTGCAAACGGAAATAAGGCTACCTGCGTTATTACAGTGCCTAGTGTAAAATACTTCCCTAAATGTGCAGCTTCACATACATCAATTGTAAACGCTTTAAATTCAATAGGTGCTAACTATTCATTCGATTACAGAAAAAAGATTGCAGTAGCTAATGCTATTTCAAACTACAGTGGTACAGCTGCTCAAAATACAACAATGCTTAAGCTTCTAAAGAACGGTAAGCTTATTAAACCATAAATTAAATATATAGTTGTATAAAGTTACAAGCAGTAGCACAAAGCACTGCTTGTATTTTTATTTGTTCGCAAAATTCAGCACTATATATCACAACAAAATTTTATAGCTGTATATCAACCCACATTATAACTTATCAGTTATAAGATTTTCCCTTAATTATATAGAATTTATTATGTATATATGTTATAATATGATTTAATACATTTATTTAATGGAGTGAATTACAATTGAATACATCTGACATAATAATGCTTATAATGGTAATTATATGTATTTGCTTATCGGCTGTTTTTTCTTCTATGGAAACTGCTTTTTCAACGGTAAGCACAATCAGACTTACAAACCGTGCAGAAAAAGGCTGTAAAAAGGCAAAAAAGGCACTTAAAGTCACACAGCAATACGACAAGGCTCTAACCTCTATACTTATAGGCAATAATATTGTAAATATAGGATGTTCATCTTTAGCAACTGTACTTTGCATCAGACTTTTTGGAGATAGTGGTGCTGCTATAAGTACCGTTTCAATAACACTTTTAGTTCTTATATTTGGTGAAATTTTGCCAAAATGCATAGCTAAAGAAAAACCAGAAGAATTTTGCCTTGCTACTGCAAGCATTTTACTTGGCTTTATGACTATATTAACTCCTTTTGTTTTTATGTTTGTTGCCCTAAAAACATTTGCATTAAAGCTATTTGGTAAAACCAACACCAAGCCTTCTGTAACAGAGGACGAGCTAAAGGTACTTATAGGCACAAGTCAGCAAGAGGGCGTGCTTGAACAGCAAGAGCGTGAGCTCGTGCAGAGTGCACTTGATTTTGACGAAAAAACTGTTCAAGAAATTCTTACACCACGAGTTGATGTTACAGCTATCGAAATTAACGACACACCTGAAAACATAAAGAAAATAATTATAGACGAAAGATATTCCAGAATACCAGTATATAAGGACGACATAGATAATATAATAGGTGTACTTCACACCAGAGATTACCTTGAGGAGCTTATAAAGGGCAAAACTCCAGATATAAAAAAGCTTATAAAGCCTGCATACTTTATTTATAAAACCAAAATACTTTCAATTGTGCTTGCCGAGTTTAAAAAGCAAAAGCTACACATAGCAGTTGTTACAGACGATTACGGTGGAACACTTGGTATTGTTACAATGGAAGACTTACTTGAAGAAATTGTAGGCGAAATTTGGGACGAGGACGAAACCGAAACACCTGACCACCATAAGATAAGCGATTCTACATATACAGTAAGTGGCGATATGTCTATTACATCTTTACACGAGCTTCTTAATCTGCGTGAAGGCTACATAAAAACCGACACCGTATCGGTTGGTGGCTGGATAATGGAGAACATCGGCGATATTCCTCAATCGGGTGACAGCTTTACCTATAAAGACTGTATAAGTGTTACCGTATCAGAAACAGCCGAAATGCGTGTAGAATCAGCAAAGATAACTTATCTTCCACAGGATGACGATAACTAATTAATACAATTAAAATAACAAAAGTATAAAAAAATCACCATTGCAAATACTAGCAATGGTGATTTTTTATGGTTAAAAGATTTAAGCAGGACGCTATGCTTTTCTCGGTGGGTGGTCTTGCATACGCAATTATAGAGCTTTTATGGCGTCAACGCACACATTGGACAATGATTATAACGGGTGGATTATGCTTTATTGCTTTATTCAGAATATTCAAAAAGCTAAAAAAAGCTGGTTTATTTTTTAAATGCCTTATTGGCTCGGGAGTAATAACAGGCATTGAGCTTGCTGTGGGTGTAGTGGTAAATCTTCAGCTAAAGCTTAATGTGTGGGATTATTCATCTATCCCCCTTAATTTATGGGGACAAATATGCCCATTGTACAGCATTTTGTGGGGCTTGCTTACAATGCCTATACTTTTTGCGTGCAACAAAATGCAAAAAATCGTTGAATATCTATAGCTGTGAATTTTACTTTTGTAATTTTTATTAAGCATTTTACTATACCTGTGTTGTAGTTATATTTTATATTTATACAAATCCTTTATCTCTACACCTGACAGAAACTATAACCACACAACACCTTGCAAATTTATTTAACTTATTATCTTGTCGAATTAATTTAATAATGATATAATTATCAAGTATTTATTTGCGAGGTGTTATTAATGGTAAAAAAAATCGAACAAAAAAAAACAAACAGGTGCATAGGTCTTGATGTATTAAAATGCTTTGCTACCTTTTTTGTACTTGTGTGTCACTATCCTTTTACTAATGATTTAATGGATTATGTTACTCGATGGGCAAGATTTGTTGTTCCTATATTCTTTATGACTACTGGCTTCTTTTATTCTTCAACAGTTAAAAGAAACAAAGAAATAGTACATATCAAAAAAATATTATTTTTGGTTGTTTCATCCAATATAATCTACCTTATGTACGGTATAGCAAGGTATTTATTAAACGGAAATCTTTCAACATATATAGCCAATACCTTTAATCTTCAATCTCTTATTGAATTTCTGTTTTTTAACGAATCTCCGTTTGCAGGTCACCTCTGGTATTTAAACACCCTACTGTATACATTGATAATAGCGTATTTTGCAAACAAATTTAAAATATTACGTTTCTTAAACTATTTAATTCCTGTTTTACTAGCTGTAGATTTAGTATTTGGTAAATACTCAATTTTAATTTTCGGTCAGGAATTCCCTTATATTTTTGTTCGTAATTTCTTATTTGTTGGTTTACCTTACTTTTTATTAGGAAATCTCATACATAATCATTACGATAAACTAAATAAGGTATTCTCAACACCACTACTTATAATTCTTAGTATTGTTTTTACAATTACCTCAATACTAGAACGCTTTATGATTATACAGCTTAATGCAAACACAACACGAGAGCATTTTATAAGCACAACATTTTTTTCAATTGCAATATTCTTATTAGCTCATAAGTTTTATTCCACAGAAAAAACTCCTGCTATTATAAATTCATTTGCAACAATAGGTCAACGCTACACTGCATGGATTTACATTATTCACCCTATTGTAATAACTTTTTCTAAGCCTATATTTGCACCTATTTTAGCAAAGGTATCGTTCATACAATATATTGTTCCAATTGTGTTATTCTTTGTAACATATGCAGTTATTCTTCTGTTCAATAAATGCTACAACTATATCATAAAGAAAATACCAATAAAGAAAAAGGCAAATTAACTTAATACTAAAAATAAAAGATGAGGCTATATATACCTCATCTTTTATTTTTATCTCTATAAATTAAATATCAATATTATTCTCCCCTTATACTAATACTAAACACCATTTAAAATATCGGCAGATTTTGCAATACACTTCATATCTGTAATCAGCAGGCAAAACATTGCTGTAGGTTATACTAAACTCTGATAAAAAGAGGACACGGAGTTGCGAGCAGATTTTGTGCCAAACGAATACTGACCCACAGGAAGGCTGTCGCCTTCCGAGGACGCAGTATGAAGTTTGTTGCAAAATATGCCGTAAAGAAGTCTACTTTTTAATAGAGTTTAGTATTAGTATTTGTTCAGCAGAAAATTTGCTTACAAACCATAGTCCACTTTTTTATCAGCAGTTAATATTAATCGTAAAGCCCACTAATATAAACTCGACAAATTTCCATTGACAAAACAGGCTTTTGGTATTATTATATGTTTAAACTTATTAATAATTAAGAAAGGGGTAAACCGATGGCTAAGGTAGATACAAAGACAATTGCACAGAACAAAAAGGCTACTCACGATTACTTTGTAATTGAAAGTATGGAAGCTGGTATTGAGCTTGTTGGCACAGAGGTTAAATCCCTTAGAGCAGGCAGAGTAAATTTAAAGGACTCTTGGTGTTCGGTTATTGAAGGTGAGCTTTTTGTTAACGGTATGCATATCAGTCCTTATGAGCAGGGTAATATATTTAATAAAGACCCTATGCGAGTACGCAAGCTGTTAATGCACAAGCGTGAGATTATGCGACTTTTTGGCCTTATTAAGCAAGAAGGGTATTCTATTATACCATTGTCGCTTTACTTTAAAGGCTCTAGAGTAAAAATGCAAATTGGCTTGTGCAAAGGTAAAAAGCTTTATGATAAGCGTGCAGATATAGCAGCCAAGGACGCAAAACGAAACATAGAGCGTCATCTTAAAGAGCAATATAAGTAAGTTATTTTTAGTTTAACAACATTTAGTTGTACACTAAAAGCTGTTAAACTAAGCTATTAATCATCTAAAATCTTTAAAATATTAGTATATGCTTAATTCTATAAGCAATAATATACATAGTATGTTAATTTGTGCTTTTAGCACTTTAAAATTGAATATGGGGATGTAAAGGTTTCGACAGGGGTTGTAAGCCTTGGTAAGCGGGTAGTGGTACGGAACCACTTAAAAATCCGTAAACTTTAAAAATAAACGACAACGATACAGTTGCTCTAGCTGCCTAAGTTGCAGCTCGTCACTCTAAGGAATACCACGACCTTAGAAGTGGCGTCGACTAGTGGTGAACGTGAACAAAGCCTTGTCTTGGACTTTGTCATGAATCAAAGACTACCGTAACACCAAGCCTGTTAATGGGCGTAGTGCGAAGGGAATTTTAAAGCATTAACTAAACTCGTAGAAAGCCCTGGTAAGCGACCTTTGGACAGGGGTTCGACTCCCCTCATCTCCACCACAGAACAGATGTTACTAGAAACACATCTGTTCTTTTTTATTACCAAAAATCCAGTGGGAGTCGAACCGGGAATGGGAGCGAACACAGAGCGTTGCTCTGTAAGGAGCGACTGAGAAACAGTCCGGTGGACTGTTTCGACATTCCCTCAAAGGAGCGTTAGCGACTGCGACATACTCCCCTCATCTCCACCACAGAACAGATGTTACTAGAAATACATCTGTTCTTTTTAATTTACATACATATAAAAACTCCGACAAATCTCAAACGTGAGATTTGTC
>JAZSEI010000060.1:0-14959 GCA_045531635.1 Acutalibacteraceae bacterium
GCGACAAAAACCACCATCTCCCACCAAGAAACAGATATTACTTAGGTAGTATCTGTTTCTTTTTTATTTATGAAATATAAAGTGGATTCGAACTACAGAAATGGGAGCGAACACTGAGCGAAAGCACAGTAAGGAGCGACAGAGAAAGAGTCCAGTGGACTCTTTCGACATTTCTACAAACGAGCGAAAGCGACAAAATCCACCCAAAAAGATATTATATAAGAGTTAAAACGATTTTGTTATGGTATTGATTGTAGAAATAATTGTTGCTATAATTTTATAGATAAATATATAGGAGGTTGGAGATATAATTATGGGATTATTTAATATGAAAAAAAGTCCAGAAAAAAGAAGAAAAATAAACAATGCAAAAATTAAGGAATTAGGTATTGCTTGCTACGAAAATTTGCCACTTTTAGAGGATAGCTCAAATGTAAAATTAAAGGATATTGATACTATTTGCAAAAGAGCGATTGCTTGTTTAATATCAACACAAATATCCTGTGATATTGCTGATGGACAGGATTATACTGAATCTAAAAATTTCTTTTTAGATATGTTAGAGAGATACGAAGCTCAAAATAGCTTACTAAAAAAAGAACAAAAGCTATTCAATGGAGATTATACTGAACAAGATACTATTGATATAGCGTGGACTTATGAAGCATATTGGTCTGTGGTTTGGGCGTTAGGCTTAGTAGAAAATATAGAAATGCCTGATTCAATATGCGACTGCGAAAAAGCGATTACTTTAGTTTCTAATTGTGAAAATTATGAAGAATTTAAAAAGCAATGTAATTTAAGAAGTATAGAAGAAATACTGGATATGTTGGATTTGCACTACCGATATCATTGGGCTACAACAGAAAAAATGATTAACCCAGATACACCTATTGGAGCATTAGACCCAGATGTAGTAGTTGAAAGGCGAAGAGGACTAGAATGGTTAATATCTAATGAGGAAGATTGGAATGATATTTCTTTGAATACTTAGTTACTACTAGCCATATTTGCATAAAAGTGATTATGTGAATAATAACATCAGAATGATAAAGGAGAATGTAAGATGCCAGAAAATAGTTGCTATACATACTTTAAAATTACAGGTGATTTTGACCCGGATGTTATAACCAAAAGGTTAGGTATACAACCATGTAAAACATGGAAAATCGGTGATAAACGTCGTAATGGAACAACGTATGATTTTGCACTATGGGAAATTGGACGCTGTGATAAATATGATGTTATTGTTGAAAATCAAATGCACACAACAATTTCACCACTTTTGGATAAGGTGAATCAACTTAATGAAATAAAAAAGGAGTTTGATGTAGATTTTATATTAGAAATTGTTCCAACGATATATGTGGATAATATAAGCCCATGTCTTGCTCCGTCGTTGAAAGTAATCGATTTTTGCCATGCTACAAGAACAGAAATTGATATTGATTTGTATGTAGAGGGGTAAGTTTAATTTTTGTTTGCTTGATTTTTGATTTAATCAGTTTGCTTAGCTTATACCAAAAACGTATGCTATATAGCTTGCGTCTGTTTTCTTTTTGTCTATGCACTTGAACTTTTAATATTTGTGCGATATAATTTAATCACGACAGTTCGTTTGTACCATCCTGTCGTTAAACAAAACCAGGACTACTTAACTATACTAATTTCTATTTAAACAATAGACATCTTGCTGACAGAATTTGCGTATCAAGCTGTTCCAATGCTTAAACAGTGATTAGTATAAATATTATGACTATAGTGGTGGTTTTGTATTTTGCAAAGCCACTTTTCTTTTTAGAGATAATTTAGGAGGTAATATGAAAAATAAAATGATAGCTCAATTTAAAGCTCGCATAAAACGAGAAAATGAAGAAACAACAATTCTTCTTAGGAGTATTCCGTCTACAGTTGTTTCACTTTTTGTTGTTAGTGTTATATGTATGAATCTGCTTGCCAATAAAACACTATATCAAAATGATTGGATAGCGTTAGATGGAGGTATTTTAATCTCTTGGCTGTCTTTTATGTGTATGGATATTATAACAAAATATTTTGGTCCAAAAGCGTCAAATAAGGTTGCTATTTTAGCGTCAATAATAAATTTGCTTACCTGCTTTATTTTTTATATTGCAAGTGCAATACCCTCTAATGCTAATGACTATACTGCCCTTGATAGTATTCTTGGTGGAACTTGGTTTATACTTTTGGGTAGTACAATTGCTTTTCTTGTATCTGCAATGGTGAATAATTTTTTAAACTGGGCAATAGGCAAGGCGTTTCGAGCAAATCCCGACGGAAAGCTTGCTTATGTTACAACAACCTATATATCTACCTTTATAGGTCAGTTTGTGGATAATCTTATTTTTTCTATTATTGTTTTTGTTATTTTCGCACCTATATACTGGAATGGCTTTCATTGGACTGTATTACAAAGTGCAATGTGTGCATTAACTGGTGCTGTGGCAGAATTAATTATGGAAATTATATTTTCACCGTTTGGATATCGTATCGTTAAAAACTGGAAGAAACATAACATTGGTCAGGAATATCTAGACTGTATTAACGGAGGTAAAAAATGAAGGTTTTAATAACAGGCACTTCGCAAGGTATAGGCAAGGCTGTGGCTGAGCATTTTTTAAAAGAAGGACATACTGTAATTGGTATTGACAGACAAAAGGCAAGTATATCTCAACAAAGCTATACACACTATCAATGTGATGTAAGAGATTATGAAAAGCTTCCTGATGTTCAAGATGTGAATATTTTAATTAATAACGCAGGTACACAAAACGAGGATGATATTGATGTAAATCTAAAGGCATTAATTCATATCACAGAAAAATACGGTGTTCAGCAGCAAATACATTCTATTTTGAATATAGGCTCTGCAAGTGCACACACAGGTGCAGAGTTCCCTGAATACTGTGCCAGTAAGGGTGGCATTTTAGCTTATACTAAAAATGTAGCTATGCGTGTTGCTGAATATAACGCAACCTGCAACAGTCTTGACCCAGGTGGTGTTATTACACCACTTAACGAATGTGTTATGAATGACCCAGAGTTGTGGGCAGAAATTATGAATGAAACTCCACTAAAAAGGTGGGCAACACCAGAAGAAATAGCAGAGTGGGCATATTTTCTTACAGTAACCAATACCTTTTGTACTGGGCAAAGTATTCTTGTAGATGGTGGAGAAGCTATTAATTATAATTTTGTTTGGAAAGATTAACACTAATACTAAACTCTATGAAAAAGCAGACACTTTGATTGTGTCTGCTTTTTCAGTATTAATACGATAAAAAATCGCCTGTTACTATGTATAAGCGTTGTAATAGGCGATAGTAAATTTTGATTTAATTTTTATCTGTGGTTGAGTAAAGACTCATAAACAGCTCTTCGAGCTGTTCTGCTACTTTATCGTGATTTGCTGGCGTTCCCATATAGCCTTTTGCAATTACAGTGTCTTCATTGTTGGTTTTAATTTCAAGATTAAACCAGTTTCCGTCAGCGATGTTGTGATCGTTTTTCTTGTCAAAGCCGTTCCAGTCTTGTACATTGTTTTTTTCTAAAAGCTTTGTCAGCTCTTCTACAAAGGCTTCGTCAACAATAAATTCTTTGGATTTTGAGAATAATTCATCTTTTGGCTTAACAGTGGCAGTATATACCTCGTCTTTAAGCTCCAGCTTGAATGAAACACCCAGATGATTTGCCAGTCCTGAACAATATCTGTATGAAAAGTAATTAATGCCTGAAAAATCATATTCAGCAGAATCATCATTTTTATCAGAAGAATCGTAGTTGTCAGTAGGGTTATATTTATTAGAAGCGTTGTTGTTATCAGCACAGCCAGCAAGTGACGAAAACAGCGTAATAATTGCTAAAATTATAGAAAATCTTTTTATTGTTGAAAATTTCATATGCAAGTACCTCGTATAAAAAATAAAAAGATTAAATGTTGGTGTATTTGATTATATATTACAAAATTCAAAAAATCAATCACTATGTAAAAACTAAACTTTTGTCTGAATATAATTATGGTTATTATATACAAAGACTGTAATTTAACAAATTGTTCATTGACTGTTAAAATACAGCCTTGGTTCTGATGCTTTTTTTATTTAAAACAAACAAAAAAGATTAACTTAATTGTGCATTATAGGCGAAGTTTAATTCTTAGCAAAAAAAATATTGCACATAATATACATATAAGATATAATGTTCTTAACATAATTTAACTTATTTGTACATAATGCTAAACTATGGGATATATTTAAATTATTGATATTAAGGAGAGCGTATATATAATGGTGCAGTATGAAGCTAAAAAAATAAAGAATATTGCGATTGCAGGTCATGGTGGCTGTGGTAAAACATCAGTTGCAGAGGCTATGTTATATTTATCAGGTGGAACAGAAAGACTTGGTAAGGTAGACGACGGAAATACTATATTTGACTTTGACGCAGAAGAAATCAAGCGTGGTGTGTCGGTATCTCCGGCAGTTGCACCTGTAGAGTGGAAGGGTTATAAAATAAATCTTATCGATACCCCAGGTTTGTTTGACTTTGAGGGTGGTGTATGCGAGGGTATGCGTGCAGCAGATGCAGCACTTATAGTTGTATCTGGTAAAGATGGTGTAAATGTAGGTACAGAAAAGGCTGTAAAAATGGCAGAAAAAGCAGGCAAGTCAAAGGTTTTCTTTGTTAATGGTCTTTGCGATGAGAGTGCACGCTTCTATAGAGTATTTGAAACACTAAAGGCAAGCTTTGGCCCTTCTGTTTGTCCTGTAGTTGTACCATATATCGAAAATGGTCAGGCTAATTGCTATGTTAATATTCTTGAATATAAGGCTTATAGATACGAAAATGGCAAAATAACACCTACTGCTATGCCAGATATGGGTGATCGTCTTGAGGGCTTGCGTACAGCTATTTATGAGGCTGTTGCAGAAACAGACGAAGAAATGTTTGAAAAATACTTTAGTGGTGAAGAATTCACCCCAGAAGAGGTTATAGTTGGTGTTAGCCGTGGTGTAAAGGACGGTACAATTACACCTGTATTCTGTGGTGATGCCCAAAATACATATGGTATCGAGCATTTACTTAATGGTATTACATGGCTTGTACCTTCAGCAGATGAAAAGGGCGAGCTTGCTGTGGATGTAAACGGAGAGCCAGTAGAGCTTGCAGTTAATCCAAATGGTGCTGCTGCGGCAATTGTATTTAAAACTGTTGCAGACCCATTTGTTGGTAAGCTTTCATACTTTAAGGTTGTATCTGGTAAAATTTCAGCTGATACACCACTTGTTAATATGAGAACAGGTGAAAACGAGAGAATTACAAAGGTGTTAATTCCAAAGGGCAAAAAGCAAGAGGAAGTACCTTTTGTTGGTGCAGGTGACATTGGTGCCGTTGCAAAGCTAAGTGGCACTGCTACAGGCGATACATTGTCAGCACCTACAAGAAAGGTTATCTTAGATGGCATTGATTATCCAGTTGCTAACTTTGCAAAGGCTATACTTCCAAAGGCAAAGGGTGAAGAGGATAAGGTTGCTCAGGCTCTTGCAAAAATTGCAGAGGAAGACCCAACAGTTGTATTCGAAACAAATAAAGAAACAAAAGAAATGGTTGTATATGGCTTGGGCGAACAGCATATAGATGTTGTTGTTTCTAAGCTTAAAAATAAATTTAATGTAGATGTAGTTCTTGAAGCACCAAAGGTTGCGTATCGTGAAACTATCCGTAAGAGCGTTAAGGTTCAGGGTAAGCACAAGAAGCAGTCTGGTGGTCATGGTCAGTTTGGTGATGTTTGGATTGAATTTGAACCAAGCGATAATGACGGTTTAGAGTTTGCGGAAAGAGTTGTTGGTGGTGCTGTACCAAAGGGATTCTTCCCAGCAGTTGAAAAGGGTCTAAAAGAAAGCATAAAGAAGGGTCCTCTTGCTGGATATCCTATGGTTGGCATTAAGGCTACATTGTACGATGGTTCTTACCACCCAGTTGACTCATCAGAAATGTCATTCAAAATGGCAGCATCAGCAGCATATAAGGCTGGCGTACCACAGGCTAACCCAGTATTGCTAGAGCCTTTTGCTACAGCGTCAATTATGATTCCAGACAGCAATATGGGCGATATTATGGGTGAGGTTAACAAGCGTAGAGGTAGAATACTTGGAATGAACCCAGGTAAGGACGATATGCAAATTGTTGAGGCTGAAGTACCAGTTGCTGAGATGAGTGATTTCTCTGTTTATCTAAGACAGGTTACTCAGGGTAGAGGTAGCTATACAACAGCATTTGCAAGATACGAAAATGTACCAGAGCATATTGCAGCTAAAATTATAGAGGCTAGAAAAGCTGAGGAAAAATAAAAACTGAATTTTAAGCATTTGCTTTAATACTTGGGTGTGTACAGCAGTATACACCCAAGTGATTTTTATGTGAAAAATTTTATTGAAATTTTGGAGATGTGTGAAAATGTATTTATCAGAATATTGTGATGTTAAATATGAAGAAAATTATAATGTGGTGCTTGTAAAGTGGAAAAAGTTTTGCTGTAAAGACGATTACAGAAATCCTTTAGAATACGCACTAAATATAATTAAACAATATAGGTGTAATTATGTAGCCGATACCAGAACAGGCTTTGAAAATATCCCCGAGGATACAAAGTGGGTTGCAGATTATTTTATACCTAAAGCTGTTGAATATGGTTGCCAGTGCATCTACTTTATAATTGATAAGGATAATTCATTAAAAGAAGAGCTTGAGGGTCAAGAGGCAGATTCCTCGGAGTTGATTAGCTTTAAATACATATATCAATTACAGGAAGTTATAGACAAAAAGGATTGATTTTTTTGAAAATTGCGTTATTTCAGATGAACATTGCGTGGGAGGATAAAGAAGCGAATTTTAAAAAGCTTGAAAATACTGTGGGTAAGGCTGTAGAGCAAGGGGTAAAGGCATTGTTTTTGCCCGAAATGAGCTTTACAGGCTTTTCTATGAATATCAACTCTACAGCAGAGTCGGATTATTATACCTTAAAAAGAGTAAGCGATATTTGCAGAAAATACAAGCTGGCTATCGGCTTTGGTTGGACAGAAAAATGTAGTGACAAGGCTAAAAACTGCTATACAGTATTAGATGAAAATGGAGATGAGCTTAACACATATATAAAAATTCACCCATTTTCTTATGCAGACGAAGATGATTATTTTGTAAAGGGAGATAAAATAGTTAAGTTTAATATAAACGGTATAGAGTTTTCTAGCGTTATTTGCTATGATTTAAGATTTCCAGAGCTGTTTCAAGCTATTAGTAAGGATACAAAGGTAAAAGTCATTATTGTACCAGCTAATTGGCCGGCAATAAGAGCAGAGCATTGGTATGCACTTTTAAAGGCAAGGGCAATAGAAAATCAAGTGTATATTATTGGTGTGAATTGTACAGGCAATATTGATAAAATAAAGTACGGTGGTGGCTCGTGCGTAATTAACCCAAATGGAGAGGTTGAAGCTATAGCTGATAATAGCGAAACGATACTGTATGCTACACTTGATTATGATGTTGAAGCTTTAAGAGATGGCTTTCCACTGAAAAAGGACAGACGAATAAGCTTGTATAAAGAATTGCTGTAATATAAAATATTTTGTAGTATTTATGGGCAAAACGAAGAAATATGTGTTAAATAGTGCTATTAAAAGGTTAAAAACCAACATAAATTTTTGGTAATCTATTGAAATTTATTGTTAGCATTGGTATTATATAATTGTTAAGAAATGTAATTAATGACACACCAAGAAAGGGCTTGAAATTATGGACTATAAAATGAACGAAAGGCAGCATCTACAGGCTTTTAAAGACGGTAAGGGCTTTAACTCGTATGAATATATGGGTGCACACAAGGTAGATGACGGCAATTGCTACGTTTTCAGAGTATGGGCACCAAACGCACTTGCAGTGTCGGTTGTTGGTAGCTTTAATAACTGGGACGAAACAGCAAACCATATGTCAAGAATAGGCAATGGTGATGTATGGGAATGTTACATAAATGGTGTAAATGAGTACGATTCGTATAAATATTGTATAGAAGCCTTTAATTTTGAAAGATTATATAAGTCAGATCCATACGGTTTCCATTTTGAAACAAGACCAAATAACGCTACTATCATTTATGATGTAGATAAATATAATTGGAATGACGAAAAGTGGCTTGAAGAAAGATCAACAAAAGCTCCTAAAAGCTCACCAATGAATATTTATGAAATTCACGCAGGTTCTTGGAGAAAATATCAGGACGGTAATTTCTATAATTACAAAGAGCTTGCTAACCAGCTTGTACCTTATGTAAAAGAAATGGGCTATACACATATAGGGCTTATGCCTATTATGGAATATCCGTTTGACGGTTCGTGGGGTTACCAGACAACAGGCTATTTTGCACCAACCTCACGCTATGGCACACCTAATGACTTTATGTATTTTGTAGATATGTGTCATCAGAATGGTATAGGTGTAATTTTAGACTGGTCTATTTCGCAATTCCCTAAGGATGAATTTTCACTTGCTACCTTTGATGGTACTTGTTGCTATGAATATACCGACCCGTTAAAGGCTAACCGAGAAGATAAAAATACACTTGTTTTCGATTACTCAAGATATGAGGTAATAAGCTTTTTAAATTCAAGTGCTGTTTTCTGGGCAGAAAAATACCACATTGACGGATTAAGGCTTGACAATGTGGCTGCTATGCTGTATCTGGATTATAATAAATCTGGTAAAGAGTCAGCCAAAAATCAATTTGGTGGTAAAGAAAATCTAGAGGCAGTTGCATTTATTCAAAATCTAAATGTTAACATTCACGAGCGTTACCCTAATATTATGACCTTTGCAGAGGAGTCAACAGCGTGGCCTATGATTTCAAAGCCTGTTGAGCAGGGAGGCTTGGGCTTTGACTTTAAATGGAATATGGGTTGGATGAGCGATATGCTTCATTATATGTCGCTAGACCCATTTTATCGCCCATTTAACCACGCAAATATGATTTTTTCGTTCTTCTATGCATTTGCAGAAAGCTTTGTTTTGCCAATATCGCACGATGTTGTGGTGTATGGTAAAAAATCTATGCTTGGCAAAATGCCTGGTGACTTTAACAGTAGGTTTGATCAGCTAAGGGTGTTTATGGCTTATATGATGATGCACCCAGGTAAAAAGCTTACATTTATGGGCACAGAGATAGCCCAAATGGAAGAATGGAATACCGACACAGAGCTGTCTTGGGGAGCATTAGAATACCCTAAAAATAGTCAGCTACAGCATTTTATAAAATGCCTAAATAAATTTTATGTAGAAAATCCACCTATGTACGAGATTGAAGAATCCTGGGACGGCTTCCATTGGATTCATCACGATGATTTTACTCAGTGTGTACTTGCGTTTAGAAGACTAGATACCAAGGGTAATGGTATTATCACTGTTTGTAACTTCTTGCCTATAAAGCGAGAGGATTACCATATCGGTGTGCCTCATAAGGGTGTTTACGAAGAGGTATTTAGCACAGATAATAGTGAATTTGGTGGTTCGGGTATAAGCAACGGCGATAATATCAAATCAGTTGATGTGCCTATGCACGGCTACGACCAAAGCTTAGAGCTTACAATTCCACCACTATCTGTAATGTACTTTAAGTGCAAAGAGCGTTTTGGTGATAGTCAAGGCGTTAATGTTGCTATTGAGGATAAAGAAACCATAGAAGAAATTATGGAGCTTAGCGAAAAAATGGCAGTTATTGAGGGTGTAGATAATTACGATGAAACTCAAAGCATAAATAAGCCAGTGCTTAAAGCTTCTAAAAAGAAAGAAGCTACTGCTGTAAAAACAGAGGAAAAGCCTGCTGTAAAGACAGAGCCAGAAAAGGTAGAAAAGCCTGATGTGAAAGAGGTTGCCGACAAGGTGGCTAATCATTTAAAAAAGACAGCTGTTACTATAGTGAAATAAGATGCTGAGTTATTATCACAAACTGATAAAGAATAACAGCAAAGCAAATTATAATATTGAATTAAGCTCTTTTTTAAGAGTTTATAAATATAACTAATAGCGAAAATATAATAATGGTATATAAAAGGGAGGAATTTAGATAATGTATCCAAAGCAAACTACAGTGGCAATGATACTTGCCGGAGGACAGGGAAGCAGATTGGGTGTATTAACAAGAAAGCTTGCAAAGCCTGCAGTGCCTTATGGTGGTAAGTATAGAATTATAGATTTTCCACTTTCTAACTGCGTAAATTCAGGTATAGAGGCTGTAGGTGTATTAACACAGTATCAGCCACTTGTACTTAACGAGTATATCGGTAATGGTCAGCCATGGGATTTAGATGGTGCTTATGATGGTGTAACCTGCCTTAGCCCTTATCAGCAAATGGACGGTGCACACTGGTATTCAGGTACAGCTAATGCAATTTATCGTAACATTAATTTTATAGAGAGATATGACCCTGAGTATGTTGTAGTGCTTTCAGGTGACCATATTTATAAAATGGATTACGCAAAGATGATTTCTGCACATAAAAAGAATAATGCAGCTTGTACAATTGCTGTAATTGATGTACCGCTAGAAGAAGCGTCTCGTTTTGGTATTCTTAATACTAACCCAGACGGCTCTATTTATGAGTTTGAGGAAAAGCCAAAGAATCCAAAAAGCACAAACGCATCAATGGGTATATATGTTTTCAGCTGGGATAAGCTAAGAAAATATCTTGAAGAGGACGAGGCAAACCCAGATTCAAGCAATGACTTTGGTAAAGATGTATTACCTGCAATGCTTGAAGCAGGCGAGAGAATGTTTGCGTATGAGTTTGAGGGTTATTGGAAGGATGTAGGTACAATAGACAGCTTGTGGGAAGCTAATATGGACCTATTAGACCCTAAAACAAAGCTTGATTTAAGTGGCGAAACAGAGAAGATATATTCAAGAAATCCATCAATGTCTCCTCAGTACATAGGTGAAAACGCAAAGGTGCAAAATTCATTGGTTTCAGACGGATGTGACGTAGACGGTACTGTAGAATTTTCTGTATTGTTCCCAGGTGTAACAATAGGCAAAGACGCTGTGGTTACAGCATCTATATTAATGCCAGGTGCTGTTGTTGAAGATGGTGCAGTGGTTGAATATGCCATTGTTTCTGAAAACGCAGTAATAGGTAAAAATGCTCATGTTGGTAACAAAAGAGAAAATATAGAAAATGATGATGAATGGGGTATTGCTGTAGTTGGTGACGGTATTACAATAGGCGAAAACTGCGTTGTAAAGCCAAAGGCTATGGTAGACACCGACATTCTGGAGGTGGAATAATATGAGAAATAACGATGTACTAGGTATTGTTTTTGGTAATGCTTATGTAAACGACTTACAGTCACTTACTTCTCACCGTGCAATGGGTTCGGTTCCTTTTGGTGGTAAGTACCGTTTGGTAGATTTTAACCTTTCTAATATGACCAACAGTGGTATAACTAATATTGGTATTATTGTAAATAAAAACTTCTTTTCTTTAATGGACCATGTAGGCTCAGGTAAAAGTTGGGATTTATCAAGAAAGAATGGTGGTGTTCATCTATTGCCACCATATATTCAGTCAGGTGAAAGCCTTGGCGATTCTATGATAGAAAGCCTATATTCTGTAAGAAGATTTTTAAGAGATGCTACAGAGGAGTATGTGTTGCTAACTGAATGTGGCTTTGTTGCTAATGTTAATTACGGCAAAATGATTCAGTCACATATCGAGAACAAGGCAGATTTTACACTTATGTATGTAAACGGCCTTGAAAGCACAAGCAGACAAAATGCACTTACATTCACAACAGGCACAGACGAGAGAATTGAAGAGTTTATGGTAGAGCCTTCTGCAAAGGCAGACAGAAATGTTGCAGTGGGTGCAATACTTACAAATCGTAAATTTTTGCTTGAAATTGTGCAGGAATGTATAAATAAAAATCAGCTTAACTATAAGAGAAATGTATTTCAGGATAATGTAAGAAAATACAGATTCTTTGGTTATAAATTTGAGGGCTATTATTCATTAATTGGCTCAGTAAATGAGTATTTTAATGCTAATATGGATCTGCTTAAAAAAGAAAACAGAAAAGAGCTATTCAATGGCAAATGCCCTATTTTTACAAAGGTGCGTGACGATATGCCAAGCAGATATGGTCTTGACTCATCAGTGAAAAACTCACTTATTGCACAGGGCTGTATTATTGAGGGCGAGGTAGAAAACAGCATTATAGCAAAGGGTGTACGCATTGGTAAGGGTACAAAGGTAAGCAACTGCATTATTATGCAAGACGCAAAAATCGGTGCAGGTGCAACACTAAACTATGTAATAAGCGATAAGGATGTTGTAATTAAAGACGGCAGATCTTTATGTGGTTATGATTCATTCCCTATTTACATACCAAGTGAAAAGGTGCTATAATAGATAATAACTGTAATTTTACAGCTTATATATAATACGGAGGTAAAAGAAAAATGAAAATTCTTTATTGTACCAGTGAGGCTAACCCTTACGCAGGTTCGGGTGGATTGGCAGATGTAGCTGCATCTTTACCAAAAACATTGCGTCAGCGTGGTGTAGATTGCCGAGTAGTAATGCCACTTTACGGAGATATTCCACAATATCTAAGAGATGGTATGCATTACATAAACAACTTTACTGTTCCTGTAGCGTGGAGACATCAGTATTGTGGTCTTTTCTGGGCTGAATACGATGGTGTTACATTCTACTTTATCGACAACGATTATTATTTTAAAAGAGATGGTTTGTATGGCTTCTATGATGACGCAGAGCGTTTTGCGTTCTTCTCAAGAGCAATTCTTGAAATGCTACCATACATTGACTTCCATCCAGATCTAATTCATACAAACGACTGGCAAACAGCTTTGGTACCAACATACTATTACTTCTTCTACTCAAAGAATCCTTGGTATCAGAACATTAAGAGCTTGTATACAATCCACAATATTCAGTATCAGGGTATGTATGGTTGGGATGTTAACAAGGAGTGCGTTGGTATTCCTGCTGACTGCACAAAAATGCTAGAAATGGACGGCAAGCTAAATATGGCTAAGGGTGCTATCGAAACATCAACAAGAGTTTCTACAGTAAGTCCTTCTTACGCTGGCGAAATTCTTGACCCTTGGTTCTCACACGGTCTACACAATATCCTAAAGCACCGTGCATATAAGCTTTGTGGTATTCTAAATGGTATAGATAACGACAGCTACAACCCTGCAACAGACTTCCAGATGTATGCAAACTTTACACCAGAATACCCACAGGGTAAAGAGGAGTGTAAGCGTAAGCTACAAGAAAGACTAAACCTTGCACAAAGAGGAGATATTCCTATGATTGCAATGGTTACTCGTTTGGTAAGTCATAAAGGTCTTGACCTTGTTCGTAATGGTATAGAGGATATTCTGAACAACAACGATGTTCAGTTTGTTGTTCTAGGCTCTGGCGATAAGGAGTACGAGGACTTCTTCAGAGGCTTACACCATAGATATCCAGGTAGAGTTTGCTTCTGCCCAGGCTATGTACCTGAGCTTGCTCGTAAAATTTACGCTGGCTCTGACATATTCCTAATGCCTTCAAAGAGTGAGCCTTGTGGACTTTCACAGATGATTGCACTACGCTATGGTAGTATTCCTGTTGTTCGTGAGGTTGGTGGTCTAAGAGATTCTATCCACGACAGTCAGGACGGCTTTGGTAACGGCTTTACTTTCAAGAATTACGATACAAACGATATGAAGCACGCTGTACTTAGAGCTATTAACGGCTATTGGAACCGTGACGGCTGGAGAACACTTGTATATAGAGCAATGACAAGTGATAACTCTTGGGATCGTTCAGCAAATGATTATATCAATGTATACAGAGATACAATCGATAACTGGAGATAATACTATTTCTGTTCTAACAGGTAGACATCTTTTCGGCATATTTTTCACCTGACTTCATAGCCTGTCCTCGCAAGGCGACAGCCTTGCTGTGATATGCTATTCGTCAGATAAAAAATCTGCTCGAAAATTTTATCCACTGTTTAGAACATAAATAGTATAAATAAAATCATAATTTTTACCCACCGAGCTTCTCGGTGGGTAAAGTTGTATGATAGAAATATGTCTATAATTAGAAAACTAATCTTTGCTTAAACAATGGAATAGAGTGTTTAGTATTAGTGTAAGAACACTTGCAAAAGGTCTGTTGTTTAAATAGAGATTAGCTAGAAAGGGTGCAAGCAATGATTATTTTGATTACAGGTGCGTCACATACAGGCAAAACTGCATTTGCCCAAAAACTACTTGAAAAATATAAATATCCATATCTGTCAATAGATCATTTGAAAATGGGGTTGATTCGTAGCAAACAAACTGACCTTACGCCTATGAGTGAGGATGCAGAACTCACAAAGTATTTATGGCCTATTGTCCGTGAAATGATTAAAACCGCTATAGAAAATAATCAAAATTTAATTGTAGAGGGATGTTATATTCCTTTTAATTGGGAAAAAGATTTTGAAAATGACTATCTAAAAAATATCAAATATTACTGTCTTGTAATGAGCCAAAACTATATCAAGAATCATTACAAAGATATAACAAAGTATGCGAGTGTGATTGAAAATCGTTTGAACGATGAAGATTACACAATGGAAAGTGCTATTGAGGAAAACAGTTTAATCTTGGAATTGGCAGAAAAACATAATGTTAATTATATACTTATTGATGATAAATATAGTGTAAATGTTGATTTAGAGTATTAACACCTCATCAGTCACTTCGTGACAGCTTCCCCTCAAGGGGAAGCCTTTGAAAAAACATATTTTTTTGTCCCTAACTTGACAAAATCATAATGTTTGATATACAAGGGACAAAAAAGCCTTCCCCTTGAGGGGAAGGGGG
>JAZSEI010000074.1:0-2586 GCA_045531635.1 Acutalibacteraceae bacterium
GCTTGGCCTCCGACTTATTTAGTTTTTCTTCAAGTGTGCCATCATCGTTAGACACGCAAGCCATTTCTAGCCCGTATGGGCCAGAAATTAATTTTATATCGCCCAACACCATATCAGGATTATCAACAAAATATTGATTTATTACAATACCGTCCTCGTTTTCCTTCAGGTATAGCCAATCAGGATTTTCAAGTGATAATGCTTCCTTTTTCTGTAGGAAAAGAATATCAGATGTAACCTCTGTTCCAGCAGCACCCTTGAATGTGTCATTAGGCAATCTTATTGCACCCAATAGAGTTGCTCGTTCTGCTATATATTTACGAACCTTGTTATCCTTTTTATCCAAAGTACCCTTTGAGGTAATAAAGGCTACAACACCACTGGGACGAACCTTGTCGAGAGTTTTCGCATAGAAGTAATCGTGAATCAGAAATTTGTATTTGTTATATCTTTTATCAGATAGCTTGAAATCACCAAAAGGAACATTACCAACAGCCACATCAAAAAAGCTATCAGGCAACTGCTCCTTTTCATATCCACCAATAGAAATCCTGTTTTTCTGATACAGTTGCTTTGCTATTCTACCTGATATACTGTCAAGCTCTACACCATACATTTTACTGTTCTGCATACTCTCAGGTAGCAGACCCATAAAGTTACCTGTACCACAGCTAGGCTCAAGGATATTACCATTTGTAAATCCGAGGTTATCAAGAGCCTTATACATAGCCTTTATAACCACTGGTGGAGTATAAAAGGCTGTTAAGGTGCTTGCACTAGCCGAAGCAAATTCATCATCTGTCAGGCATTCTCTAAGCTCATTATATCGGCTGTGTGTTGGCTCAAAGTATTTATCCAAACCACCCCAACCAACATATTTTGATAATATTTCCTGTTCCTCGTGAGTAGCTAAACGGTTTTCGCTCTCAATAGCTTTTAGCAAACGAATAGCATTGATGTTGTTTTGGAAACGCTCAGGCTTAGTGCCTACACCAAGATTATCATCATTGATTATGTAGTTGGTTTTGTCAGCAGTAGGGATATTCCTTGTACTTTCCTTAACAGGAGGAATATACTCATAGCCAATCTCTGCAATGTTTTCTTTCCAGTGTCCCCAAAACGCTCGTACAGATTGAATAGCTGTTTTATCGTTATTTGTTAGCTCGATAGAAAAATCGCCATTAATTTTGCTTATAGTCCATTCTTGATTTTCAAGACGAATAACATCGCCCACCTCAAGGTCATCGACAGTTTTATAAACTGTTGGTGCTTTTTTTATCTCAGATTCTATTTCCAATGCGTTGCGTACAAAATCAACCTTTTCTACTCTTGAAATAGGGAAACCGTTTATTCTTTCAAATTCAAGGTCACGCAGCGATACATCACCGAACATACTAATCTTTTCTACTTTGAAACGACGGTTGCCAAGTGTAAGCTCCTTGCCTATGAGGTCAGCGTTATCCTGTTCAACCGATTGAGTGTTGCTTATTGGTTGTTCTTGAACCTCTGTTGTATCAGATACATCTAATATAGGTGTATTTCTCTCGACAGCTATCTGTTCTTTAAGAATAGGTAATATGTCATTGTATTTTGGATATTGACTTAAAAAATCTATTACACCACCAAAACCGTCACCTATATCCTGTCTTTCGGTATATTTTGAACCGTCAGGCATATTGATTGTGAATTTAGTTTTTGCATAACCTTGATGGTAAGTGTCATTAGCTTCGAGTGCATTGGAAACACTACCGTACTTCTCAATTTGTTTTTGACGGTTTACAAGCCATTCTATATCGGCTTTTTCCATAATCTCATCAAATTCTGACACAGAATATGTCTTGCCATTTTCAAACGCTGTATGCTCGCTCCATTCACAAGTGATTGTAGGAACATTGGTTTGTAGTGGTTTGTCCTCAACATAGTTATCGTTATTAACTAACTCGGTCTGAACTGTTTCAGTATCTTCTGTATCTATTTCATCGTATGCAGTAGGCTCAAGCTCATTATCTGTATCTCTAGCAAAAGGGTCAGAAAAGTCTATATCATCAACTTCAACAACCTCATTACGTTGCATAAGTGCAATGTCTATATTGGTGCTTACAGTATCGTATATAGTTTCCTTTACAGTGATGATATTTTGAAACTCTGATATAACTTCTCTAACTTCGTCAGCAGAAAGGTTGTTAAAAGTTCCTTGATTAACAAGTAAATCTACTGCAAGTTTATCAACAGCAACATTAACTTCTAACTTGAAATTTTCCAAGTCAGAGTTTTTATAAGCGTTGATTATAGTTTGATTATCAATTAACTTATCACTAGCGTAAGCAATAAACAAATCACGGTTGTGTGTTGACTTAGGCTTTCTTAAATGGTCATTGAAAATACTCTCCCTAAGCAAGCTCTCAAAATCTTCACGCTTCATTTCTTTATCTACTAATGGGAAATGTGCGTCCTGTAAAACAATCAGTCCATCATTAGAAACAAGTGATATTTCATATTCACTAGAGCCTAAATAAACTTTATCTCCAACGGCATATTGATAAATATATTCTTGTTCTGTTGGAGGAGTTTCATTTACTTTTTCTT
>JAZSEI010000145.1:0-4575 GCA_045531635.1 Acutalibacteraceae bacterium
ACGACATGGCTACGATCCGACTTAAAGCAAACAACACAGTAACAATAAGGTGGATTAATCTTTCGTGTTGAAAATAGCCTATTTGTATTTGTAAGTCCTTGTTAAGAGCTTCTTTTTCTTGCTGTGTAAGCTCTTTAGAGGTTTGTTCCTCCATATATGTCAAATAATTTTTCAGTCTTTCCCACATATAAATACCTCCCTTTAAGCATTAACCCTTAGCGTCATACCAAGTTTTACCCATTGCAGCCTCGGCAACTAAAGGAACATTAAGAGTAACAGCCTTTTCCATTTCTTCTTGCAAAATCATTGAAACCTGCAAGGCTTCGTGCTTAGGTGCTTCTACAATTAATTCGTCGTGTACCTGAAGTATCAATTTAGCTTCAAGTTGTTCTTCCTTTAGTCGGTTATAAACCTTTATCATAGCGATTTTTATAATGTCGGCAGCTGTACCCTGAATAGGCATATTTCTAGCCACACGTTCGCCAAATGAGCGTGTAATTTTATTTGAAGCAGAAAGCTCTGGTAAATATCTTCTTCTGTTAAACATAGTTGTAACATAGCCAGTTTCCTTAGCTTCGTCTATTACAGTTTGCATATAGTTATTTACACCACTATAATGCGATAAATAAGCCTTAATATATCTGTCAGCTTCTTTTACAGAAACCTTAATGTCTTTAGAAAGAGAAAACGCACCAATGCCATATACAATACCAAAGTTTACTGCCTTTGCACGGCTACGCATAATAGGGGTAACTAGCTCTAGTGGCATATCAAAAACCTGTGAGGCTGTAATTGCGTGAATATCATCATTGTTGCTGAATGCTTTGCACATTTCTTTATCATTAGCAATATGAGCAAGCACTCTAAGCTCAATCTGTGAATAGTCGGCATCAACCAAAACACAATCGTCCTTAGCTACAAAAAATCTACGCATCTCTCTGCCAAGCTCTGTCCTTACTGGTATATTTTGTAGGTTAGGTTCGGTAGAGCTTATTCTTCCTGTGCGTGTTTCTGTTTGATTAAAGCTAGAGTGTATTCTGTTATCGTTACCAATTACCTTTATCAAGCCGTCACAATAGGTAGATTTTAGCTTAGCTAAATGACGGTACTCCATAATGTAGCTTACAACAGGGTGTTCCTCTGCAAGCTTTTCAAGCACCTCTGCACTTGTTGAATAGCCTGTTTTTGTTTTCTTTAAAGGTGGTAAAGAAAGCTTTTCGAATAAAGCAACACCTAATTGCTTTGGAGAATTAATATTAAATTCTTCACCAACTAATTCATATATTTTATGCTGTAGCTGTTCAATTCTGTTTGACAGCTCTATACCGAACTTTTCAATGCCGTTTTTATCAGCCATAAATCCGATATTTTCCATTGAAGCAAGCACATTTGCAAGTGGAATTTCAATATCATAAAGAAGCTTATCCTGAGAATTTTCTTTAAGTAGCTTTTCAAGCTTTAAGCCAAGCTGTGTAAGCTGTGCCAGCTGTAAAAGCTCAGATTTTTGAGAGTCATTATATTCCTTATCTGCAAAATCAACAGCTACATCTGCTATGCTGTATTCCTGTACAAGTCTAGTTATATCATAATTTGGTGCAGACGGATTAAGCAAATAGCCAGCAAGCTCGGTGTCGAAAATATCACCACTATATGAAATATTATTTTTATCAAGTATAGCAAAAATCTGCTTTATACCGTGTGTAAGCTTTTTACATTTGCTTTCAAATAATAGCTTTAATACGGCTATTATATCGCTACTATAATAAATTGTATTCTCTTTACATACAGCAATATAATCATTATAAAGCATACAAGCTATTGTATCGCTTTCTGATATATCAATAGCTTCATCTGTGATTGTAAATGTAATACTATTATTTGTGCTATCCTCTGTACAAGTAACATTATCACAATTTAATCCGAATTTTTCAATAAGTGAGAAAAGCTCTAGTCTGGCCATAAGCTGTAGTGCCTTTTGAGAGTCTGGGCTACTTGGTTTGTATGACTCAAGACTTTTTTCAATAGGAGCTTCTCTTGAAATCTCACCCAAAAATCTGCTTAAAAAGGCACTTTCTTTGCCCTCCTCAAGCTTTTTACGCATAGCAGGCTTAATATCAATAGTATCAAGGTTTTCGTAAATATAATCAAGGTTGCCGAATTTTGTAATTAATTCAGAAGCACCCTTTTGACCAATACCCTTAACACCAGGAATATTATCAGAAGTATCACCCTGTATAGCCTTAATATCTATAAGCTGTTGTGGTGTAACACCATATTCCTCTAAAATTTTATCTTCGTCATAGGTTACTACGCTTTTTGTAGTTATAAGCCTTACCTTTACATTACTACTTACAAGCTGTAGGCTATCTCTGTCACCAGTTGCTAATATACACTCGTTGTCTGTATTTTCACATTCTCTTGCAAGTGTACCCAAAATATCGTCAGCCTCAAAGCCTGCACATTCAATAAGCTTATAACCAAGAGCCACTAAAAGCTCTTTTATTATTGGTAGCTGCCCGGCAAGCTCGCTTGGCATACCATGACGGTTAGCTTTGTAACCATCGTATTTTTTATGTCTGAAGGTAGGTTGCTTTAGGTCAAACGCTATTGCAACACTATCTGGTGTAGTATCTGTAAGGATTTTTGACATCATAGTTAAAAATCCGTAAATAGCATTTGTGTATTCTCCGTTTTTTGTAGTAAGAAGCTTTATTCCATAAAAAGCTCTGTTTAAAATACTATTTCCGTCAAGAACAAGAAGCTTCATAGTGATGTTCCTCGCTTAATATATTATTTTAAAAGGTGGTTAACAGCCTCTACTGTTTCACCGTTTTTATAGTATACTCGTGGTACTCTTTTGCTTATCAGGCAAACTACCTCGTAATTAATGGTATTTGTCCAATTAGCTAAATCATCAGCAGTAGGGGAGTTTTTATCAGTACCGTTACCAAATATTGTTACCTCGTCACCTGTGTGAATATCACCTAAATCGGTTGCGTCAACTATAGTTTGATCCATACATATTCTGCCCAATATTTTTGCTTTTTTACCATTTATTGTTACATATCCGTCTTTTGCAATTTCTCGAATATATCCGTCTGCATAGCCTATTGGAATAGTCACAAGCTTTTTTCTTTCGTTAGCAGTAAAGGTTCTGCCATAGCTTACAGTAGTACCCTCAAAAACCTCTTTGCATTGAGAAACAACACTTTTTAATTGCAGTGCTGGAATTAAATCAAGCTTGTTTTTTAGTTTTTCAGACGGTGAAAGTCCATAAAGAATAATACCAGCTCTTACCATATCAAGGTGCATTTGTGGGTAATCAATTATTGCACCACTATTTGCACAATGCTTAATATCAAACTTAATACCACTTTCTTCAATAGTGTTTATGGCTTTTATAAAAGATTCATATTGCTTTAGAGTAAACTCTTTGCCGTTTTCAGCTTCGTCACTTACAGCAAAATGTGTAAATACACCCTGTGAGTATAAACTAGGCAGTGTGCAAATTTCTTTTGCGATTTCTATGCTGTTAACATCACGCTCTAGGTCTTGACACATAATACCAATTCGTGACATACCTGTGTCTAGCTTTAAATGAATATTTACTGTTACACCCTGCAAAACAGCATAGTCCGAAAGAGCCTTTGCATATTCAAGCGAATGACAAGCCTGAGAAATGTTATTTTCTGCTAAAATTTTTGCATAAACAGCAGGTGTATATCCAAGTATTAAAATAGGTAGCTTAATATTATTATTTCTAAGCTCTAATGCCTCTTGCAAATTAGACACCGAAAACCAATCAGCACCTAGCTTTTCATATACCTTTGCAAGCTGTACAGCACCATGCCCGTAAGCATCAGCTTTAATTACACAGCATATCATAGAGCCTTTTGACACACGCTTTCTTATAGCATTGTAGTTATGCTCGATATGGTCAATATTCACTTCTGCCCATGTTCTTTTTAAATAGCTATCCATTTTAAATCACATCCGAAAAATCTAAAATTACATATATTATAATTATATTACTTAATTACTTTAAAATCAATATTTATATACAAATATAAATCTATTTAATTGGTTTAATTGCATAAAAAATCATTTGTATTTTAGAATGTTTATACATAATATAAGAAAAGATAATTAATTTTATTTTTAGGTAATAGCCATATTGCAAAGCTTATTAAATCGTGCTAAAATTGCTATAGCTAATTTTTAATAGGGTGGATTAGCGTTATTTTAGTAGGGTATATACTATTAAGTGTAGGAGTAAATTTGAAGTGAAAGTAAAAATGGATAAAAAGAATATTAAAGCAATTATCATCTCTGCCATTTCTGTAGCAGGGTTTGTTGTTTTAAGCACAACTGTATCTGCTGATGATAAATTAGGTTGTGTAGATGTATTTGATGCTAAAAATCAAACCAAAGGCTCAATTACGCTTGAGTGGGACAGAGGTATTGGTGCAGACGGTTATGTTTTGTTAAGGCAAGATTATACAACAAATGGTAAGTATGTAGAAATTGCAAGAGTAACTGACCCTGCTGTAACACATATTATAGATACTAAAGTAG
>JAZSEI010000048.1:0-12884 GCA_045531635.1 Acutalibacteraceae bacterium
CACAGCAAGGCTGACGCCTTGCGAGGACGCAGTATGAAGTTTGGTGCAAAATATGCCGTGAAGAAGTCTACTTTTTAATAGAGTTTAGTATAATAATTTTCTATGAAATAAAAAACAGGGCTTGATATCGTATGACTTCAAGCCCTGTTTTGGGTGCTGTATGACTTAAATTAGTCATACAGCAACTTATGATTTTAAGTTATATATTTTTAAGTTATATATTTTGTAAATTCTTCAATGAATTTATCAAAATATTTTTTTACGCAACTAGAAATTTCTACATATATTTTATTTTCTTCTGGAAATGTATGTATAGCAAAATGACTTTCTGCTAAAAGCCATAAACCAGTATAGCCTTGATGTGGAAAAAAATGCTCTACTTTGTTTATAATGGTAAATCCACTTTTTATCAGCATTTTTTCTAAATCACTTATCAAAGTTTTTTCTTCTATATATTCTATCCAAGTATTATAATTGTACATAACTGCTTTCATTGTATTTAACTTCCTTTTACCAATTTTGTACTTCTTCATTGTAATATGTAATAAGACTTGGCTTGAACATATTATTTTCTTCTACTTGATCTAAAGCTATAATTTCATCATTTCCAAAAGTAAGCATAGAGTCTATATTTGATGAGTTTAAAAACTTTGTTTCTACATTTAAACTCTTTCTCTCGTTATTACCATTAAATGCTAAATTAAATCCCCAATCACCAAAAGATGGTACCTGTAAATGATAAGGAATTACTGTATTAAATTGGCTTTGTATAGTTTTATGTATACACCAGAACGATTTTTTAGCATAGTACGGGCTAGTTGATTGACAAACCATAACACCATTTTCGGTTAAATTAGCTTTTATATAATTATAAAAAACATTGGTATATAATTTATTTAAGCTTTCATTATTTGGATCTGGAAAATCAATAATTATTACATCAAATTTATCTTTATTTTCTTTGACATACATATATCCATCTCCATTAATTACGGTTACCTTTTTATTTTTTAAAGAGTTTTCATTTAGAGCTGATATTTGATTATCATTAGCACATAAATCTGTCATTTCTTTATCTATATCTACTAATATAACTTCTTTTACATCGTTGTATTTTAAGATTTCTCTTACAGCCAAGCCATCTCCACCACCTAAAACCAAAACTCTGCTATGGTTTTCTGCGTACATCATAGGAATATGAACTAAAGCTTCGTGATACCTGTATTCATCAGTAGAACTAAATTGCAAATTACCATCTAAAAATAATCTTAAATCATCCTTATGTTTTGTCATTACTATTTTTTGATATGTAGTTTGCTTAGATAAAATGACATCATCTCTATACAAGCCTTCTTCTATTGTTTTAGTAATTAAATCTCCTATACATAAAAACAATATTATAAAAACCAATAATATAATAGAAATTGTTTTAACTGCTTTATAATTTAATATAAATTTTTTATATTTTAAAACAATAATTAATGCGACTACTATGTTTATTGTACCCACTAAAAATGCAGTAGTAATAAAACCTAATTTAGGGAATAGTAATATAGGAAATAATATAGAACCAACTAAGCCTCCTATATAATCAAAGGTAAAAATATTCGCTAGGTTTTTTCTAACATTACTTTCATTATTTTCTATAATTCTTGTTAAAAGTGGTATTTCTAAGCCTACTAATATTCCTATTAATACTATTAATATATACATTATCATAATGTATATCTCTGTGTATATATTAACTAAAAATAAAATCAAACTTGAAAATCCACCTAGTATTCCAACGCCCATCTCTATAAAAACAAACTTATTAAACAATTTGTTTTTTATATACTTGGATATATACGAGCCAATTCCCATTGCACTCATATATAGTCCAATTGTAATAGAAAACTGCGTTACACTATCGCCTTGCAAATATGAGCTTATACTGCTTATAAGCAATTCGTAAATTATAGAACATACTGAAATTAATAGTGTTGTTACTAACAATAGCCTACCATCAAATTCTATTGTTTTGTTTTTCATTTTATAGTACACCACTCATAATAATACCAATTGCAATAAAGAATCCACTTAGCATTATTCCAACTGCTTTATTATGATTATCAACCTCTTCAGTTAATTTAAAATATTTTCTATACTGAAATTCAATAATTTTATATCCTACAAAACAAAATATAATTCCTATTGCAACATAAATAACTATTTCTAGTAGCTTAAACCAAATTGTATCCATATTTTTTCATCCTCTCTGCTTATCTGTTTTTACATAATTACAGTTCTTACTATGATTGCTACTGCTATAAACAAACCAGCCATCATAAAACCAGCACCTACATTTTTTTCTTTTAATTCTTTATTAAAATCATAAGGTACTGTTAAGTCGAATATAAACACACTAAGTAACATTAAGATTAAACCTAATCCTCCGTACAATAATGTTTCTAATACTTCTGACAATAATGTTTCCATATTTTTTCTCCTCTCTTATTATTTTCCTGAGCTTGTTCCGCCACCACTTGAGCGTCTGCTGTTTACGCTGTCTTGTCTTGCAGAACGACTATAGCTTGAATATACACTGCTTCTATTTGAGCTTCTATATGCACTACGATAATATGAACGGCGTCTGCTGTGATAAGTTGAACCACTATCATTATCTACATATTCTTTTTCTGAAACCTGCACATATACATCATCATCTTCCAGATATACATATGCAAATTCCTTTTTTGTATGTAATCCAATACCGTCTTCTTCTGTATTTGGATCAGCATCTATTGTATCTGTTATTCCTTCTGGAACACCGTCTATTATATCCTTTACCGTTGCATCTATGGTTGAATAAGACGATTTATAAACCTTTGCTATCTTATTATTTGAATCATTTGTAACTGATGTTACATACGAATAGTTAGCTGTTTTCTTGTCGATATATTTTTCTATTGACTTGTTTATAAACAGACCAGAAAGCATAGGTATGAATATTGAAACAAACATTGGGAACAAAAAGACTCCACAGCCCAGAACGCCTACCAATTTCATGCTTTGGGCATTTCTTCTTTCTTCCTCTACCTTTTGTAAATCTAATTCCCCTGTAATTACAACCCTTGAGCTATCAATATATTCTCCTACACTCTTTTCTACTTCGCCGTCCCAATATTCAACAGAAATAAAATATCGCTCATCCTTAGTAGCATAATCTACAAAGTTACATCTTTCATGAATATCTACATCTGCATTTCCGAAATAATCCTTTACAGTTGCTACACCTTTTTCGTACAATCCGTATTCTACATTGTTTAACCAGAACGACATTGCATTTGTGTTTATATTGCCATAGTACGGTGCGTATATTGAATACTCTAATTGTCCCTGTTCATTTTTTTCTACACACAGCCATAGACGTTGATTTGCGTCATTTTTAATTTCATATTCTTGCCAAATCCACGGACCTTCTTGATATTCTACCATATTGATAACTACATATCGTATATTATCAACAAACAGAATTTGCCATCTTTGTAATCTTTCTCCCATTTTACCACCTTTTTACAATTTTATATTAATATCGGATAGCCGATAGTTTTAGCTTTCTTCCTAAGCTTACTTCAGTTTCATAACCCCACTTTTCTATAGATAAAATCATATTTTTATCTCGTAGGTTCTGATATTCGTAGTAGCTTACTTCGTCGTTTAGTCTGACATCTACCATACCATAAAAAGACTCAACTTTTCCATTACCCTTTTCAAATAATTCATAGTTATCGCCCTGAAAAAATATATTCATTTGCAAGTCAACTGCTGTGCCTCTTAAAATTTCGTATAATATAGCCTCAGAGGTTAACTCCACATTCAGATAAAATATTTTAAAATCGTCTAAACGTCTTAATTGATATTCAATCCAATATGAAGATTTTTCTCTGAATTTCGTCATATTTAAAACTTCATATTTTACTTTTTCTATTAATATCTCTTGTTTATATTTTAATTCCAGCAAACTCATTCAAATACCTACTAAATACATAAAATTATTTTGCAGTTTTTAGTATACTATCTAATTTTAAAAATAGCAATATTTTGAAGAAAAATATTGCTACAGATTGTAAAAAAGTGGCTGTATTAAGCGTGACAGCTACTTAGAGTTTACACCTATGGGCTGTATCTTTATTTTATAAAACATACAAAATTAAAAGGGGATTCCAACAAGACTGGAAATCCCCTTTTATTACAAATTAAATTAATCAAGAATCATTCTTACGCCACCATAGATACCAGCGTCGTTGCCTAAATCTGCAAGCTTAAAGTATGTGTTTTTAGCAGCGTGGAAAGCATACTGCTGATAATATCCCTGTACCTTTTCGATAAGCAATGCACCAGCCTTTGACATACCACCACCAATTACAAATACCTGTGGGTTTACTACGCAAGCAATCTGAGAAAGACCTCTGCCTAGAATCTTAGCTGTTTTGTCAACCATTTTAATAGCAACCTCGTCATCTGCCTTTGCAGCGTCAAAAATTGCCTTAGCTGTAATTTCGTCATTCTTTAGTACAGTTTCAGCCTCTGGGTGCTCCTCTAGGAATTTCTTTGTTGTTCTTACAATACCTGTTGCAGAAGCATACTGCTCTAAACATCCGTGGTTGCCACAGCCACAAGCGTCCTTCTCGTTTTCTTTCATATTGATATGGCCAATTTCGCCACCTGCACCGTTGCTTCCACAAACGATTTTTTCGTTAATGATAACACCACCACCAACACCAGTGCCAAGTGTAACCATAACTATATTTTTGTAGCCTTTGCCACCACCCTGCCACATTTCGCCCAGAGCAGCAACATTAGCGTCGTTACCAACCTTAACCTTTAAGTCTGTTAGTCTGTTAAGCTCAATTTCAACATTAAACACACCCCAGCCAAGGTTAACACACTTAAACACTGTACCGTCATCATCAACAGGGCCAGGTACGCCTACACCAATACCCTCTATGTCTGATTTGTCAATCGACTTTTCGCTTATCTTCTTGTCAATTTCAGCAGCAATATCTGGCAGAATATTCACACCGTTTTCTTCTGTTCTTGTTGGAATTTCCCACTTTTCAACAAGTACACCTGTTGTTTCAAAAAATCCCATTTTTATTGTTGTACCACCAATGTCAACGCCAAAAGCATATTTCTTCATTTTCTTTTACTCTCCTTTTGATTTATTAATGCAATCCGGTTTATCGTTAAGAAAGCCAACCGTTATATAAAAAATATATCTGATTGGTTTTCATTTTATCTGCATAAATATATTATAACAGATTTACTCTGTAATGTCATTCAATTTTTGTATATTTTATTTAAATTTTTCTACAAGCTACAGCTATTTCAAGTTGGTTATAATCTCTTTTATTTCGTTTTCGGCAAGCCTTACCTCTTGTAAAAAGCTTTGTGATGATACTCTTAATGCACCATGACCAAGTATAATAAATTGCTCCATACCGTCAGATGTAACAACCCTTACCTTGTGGTTTTTAGCAAGCTTATGTGTTACCTTTTCGATATACATATCGGCTGTTTCTGCCTCTTTGGTGTATACAACATTTATGTTATTCACCTTTTCAACCTCTCGGTGCTTACCGGCTACCCTGTATGCATCAAACACCAATATAAGCTCGCATTTGCAATAGCCCTGATAATTGCAAAGAATATTTATAAGCTGATTTCGGGCTGTCTCCAGATTTTCGCTTGCAAGCTTTTTAAGGCTTTCCCACGAGAATATAACATTATAGCCGTCTACAAGCAAATATTCCTCGCCTATATATTTAGGTGCTGGCTTTATATGCTTTTTATTATTGTCAAAGCTTGTTACACGCTTAACCTTAGCATGGGTGTTATTTTCACGCTTTTTAATAGGGCCATAGGTTTGCTCGAATATAGCAATAAGCTCCTTATCCTGTGCAAAAATATCGTCACAATCAGCTGTAAGTCTGGCTGTTACTCTATCCTTAGCCTTTAGTGGTACTTCATCTTGTCTGGTTGGTGACAGTACGCTGTCAAGGTGCATATAGTCATAAACCTCGTCCCACTTTACAATTTTACCTACACCATGTGAGCAAAAAACAGAGTCGCAAGGGTTGTTTACATCGTTGTCGCTGTTGTAGCCAATACGCTGTATAACCTCGTCTGCGTTGTGGCAAGGCTCGTAGCCCTTTAGATAATATGTAAGTCTGCCCTTACCATGGGTGTACTGTGTAAGCTCTGTTTGATAATCAGCCATTGTTGCAACCGGTGCTGTACCATTTATTACAGACATCTCTCCGTTTTGCTCTGCTGGCGAAAATGTGCCGTACATACGCTGAATATCTGCCATTGCTCTGCCTATATTTTCGTTTGGTACTTCAAGTGTAAAGGCGTAAACAGGCTCTAGCAGAACGCTGTTCGCCATTTTTAAGCCATGACGCACTGCACGATATGTAGCTTGTCTGAAGTCACCACCCTCGGTATGCTTTTTATGTGCTCTGCCTGCTACAAGCGTTATCTTCATATCTGTAATAGGCGAGCCTGTTAAAACACCGATGTGTGTTTTCTCTAGCAAATGTGTAAGAATAAGCCTTTGCCAGTTTTTGTCTAGCTTGTCCTCACTGCAATCAAGCTCAAAGCTTAAGCCACTGCCCTGCTTTGCACTTTCAAGCAAAAGATGAACCTCTGCGTAATGTCTTAGTGGCTCAAAGTGACCAACACCCTCAATTGTATTGCTTATTGTTTCTTTATAAATAATATTACCCTTACCAAATTCAACATCAAAATTAAAACGCTGTGAAATTACGCTTTTTAGAATTTCAAGCTGAATTTCGCCCATAAGCTGTATTTGTATTTCGCCAAGGTTTTCGTTCCACACTACATTCAGCTGTGGGTCTTCGTCCTCTAGTATTTTAAGCTTTTTTAGTGCTGTGTGTACATCTATATTTTCTGGTAAATCTACTCTATATGTTAAAACAGGCTCTAAAATAGGCAGGTGCGAATTCTCCTCTACGCCCAAGCCATCGCCCGAATGTGCAAAGGTAATGCCAGTAACTGCACATACTGTACCGGCTGTTACTGCTTCTTCAGCTGTGAATTTTTCTCCCGAATATATTCTTATCTGATTAACCTTTTCAGCTGTAGTATTATCTGCACTGTTTAAAACAGTTTTTACTCTTAATGTACCACTGGTTATTTTTAGGTGTGTAAGTCTGTTGCCCTGCTTGTCCTCAGAGATTTTAAAAACCTTTGCACCAAATTCGTCACCGTAATCAGGCTGTGTGGTATATAAATCGAGTGCGTTTAAAAACTCCTCTACACCCTCTAGCCTTAATGCCGAGCCAAAAAAGCAAGGAAAAACCTTACGACCCTTTATTGCTGTGATTATGTCGCTATTCTCAAAAGTGTCATTTTCGTAGAATTTTTCGAGCAAATGCTCATCACATAGCGATATACCCTCGTACATTTCGCTTGTTGGCTGTGGTGTAAATTCTACACAGCAATCACTCAGCTTTTGCTTTAGCTGAGCAATAACACTCTCTTTATCAGCACCGTCTAAATCCATTTTATTTACAAAAATAAATGTAGGCACATTATATCTGCTTAAAAGTCGCCATAAAGTGTGAGTATGACTTTGCACACCACTTGTGCCACTTATAACAAGCACAGCATAATCAAGCACCTGTAGAGTACGCTCTGTTTCTGTTGAAAAATCAATATGCCCAGGGGTGTCTAATATTGTAAAGCAGGTGCTATTATAGTTTAAAATAGCCTGCTTTGAAAATATAGTAATTCCACGGTCACGCTCAAGTGCAAAATTGTCTAAAAAAGAATTTCTGTGGTCAACTCTGCCCAGCTTACTTATATTACCCGAGCAATACATAAGTGCCTCGGTAAGCGTTGTTTTACCCGAGTCAACGTGTGCTAAAATTCCAACCGATAGTTTTTTCATCTTACTTCTCATTTCATATAATTTTATAATATTTAGTTACTCTTTATTTTCAAGCTTGCTAATGCGTTCTTCTAGGGCTTTTATTTTATTTTCGTGCTTAGTTGCAACCTCGTTAATAGCAAACACAAATATAGATAAAACTAAAGCTGCACCTATCTCCATAAGAATAGGGTCACCACTATTGAATAGCTTCCAGCCACCCAATAACACAGTCAAATATATTACTACAAAGCAAAGAAGAAAAATCATTGCCCATTTACCAAACATCTTTAATTTACTTTTCATTTTTATATCTCCAATCTATTAATAAATCAATACCATTATATATCACAAACCTAATTACAACAATAGCGATATATGAACTTTTTGCAAATGTTGTTTTTGGATGTAATATGTGGTAAAATTATGTAAGTAAAGGTGGGAGAATATGTTTGGATTAAGTGAATTAACGGCTTTATCAAAAAGAAAAATCAAATCTGCATTTAACTACATAAAGGTATTTGTAAAATGGGTGATAATTTCATCTATAACAGGTATTATTGGTGGTTTAATAGGCTCTTTATTTGGCACAACGCTACAGCTTGCAAATGATTTAAGTGCAAGTATATGGTGGCTTGTTTTTCTATTGCCTTTGGGTGGTGTGGTTATTGTGGCGATTTATAAGCTATTTAAGCTAAAAACCGACCCTGGAACTAACTGCGTTATAGAGGCTATACGAACCGAAAAGAGCGTACCATGGGCTATGGCACCGTCTATATTTGTAGGTACATTTATAACACATTTGCTTGGTGGCTCGGCTGGTAGAGAGGGTGCTGCACTACAGCTTGGTGGTAGCTTAGGCTCTACTGTAGGTAAGCTACTGCATTTAGACGAAAAGGATATGCACCTGTCTGTGCTTTGTGGTATGAGTGGACTTTTCTCTGCCCTGTTTGGCACACCTGTAGCAGCTGCATTTTTTGCACTTGAGGTTATAAGTGTTGGTGTTACATATTATTCGGCACTTGTGCCTTGTCTTATTTCTTCGATAGTATCGTTTGCCATTGCAATGAAGCTTGGAGTATCAGAGCTTCACTTTGATATTACAAACGCTATACCACAGCTTAACTTTACTTCTATGGCTCAGGTAATAGCACTTTCAGCTGGCTGTGCATTGGTTAGTATATTATTCTGCGTTACAATGCACAAAACCCCAAAGCTTATGAAAAAGCTTATTAAAAACGATTATCTGCGTGTAATAGCTGGTGGCTTAATTATTATTGCACTTACCTTTATTGTTGGTTGCAGAGATTACAACTCGGCTGGTTCACACATAATAGGCAACGCAATTAATGGTGAGGCTAAACCAGAGGCATTCTTGCTTAAAATTTTATTTACAGCAATAACAATTGGCTGTGGCTACAAGGGTGGCGAGATTGTTCCTACACTATTTATAGGCTCTACCTTTGGCTGTGTAGTTGGTGGATTTATCGGACTTGACCCTTGCTTTGGTGCTGCTATTGGTATGCTGTGCTTATTCTGTGGTGTTGTTAACTGCCCACTTGCGTCTATAATTTTAAGCGTAGAGATTTTTGGCTCACAAGGACTTATACTGTTTGCAATAGGCTGTGCTGTTAGCTATATGCTTAGTGGCTATTACGGACTTTACAGTAGCCAAAAGATTTTGTACTCAAAGCTAAAGGCAGAGTATATAAACATAAACGCAAAATAGGATTTGCACGCTGGTGCTTTTAGCACAAAACTATAGCATTATAGCCTACAGTTGGTTTGTACTTGTTCTAAGTATTTTTATATGGGACGCATACTTTTGGCAATCAATTTACTACGTAAATTGGTTGCATTACGCGTCGGTCTTTTACTTGCTTTTATAATAAACTTAGATTTTATGCTTTTACAAACCAATTTTATAATATAAAATTTTTTATTATTTATAGTGCTAATCCCGCACTGGGACTTACTTTCTTACAAAAGAAAGTAAGCAAAGATTGCTCGGGAGGGGTTTCGATCCCCCTCCCCAAGACCCCTCCCTAAACGACCACAAGGGGGTCTTATGACCCCCTTTTTGGATTATCCCCCTCCTAGTCAGACCACTTCTGATAGACATAAAACGTGGTTAAGAAACAAGTTTGTGCTATTTGGTTTGTGCATAACTTATCGCTATTTTTCATATTATAACAAGATACTAAAAGGCTCCCCTTAGTATGGTTCTGGTTTTCAGATACCATTACTAAGGGGAGTTTTCTTATACTAATCACTTCCTTTTATATTGCTCATCATATTCATTGCAATGGCTGTTATATCATCATCATAGCCGTCGTTACGGTTGTTTTTAGCTTCGGTTATGATAATCTGTGCCATTTCTTGTGCACTTCCCTCCTTCCAATGGTGCATAATATCCATAATCCAGCTATCACCCGACGCAATAGCTCCGTCAGACACCATTAACACCCAATCGCTATCTGCCAGATGTACTACCTTATGTATAAGCTTAACATCACATAAAATTCCTACAGGCAACGACGGGAAATCGACCCTTTCTACAACATCTCCTTTCCTAACATAGGTTGCAGGTGCTCCTGCCTTCATAAGGTCTGCAATGCCTGTAAATAAATCTATACAAATAATGTCAAGGGTAGCCAACGATTCATCGCCCGACTTTACCATTAATGCAGAATTAACAATCTGCAACGCACAGTCAAAGCCCAAGCCCGACTTTATAAGCTTACTCATTATGCCCTCAGCCATACTGCCATCAACTGCAGCTCTGCCACCAGTACCCATACCGTCACTTATAAGTGCAACTATTCTGCCAAGTCCGTCTGTAAAGTAATTGTAGCAATCGCCACACAGTCTGCCATTTCCACTTATATGCTGAGCACTGCCTATTTGCACATCGTAAAGTGGGCGTTCACTCATTTGTATTCTACATTTATTTGGTACAATGCTTATGCAAGGGGTATCCATATATCTGCCACACGCCTTTGATACAGCCTTTACAAGCTGTGCTTTTTTTATCAGATTTCGCTCTGTATCCTGCACCTCTATTTCAACAGTCATTCGGTTCATTTTGTCTGTTCTACAGCTTACCTCAAATGGTGTAAAGCCCTCCATTTTAAGCAAAGCTAATATTCTTTGTGACGACGCAGAATCGTACTGGCTGTAATTTTCAAATTCCTCTGCCATTTCTTCAAGAATATCGCCAAGCCCACAAAACTGCCCTGCTACAACCGAGCGTATCTCGCCTACTCTGCGTTCTGCTGACAAGTATGCAACATACGAATCGTAATTTTTATTAATACAGCTTACTAGCTCGGGTGCTTTACAGCATCTTTTACTAAAGCTGGTAACAAAATCATTTGGTGTTAATTTGCCGTTTTTCATTATTATTGGTGTAAGCTTGTTAAGGTCACATTTACTTTGTTGCTTGTCCTTTTCCCAACAATAAGACCTAAGCCCACAGCCTCTACACACCTGTTCAACAGATTCATCAAAAACATTATTTATATTATACGAATAAAGCTCTTTCATTTTATCGGCAACGCTATCAACCGAGCTTGACACGCTTTTTAAAGCCTGTGCAGAGTAACCAAGCCTCATAATAACATTTTTTCTTAAACCCTCACTGCGTTGCTTGTCTGTTTTAGGTGTAAACACTATAGAAATTATATTGCCTAAATCCTTTGGCAACAGCATAAAAATTGAGCCAGCAATTATAGATTCGTACACCGTAGCTATAACCACCTGTGTATTTTGAGATTGAAAAGCCATAATAACATTACATACAGAAAAGATTAATGTAACTGTTAGTCTACCCATAGCAGAGAAAAGTCCTGCCATTATTCCACCAAAGGCATAGCCACCAGCTAAATAGCTTAAATCTGTACTTGCCATACTGAATATTACACCAGTAGACACACCCGATATACAGCCACCACTTACTCCACCATACCGTGAGCAAAGCAGTATAATAATAATTGCACATATTCTGCCCAGCGAAATTCCACCTACACCCACTACCGTAAGTGCAAGCAAAAGCATACAGCCACTCATAACAAGGCAAGCTATCTCTTGATGATTTAAAGAGCCTATCCCCCTTGTACTGCGTACAATATTAACCGACTGAAAATAAAAATATGCACCCACACCCGACAGCAAAGCCTCTATAACAGCCATAACTATAAGATTAAGCTGAAATCCACCCACCATAGCCAACACCAAACCTGTTGCAAGCATTGGTAGGCTTGATGTTGCCACAGGATACAGCACATTTTTAGTTATTCTTTTTAAGTCGCTTAAGGTCCACCTTATTGCACCAATTGCAAGCACAGTAGCTATATACCTAAAGCTACTGCTAGGTGTAATTATTATGTAACCCATAATAGAGCCTATTATAGTTGAAATCATTCTACTAAACGGCACAGACGCTACCCACGACGCACCAAAGGGTGCATAAGAGCCAAACACTGCACCACCCGATAACATAAAGCCTGCTACTGCGTACAGCAAATTTGATATTACACTTCTTGTAGCCTTAATTGGCAGAACCTCTGCCACATTTTGCCTGTTCTTTTCTATGGTTTGTCCTTTCATTTTATATCCCTCTATCCGTTACCTAGTATAAACAGATTATACAGCCAAGCGTAGAAATATATTGTCATTATTAGGGTTAGTTTTTTGCTATGTTATGTATTAATTTGGCAGTCAGCGTTAACACGCTGTGTTTCTTTGTAAATTGGAATTTACAGGGGCGTTGCCCCAAAGCAATCAATTCCTACGGAATTGGTTACATCACCCACCACCCTTTAAAAAGGGTGGACCTAAACTTTACGCTTTGCTCTATCGTAGTTTGCTATTAACTTCACAAGCTACAATTTAACAGCTATTATGTATTGCTATAAATCAAAATTTTTGATATAATTAAAAATCAGAG
>JAZSEI010000053.1:0-20382 GCA_045531635.1 Acutalibacteraceae bacterium
TGATTTTACAATTTAGGTAATTAACCTGCCGAGGGTTATGGCGAAAACCATAACCCTTGGTTCAACCTAATATTAGCATATGTTTATCACCTAGTCAATATGTTTAAAGAAGTTTTAAAACTAGCAATAAAAACCCTAAAATTAATTGGTTTGATTGCGTTTCTTGTTTTTGCAGTAATAGCAGTTGTCAGACTTATTGGAGGTATCTAAATGAAATTAAAAGAAATCAGACTCAGCCAAGATTTATCTGTTCCTAAGCTTGTTGAGCTTTCAGGAGTTCCACGCAGAACCATACAAGACATCGAAAAAAACGATGATTGCAAGGTTTCTACAGCATTAAAATTAGCTAAGGCTCTGAATGTAACACTTGACGAATTATGTCAACCAAAAGAAACTGAATAATTTCTTTACCCGTCTGCTACTTGGTAGACGGGTTTTCTTATACACAAAAACAGCACCCACAAAGAGTGCTGTTTTGCTATATCTAGGAGATATCTGCCAAAATGGCAGTTGTTTGTGCTGTGTGGCTGGGTATTACAGCCACGAATTTTAGAAAGAAAGTATTACAAAATATGTAAATGGTGGTGAAGACAGGGGTTGAACCTGTGCCATAAGGATTTTCAGTCCTCTGCTCTACCTACTGAGCTACTTCACCAGATGTGGGAGCAATTTAAGCTCCCTTTTTACCGTTGCTAAATCTGGAAAATAAATGAAGTGAAGTCAAGAGTGCAAGCTGTTGGCGATGGAGAACACCACGCCCCATAGTGCTCTCTCATTCGCCCTCATCTCACGATACTATTTTAGCATATACACATAGGTTTTTCAGTGGTTTTTAGTGTGGAGTTTAAAAATCATCACCAAAAGTCCCCACAAATGCTTTCAATGCTTCTGCTCCTAATGTCTTAGTATGGTCATATCCGTAATTGATTTCTTTTGCTATTTCCGAATAAGATAATCCATTTATGTAATAGTCTGTCAAAATAGCGTTGTACAAGCCGTTTTTCACTTCACTAAACATCTTATGTAGCTTTAAATTAAAAGCTATCTTGTCACTTGTTTCGCCTTGTATCAGCCTTTCAAGTTCGTCTATGTTTTCAAAATCAAAGTTATTACAGCGTGGTGTGGTCTGAACCTTGTCTTTAACGATATTACCCTTTAGTGTCTGTGCGTCATCGTGCAGATTTTCAAGCTCACGCTTTTTTGCTCTGATTTGATACTTCATTGTTCGTGATTGCTTCAAATATTCCTTAGCTGTCAAACTATCACTCCCTTTGTTCAAGCATTACTACAACATCTTCAAGCTCGTCAATTATATCTTCTTGGTTGTTAATAGCCTGTGAAAGCTCATTCATCAATACTGCTTTTTGGCAATTAACAATTATGTCTGTACCAAACATAACACACATAAGTATAACGAATATAATCGATAAAGCTGTTTTTATTTTATCAAGCATTATATCACCCTCTCATTTCAGCTACAAATTTTATACCAAACATTCTCTCTGTTCTTTCATTCTTCGGTAACTCATATAAATCCGAAAAGCCTATTACACAATTAGTAATATTTAAACAATGATAAACTGCTTTCGCTTCTCTTGTAAGCGTATTACCGTGAATAACCACAGCGTTTATTCCTCTAATCATGAGATTAAACAAAAGAAAAGGTATTGTTTTGTCGGTTAGTTCTTCGCAAATGTATAAGTAATTTAAAGGATTGAAATCAAATAATATAGATTTAGAACGCTCACGCCACCAGTGCGAAATTATTGTACTACCAGTTCCAGCAGCAGGTTCATTGATAATTCCTTCAGATGTATTTAACATTTCTGCCATAAGCTTTGATAAACAGGTTGGTGTGAAGTCTTGTTTTCTGTTTTTTCTGTCTGCATGTTCGCTCTCAAAATAATCATAAAACCATTCGTAGCTTAAATCGTAATCAAATGCTTCTAAAAACTTAAAAAACATATCTTCTCTTTCTTTTTCATTTTTCAGTATGTTCATTAAAGTTTCTGGTGCTTTATAACTTTCTGAAATACCTAATATCTCGTGCACTTTACACAACGTACTTTTTGTGACTACTTTTGACATTTTGCAAATCACTCCTTGCGTAAATTGTAGTAGTTTCTATTTTTGAATGTCCTAGCATTTGGCTAACCTGTTCTATCGGCATACCTCTGTTCAGTGCTAAAGTTGCAGCAGTTCTTCTAAAACGGTGTGGATGTACATTTTTTACTCCTGCTTTTTCACCAAGTTTTCTTACAATTCTTTCTACGCTACTTTTTTGAATAGGGTTATAGGGAGCTTTCAAACTTACAAACAATTCGGAGTGATTATCATTTCTTGTAGTTAAATAGTTTTCTAATGCAAATATCGCTTTAGCATTTAAGAATACTACTCTTTCTTTTTCACCTTTACCAAAAACTAAAATCTCATCATTTTCAATATCTGTTTTTTTCATCTGACAAAGCTCTGAAACTCTTACTCCAGTAGAGTATAAGACCTCTATTATTGCTTTATCTCGAAGATTATCAGCAGATTGACGAATTTTTTCGATTTCTATTTCAGAAAAAGCCTTTTTATACTTTTTCTCTTTTTTTATCGGTTTAATGGTAACTGTCGGATTTTTAGTTATATATTCATCTCCGACACACCATTTAAAAAAGGATTTCAAAGTTCTAAGCTCGTTATCTTGCGAGGTTTTAGACAGATTATCTGCTGTAGCTCTGCGTGCTATATAATATCTAACATCATCTGTAGTTATTTTATTGAGTTCTTTTGTGATGATACTAAAAAATTTGCTTAGCACGGTGTGATAATAAGTTAATGTTTTATCTGTGCAACCTTCGACTTTCTTAGTGACAAAAAACATCTGAACAGCTCTTGCTTTTAAATCAATATCAACATTGGCTAACTCTTTACTTTTTTCTCGAATGTCGTAATCATTCAAAACTATATACATCGAATTTTTAACTTTATCGAGTTTATCCTTTTCGAAATCAACCAATTTCCCTAAAATCAAATCTACAATTCTACTTGTAGACACCCCCACACTTCTCACCCTCTCATTTTAATTTTAAAGCACCGTACAGTGATTTTTATTTTCAAGTATAACTTACTTGAATTTTATGTAAAAGTCGCTGTATGGTAAGCTTTCGCAAAAGTACGATACAATTACACCTCTGTTTCGCTTGTACACATACCACGAAGAATTTTATCTCGATACTTCTTCCTTTCACTTTCTGTCGCTTTCTTGTATCGGGTGCAAGAGTCACCATTCTTGCACCCTCTAAGCTCACCTGTTAAGTAAAAGAAATCGCAACGGTTAGCGTCGTATTTGTTGTAATACAGGCAATCTTTACGGTTGCAGAGCTTGTGTGTATTGGGTTGATAAACAACATTTGCTTCACTTCTTGCCTTTAATCTGAGTTGCTTTGCTTTTAATCTACATTGCTCACTACAATAAATCTGCCCGTTACTGCGTGCTTGATATTCTCTTTTGCAATGTTTACAAACCTTTGTTGTCATCTTCTCGCCTCACAAGGACCTTGACAGCAGAATGAACACTCCATCTCGGTGTAAGAGCAAATTGGTGTCTTTGGTGGCTTCTGTTCCTCTGCAATGCGTTTAAGCTGTCTGTCTAGCTTATAATGCACAAACTCGTCCACCTTATCGCCAAGAACATTTCTAATCTGTCTTAGCATAATTCTTACATCTGCACATTCTTCAGCCAGATGGGTGCGATTTTCTTCTGACTTATTTTCTTGATACGCTGTAACAGCTTCGACACACTCAAGTAATTCTTCTTTGAATTTTTCTAGCTGGTGGTCCTCTCCGTAATGCTCAAATATCTGATTGCATTGTAGTTTATGTTCGTGGGTCATTGTTCTGCCTCCTGATTTAACCATTCTTGTATTCCGTCAAAACAAGTCATGCAATCTGCCCCTTTGCAATTTTCGTTGTAGGCACAAAACTCACACTCATCACTATCAACTGTTTCTTGTATAAAATTAGCTATTCCAAAAAACGACAGTTCGATATTATTAAGTTTTGCAAACTCCTCCACCGTCATCTGCTTTATTTTTTTAAAGTTGGTCAACTTCTTAGGCTCTTCCTGTTCGCCGTCCTCTATTATTTCGTACTGTCTATGCCAAAGCCATTTTATAGCTTTTAACATATAATCTTTGTTAATGCTATTGTGGGTTGCCATATTCATAACAGTGTAAATCGCAAGTGCTTTTTCTTCGTCTGATAAATCTTCTCTATCTAAGTTAAAAAATATCGCTAAAGCTAATCCTGTTTTCATTTCTGCTCACGCTCCTTATTTATCCATTTTCGCACCACAGTTACAATAAGGAAAACGCTGTTTTGCATATTCAAGCATTTTTCTATCATCAAGTTCAAAAGGAACATAGTAGATTCTATGGCATAGAGGACATTCAACATAAAATTCTTCATCAACATCATCGAACAATTGATTAGTTTCAGATTTTAGTTTCCACTCACCATGCCTAACCTCTGCTACATCTGCTGTGGGTTGCTCTTTTATGCAATTCATAATCTTGCGTAAAATTCTCTGCACTAGTGGTACATTTGTGTTCTTGCAACTTATTACAACTGATTTTCCTAAATCAGCTATCAACGCTTCTCGGTCTATGTATTCAGCCATTTTATTTCACCTCCAAGAGTTCTGGATTGTCGTGTATATTTCCGATAACTTCACACCTATTTGCAAAGTACATCATATCTTTTCTTGTGATTGCTTCTTCTGAGGGGTCTAGATGTTCTAAGTAAAAACCGTAATGTCCTTGCTGATACTCCTTTGACATATGAAAGTCTTGATATTCTCCGAACTTCACCACGCTGTTTCCACAAATAAAACACCATTCATTGCTAACAATATCCCCCTCAAAAATCTTAACACCGTTCTTGTCGGTTAAGCCTGTGTATTCGCCTCGGGTTTCGGGGTCAATCATAAAGTGGTCACTTCTTCGCCCCTCTTCATCAGGATATGGAACAGTGATATAGTCGCAAAGCTCTTTGTCGGTTGCATAGAATTTTGCTTTGTAATAAAATCCATACACCCACTCACCAGTATCTACTCGCTTACCTCTGAATAATATTTCTCGTTCTTGCATTTTGTTTAGCCTCCTTTATAATCTTCAAATTTATCTACCGTTCTGAAAATCCAACGACAATTTACCCATCGTTGTAATCTGCGTATTTGTTTGGGTGCAGTTTCTTTTTGATAAATCATCACATAAGGGCTGTACCCTAAATCTCTTAGCGTATAAACTCTGTATAAATCCTCTTCAATGGTGCTGTTGAAATTTGTTAAAACATAAACGGATCGATTTCTGTCAGCTTTTATATTTGTGTGTTTTAAAAACAGCTTAAAATATTCTGTTAAATCCTGTTTTGGATTGTCCCAAGCGAAGTGAATCATCTTAGTTTTGACCTTGTTTAAAAGAGCTATATTGTCTCTATTAATTAGCCTAATATCTAAACCTTGAGTAAAATCAACCCTTGCTTTACTGTCAATAAGCTGTTGCAAGAGTCTTTCGTGTTCTTTACAAGCTAATATATTAGGGTCGAGGAGTTTTATTTCTTTCTGTTCACCTCGCCAAAACTCTGATAAGTCAGCAACCTGTTCTGAACACAATCCCTCTTTTTTTCCAACTACGCAGAATTTGCAGTTGCGAGGGCAACCACGTGTCAGAAAGCCTGTTGCATATTTATATTCTGGATAAAGGTTGTAATCAGGATAAATATGCTCAATCTCTTTAGGCAGTGAATGATTTTTAGATTTATCAAATATTTCTTTTCCGTTCTCCACAGATATACAGTAGCCTGTGCCACCTCTTATTATTTCATCTGCGTTTATCATTGCTTTAGCTTCAATATCATCTGTAAAACTAAAAACCTTTGAAACATATACACGGTCATAATGTTCAAGATGATTTACAAAGCTGACTGTATCGCCTTGCTGTTTATGGTATGCAGATATTTTCATCAGTGGCAGTGATGGGAAGTTATGACAATCAGACCATAAACCAATTTTCAAACTCCTCTACCTCCTCGCATTCTCCAGCATGGCTTGTTCTCGTTCTTCGTAATCCTCACGGTTAAAATAATCATCCAAATGTAGTTTATCAAATAATACTTCATCGACCTTGTCCCAGAATATTTCATCAATATCTTTACCACAGATAAACTTCTGATAGTTATCTAGAAATCTTTTAATCCTTATTTCTCGGTATCCTTCATTCAGATACAAAGCGTATGTAAATATCTTCAGCTGACGGTCTATTTCAGCGTGTTTGCTTTCCTTGTCCTTCTCTTTTGCTTTTGATATTTCTTCTTCGATGTACGAATTAATTATTTTAAGCTGTTTAGGATTTAATTTTTGCTTTGGTGCTATTCTTGCTTTCACTTTCTCACTCTCCTAAAAAGTCTAAATCTTCATTGCTGCTTACTGGTTTTGCTATTGTGTTTATATCTGACTGCTCAATTTCCATAAAGCGTTGAAAGTTAGTGATAAACTTAAACTCCAGCACTCCAGTTGCACCGAATTTGTGCTTGTCAAGATAAACAGTTGTATCTTCGGGAGCATTTTCTTTATTGCTCTTATCCTGAACATAAGGACGATGCAAAAGCATAATATAGTCGCTGTCCTGTTCTAGTCCACCACTCTCTTTAAGGTCTGACATAGTAGGTCTGTCTTTGCCTGCTCGTGTTACCTGTGACAGATTAACAATAACTGCACCTGTTTCCTTGGCACAGAATTTCAACTCTCTGGATATGTAGTCGATACGCTGTCGTGGGTCGTTGAAATTGCTTTGAGTACCAATTATCTGAATATAATCAATAATAACCAGATCGGGCTTACGGCTATATATTTCGCTTACTATTTCCTCAACTGTGCGAATATTGTCGATTATTGTCAGGTTGTTTTCAAAAAGCTCAAGTGCTTCTATCATTCTGCTTTGTTCGTCAGCGTTAATACCTTTAAAATGCTTTTGCATTTTGGTATAGCTAATACTAAGTACATCAGCCAATAAACGGTCTATTAACTGTCCTGAACCCATTTCAAGCGAGAACACAAGCACCTTTTTATCTCTGTTTGCTCTTGCTACATTTACAGCAAAGGTTGTTTTGCCAACACTAGGTCTTGCACCTATTGCAACCAATGTACCCTCGATAAAGCCACCATTCAGCTTGCTGTCTAGCTGTGTAAAGCCAGTAGGGATATATTTAATCTCTGTGAAGAAATTTTCAATGTACTGCACAAATGCATTGGTGCTGTTCTGATTTGTTGAGGTGCTGTATTTATCAGCAATTTGCTTTAATTGAGTAGCTGTAAGCTCGCCCTGCTGTGTAAGCTGTGTTATTTCTTCATTCATCAGCCTTTTGCGTGCCTGTACTGTGAATTTCTTCAGGGTATCACTGTTAATCTTAAAGTTCAGGCTTGGGTCCTGTGTTGCTTCAATGCAATATCTTTTCTGCTCACTGTCCAAACCCTCAACCAGTGCCACTATATCAGCCTTAGGATATTTCTCGTATTCCTTTAGCAGGTGCTTATATATTTCTTTAACTGTGCTGTTACAAAAATAATCAGCCTTTACAGTAAGTGCAATATTCTTTCTGCTTTCTTCAACTGACAGAAACGCACCTATTATTTCATTTTCTAAATTAGTTGTGTCCAGCATTTTTTAATCCCACTCCTTTAATCTTCCTTGCCAGTTTTCAAAGTCGTCTTTCATTAGCTCTAAATACGCATAAAACCCACTAGCCTCTTCGTATGACTTACCAATCTTTTCTCCATAGCTTATAACCGTTTCACGAGTCGGTTTTTCATTCGCATGTGGCGTGCCCTCAGGCACAGCCACATCGGGCGATTTTTTTTCTTTTTTCCCCAGAGATATATTACCTTTAGGTAATATATCTCTTTTCTTATTTTTATCTGTTGTCGGTAGCTTGTCATTTGTCTGTCGTTTATTATGTCGGTTCTGTGTCGATACTCTGTCATTATGCTTGTCGCTAACTTGATAGAAATCATAGTTTTTTACCGATATTACGGTAAATTTTGAGGTTGAACACTTTGTCACTTCGCCTGTCGTTTCTAGGTGCTCCAGTGCTGTTCTTGTTTGTCGCATTGTAAGCCCTGTATCTTTGCTAATTTTTGCCAAACTTGTTATAAAACTGCCACGCTTTATGGTGTTTCCTTTCCACTTATCTTCTTTAGGACACGCTCTGAGCAAGCAGTAAATGAACACCGATAATGTGTTAGGCTCTTGAAACCATTCCCAGCTAAGCAGACTTCGCCATAGTCCTATGTAACCATATTTCTTGTTTTCTTCATTCACAACTCGCCCTCCCTTCAAGTATTCTTGCAACCTTCTTGCACTGCTCACAGCCACACAAATGCACCTGTGATAGCTGTACTGCCAGATCATTATGTATTTTGCTAAGGCTGAATTGCTGTAGCAAATGCTCATATACTCGCCTTTTCTTGTTGCGATATTCAAGCAAATCCTTTTTGCTGAAGCTTTTGGTCTGATATTTCAGCAGTCCTGCCTGTATCATATCAAAGTAATATTCCTCGGCTGGGTCTGCATATTTTGGCAAAGGCTTTCCGTCTTTAGCTAGCTGTTCAATTTCTTTAGCTGTTCGCATAGAGCTGTTGCCTCCTCCTTACTTCTCATTACTATGTATTCAAACCCAAGCCCTTCTACTGCTTTTTTAAAGTGTTTTTGTTGCTCTGACAGCCTGCCTGTGGGTGTTTTTACCTCTACAAATATAGTTTTGCCACCTTTTGTAAAAAGCGTTAAATCAGCCATTCCAGGCACTCCCACAGCTATTGGATAACCAGTTGCTGTGTAAAATCTGCCCACATTATTACGCACCACTATTCCAGCCTGTGACAGCTCTGCACGGATATCGTTTTGTATCTTTGTTTCCTTGTTTTGAGCCATACAAAAACCCCCTTGATTTTGCTTGATAATATGCCCAGCCTGGCTTGTAGCCTTTTTGCTTAGCGTACTCCTGTAGCTCTTTCATATTCTGACAATCGGCTGGTGATAAGTAATTTTTTACCCTACATTCAAGCTTTTTCTGTTCGTCTATTTTGATAAGCTCGGCTTTGCTGTTTTGCTGTAGTCCTTCAAATTTAAACTCATATCCACAGCGTGAGCATATTCTTGTAGCACCTGCAACCACATTAAAGCATTCGGGGCAGGTTTTAACTACCGATTCACCGTCTTGCTTTTTCTTCTGCTTGCCCTCAAGAGTCCACTCTCTGTCATCATCAGGCAAGCCAAAACGCTCCCAGTTGCCTGCGTGGTCGATTATTATTGCACGCTTGTCAGGCTTGTACCTCATACATCGCATTGACTGCTGAATGTACAGCGTTAATGACTGTGTAGGTCGTGCCAAAATTGACACCTCGCAGTCGGGTACATCAAAGCCTTCTGAAATCAAATCGACATTTGAAAGTATTTTAATCTTGCCATGTCTGAACTGCTCTATAATTGCGTTGCGTTCATTCTGTGGGGTTTTAGCGTCTATATGCATAGCTGTAATCCCCTTTGAAATAAACTCCTTACAGAGCTTTTCTGACTGCGTTATAGCTGTGCAATATACAATAGCCTGCTTACCGTTTGCAAGCTTCTGATAATGCTTTACAATATCGCCATAGATTGTTGGTTTATCGTAAAAAGCCAAAACTTCACTTGTTACAAACTCACCATTTCGGGTGTGAAATTTCGGCTTCTGCTTTGATATTGGTGGAGCATAATAGTCGTAAGGAGCAAGGCATTTATTCTCTATAAGCCACTTGGCTGACACTCCTATAATTAATTTGTCGTTTACATCTGAAAGGCCCGAACCGTCAAGCCTTACCGGTGTTGCTGTTACGCCTACCCTTGGCACATCTGCAAAATAGTCGTACACCTTGCGATATGTTGCAGCCTTGCCGTGGTGGTTTTCGTCTGTGATTATTAGTGCTGGCTTGGGTATTTCTTCAAGATGTCTGCTAATAGTCTGAACCATTGCGATTTGACACCTCTCAATAGTTAGTCCAAAACGAATGAAAGTTGCATATATCTGGGCAACTAACTCCCTGCGATGCACTAAAAAAAGTATATTACCACCATTTTCGGTAACTCTTTTTGCGATTTCAGCAACAATTACAGACTTACCCCCACCACAAGGCAGAACGATACACGGTGCTGTGTAGCCGTTCTGCCAAGCCTTAAAGGCATTATTAACAAGCTCTGTTTGGTATGGTCTTAGCTTGTACATCAGAATGGTAGGTCGTCATCGTCTGCACTAAACTCTGTAAAATCGTTGCTTGTCTGTGTTTGCTGAGCTGGTGCAGAGCCATTCAGATATTTAGGCTCGGGTAGCTTGAATTCTCCACTTCTCAGCTTTTCAAGTGAGATTATTCCGTAAGGCTGTGCTGTCATACCAGAGTTTCCATTTATTGACCATTCTTTATCCTGAAAAATCATACCAACCTTGCAGCCTTTAAGTGCCTTTCCGTTCCATTCCTTTGAGAAATCAACCTTAAGCTGTGGGTTGCTGTTTTTAATGGTTTCAAAGGCTGTTTTGTAGCGTTTTTCAGTGGTTTCATCAAACTGACCACCATTAGGGTAAAATAGCGTATATACACCCTTATATTTTGCTTCCTGAAATTTATCAGGGTTATTCTCGTGAGATTTCTTGTCTGCCTCATATTTCTGACGGTAGTAGCCTTCATATTCACCCTCTGAAATATCAAACAGCAGACAACAACCCTCACCATTTTTAAACTTTCTCTCCTCTGCTCTTATCAGTTTAACCTCGTAAGCTCCAGCAGGTAGCTTTGGAATCTCTGTAAATTCTGGAATATCGTTATAATTATTAAATCCTCTCATTATTCGTTTTCCTCCTCATATTCAAAAAAGTATTTTCTTATAGCTGTATCAACAGCCTTTAAATCGTTTTCAATTTCTGTTTCTTCAAACATATCCTCGGGTGTTTTTGTTATATCGTCACCCTCTGTTTTTGTTCTGAAAAAATGCTTGCTATCTCTGCACATACAGCGTATAGCGATTGTTGACATACCCTCAACATTAACTATATTTTCCAGCATTTTACCAAGCGTTTTCAATTTAATATGACCGTTGTTGCTTTCTTCTTCGTGCATAATTATGTAAACAATTACATCTTCGGGTAGGTTTTTAACCTCCTGAAAAAGCTCCCAGAATCTATCGCCAATATCGTTATATAAGTCAAAGGTACTTGCTCCTGCACCTCTCTTTGAATGACCACGCATAAAGGTGTTGGTAAGCAAATAACCAGCGTCATCAATAACAGCTATCTTTGTAGGCATTTTTTTGAGTGCTTTTATAATCAGAGGGTAGCTATCAGATACAACTGTATATTTGAATTTCTTACGAAACGGCAAAGACTTACGCTCTACATTGATAAGTGTTATTTCATCAGTTGCAAAGTTTTTAAGACTTCGACTCTTACCGGATCCACTTTTTCCGTAAATAATTACAGGTTCTCCCATAAAATCACCTCACTTTATAATCACACTCTGCGTGCGTACTACTGTAGCAAAAGGTATTTCCTGACCAGCCTTGATAGCGTTTTTAACTGCTGTTTTGCTTAACTTTGGCTTTGGATAATTAAGCAGACTGTTATTGTTTTTCATTGCCCACTCCACAAGAAGATTTTCTTCTGTGATAAATGCACTCTCTGCATTGTTGCGTGTTGATATAGCTACTCTTGCTGTTTCAACCCTTTTGAGTTTCATTTTCTGCATATTTTCAAGCAGATACTTTTTAAGGCGTTCTGCCCTGTTTTCGTAGGATTTTTGCCTGATTTCCAACTTATGCTTTTCCATTTTAATGGCCTCTGCATTTGCATTTAGATTTTTTATATACAAAGCTAAAGCCTCGGCTGTTATGTCAAACTCGCCCTCTATGCCCTCAAGTGTGTCATACCAGGCTTGCAGCATATCTTCTTTATACTGAAGTACATCTTCAATGATGTTTCCGTCATCATCAATAAAGTTGCCGTTCTCGTCCTCTGTTGGCTCCCAGCTATATATGGCTTCAAACTCGTCAAACAAAGCTTTGTGTGCTTCGCTTAGGTCATACAGCATTAGCAGACACCTCCTCTATCTTTGCAGGCTTGTACTGTTGCCAGATATCCTTTAGCAGTGCTATGCACTCGTTCATTTTCTCGTCTTTGTAGTTGTCATCAGATAAATAAAGGTAATAACAGTAATCAGGATCTTCCTCTTCAAACCAGCCATTTGAGTGTATATACACCTCAAGTTGGTTTATATGTCCAGAAAAATTAATAAATACCGTAGGCTTATTACCTGTTAGCTCTCTGCGTGTGGATGTGCTATTTATCTTCATTGCAAGCCCAAGTATTAATTGAGCTTTTCTTCTCGGTGTCATTTTTTTTGACATTTCCTTTATTCTCCTTATTTTTAAAATCCGTGTACTGCACCCCTCTGCTACTGCCTATGCAGCGTTTTTGCTTTTGGCAGAGTTTGCAGACTCCTAATGATATGTAAATCATATATGACAAATAAGCTTATTAATTAGTTCTAGGTCGCTTGTTTTCTTTGAATTTACAAGCTTTTTCAGCTTCAACAAATTACACTCAGTAATTCCACACTTGTTAGAAATTTCTTTATGAGAAATTGCACAAAATTCAAATGAGTCAGTAAATTTATTAACTATCGTTTCTGCTATTTCATTTGCGTTTATTGAAATACAATTATTTCCTTTATCTTTGCCACATAGATAGTCTATAGAAACATCAAGCACTTCTGCTATTTTAAAAACTCGGCTTATCGATACCTTGCAACCATTCTCGTTATCTACCTTATCATTTTCGAGATTAACGATTGTATCGCGAGAAACCCCTACCATACCTGCTAGCTGTACCTGTTTTAATTGTTTAGCTATTCTAGCCTTTTTAATTCGGCTTGCGAATACTTTTCTATCAAATTCCACTCTTGACATCCTCCTAAAATCTGTTTAAAATTTAAGTGTATAAAATTTTCTTTGCCACTTAGTGATTGCCGTCACTGGTGGCTTTTTCTTTTTCATCCTCAGGCACTAACCTTAGCCCAAATCGGTCCATTACCTTTCCAAGCTCTGGTGCGTAAATAACAACAGCTGTTATTAATGCTACTAGTCCTGCAATTACAGTCAGCTTGTACAGCAGGCTAATATTCGTTGCTGCATAGACTAGTGCTAATGTTCCTGTGGTTGTTACAAGCACAGCCATTAAGATTTTTCGCCAATTGTATTTTATGTGGTAGAGTATCGCTTGTAGGTACTCTATTGGTTTTGGTTTTTGCATTTTTTAACTCTCTTTCTAATTTCGTTTTTAGGCTTGTTTTTCTCTTTTAAACAATCAGCAACTATTAAAAGTACGTGATATGTTTTTTTGAATTGTGAGTAAATACCCTTGTTCAGTTCGTTTGCTGTAAGCTCTGTATCAACTGTGCCAACAACTATAGAACCCGAACGTATTCTTTTTTTAACTTTCTCATAGTCATTTACTGCGATTATTTGTCCTGACGGCATTTTTATCAGTACTGTTTTCTGCATTGGTTCACGTCCTTTCTACTTCTATAACAAGCCTTTTCCCTTTAGTTGGTTGAGCTTTTTCAGCTTTTCTTCTAGCTTATGAATATCCAATCCCCAAGCAATAAAAGCTGTTTCAATATCTACATTGTTGCTATCCCAGCACCTAGTTTTTAGCTCTGCCATTTTGTCTTTAGCTATTTTTTTAAGTCTACAAGCTGTAGTAGCTCCACAGTTAAACAGCTCTTTTATCTCCTTGTTGCCTATTTCTGTGTGGTTATAATATATAGCCACAGCCTTTTCTATATTCGGTGCATTCATAATTCCACCTCCTGTCATGGATTGTCTGTATGTGTGGGTTGTTCCTTGATTTCACCTATCTTCAATGTTAAGCAGTTTAAATCAACTAACTCCCCTTAAACATTTTGCTGATTACTCTTTTAGTGTAGTCAGCAATTTCTTTTTCTGTGGGTTCTTTGTTATGCTCTTTACAAAACCATATAACTGCATGGGTTGATATTTTCCATTTCAAGGCATTAATTCCTAAAACTACAGCTAATATGGTTATTGCTGTTGCGTATATAACCACTACTCTACTCACCACCTATCTTTATTTCTTTACCTAAAGCCTTTAACAGCTTATCGGCATTTTCTAGTGAAATATTCTTTGTTCCTTTTTCCCAGTATTGAATTGCTCTTACTGTAAAGCCTGTTTTTTCTGCTAGTTCTTTTTGTGTAAGATTTTTCTGTTTTCGGCTATCAGACAATATTCTTGCAAATTCTTCCTTGTGCATTGATTTCACCAACTTTCTATGATATACTATATCTAGTAGCGAACCCCCATTCGCTACACTAAATACAGAAGGTGAGGTGAGTATTATGGATGAATTTCTTGAATGGTTGAAAACAAACTTTGTAAATAACCCTGTCCAATGGTTTGCTCTTGTTGTTAGCGTTGTTAACTCAATATTTATCGTTATAAACAAATTGGAAGAAAAAGTGAAACTCGCTGTGCGTCAGAAACAAACACTATATTATTTTTCATACATTTATTGCGAAAAATTTGACTGCGTGCTCTTTGATATTGAAATCAACAATACAAGTAAAAGTGCTGTTACAATTTCTGAAATCAAGTTAACTGACAAAAACGGCAATACATACTCTCCAATCTTAATGGAGCACGGAAGTTCCAATATTACAAGTACCGATATTGGTGAGTTATGTTTGTTTTCTAAAGCAAACATAAACGAGTGTCTAGTTTACGAAGTCAATAAAGATAATCTTCTTAATAATTTAAGATTAGACAGTTATGGTAGCATTCACGGCTTGTTATATTTTGAAAATTTAAATTTTGAAAATTATTGCGATAACGAAATTTTTACGCTTAAAATTTCGACACCTAAAAAATGCTTTTATTCGCAAATCGTTGCGAATAAACTGCCTGATAATTATCATCCACAACATCCTGTAAAGTAACTATACATTTATCGAGCTTTCAACAATCGAATATACACTTAATAAGATTGCTACTAAGTTTGATATAATCAAAATATAATCTAAAGGTTTGTGCATTGTTATATCCCCTCTTCCCTTTCTAGCTGGCTGTGTTAGCCAGCTTTTTAATTTACCACTGGGTTTCTTGTTCTTCCTAGAAGATAATCTACTGAACAGTCGAACATATCGGCAAGAGTCATCAACGAACTTACTGGAATATTACCTTTTGTAAGCCAATTATAGTAAGTCTTTCTCTCTATATTCAGCTTTTCGGCTAATTCTTCTTGTGATATGTTCACTCTTGCTCTTTCAGCTTCGATATTTGGATATTTAAATAATTGCATATTTTCACCACCTTGCGATACGCTCTTTGCGTATTTGATGTTTTGATTATATACCCGATTTGCGTATTTGTCAACACTTTAACAGTGAAATAATATCCAAATTGCGTAACGCAAAATTGTCCAAATATACAAAAAGCGTATTCCGATAATAAATGTATTGATTTGATTACTCAAATGGAGTAAAATATACAATATAGAAAAGAGGTGAGTATAGTGTTCGAAAACAGATTAAAAGCATTACGAATGAAAAAAGGGTTAAATATGAAGCAACTGGCTGAAGCGTTAGATATACCTTATACTACTTATGTAGGCTACGAGAAAAACGAAAGAGAGCCTAACTCCGAAATACTTGTTGCATTAGCGACATTCTTTAATGTATCAACTGATTATTTGTTAGGAAGAGAAAAAGGAAATAAAAACGAAAAAGAAGATTTAATTCTATCTTCCGATGAAAAAACATTCATAAACAAATATAGAAAGCTTGACGATTATGGCAAAGAAGCTGTAGAAGATATATTGAATATTGAGTACAGGCGTTGTAATGATGTTCAATACGCATACAGAATAGCCCGAAGCTTTAACGATAAATCTAAACCTAAAGTAGTTGAGGTTGACGAGTCTAAATTTATAAATGCCCCAGAGAATGATATTGATATGTAACTAAATAAAAAATCACCTCAAGGGAAACAATATCCCTTGAGGTGAAAATAAATGATATATGCCAAATATAAGAATGTTAGGAACGCATCCTGGCAGGCTTTTATTGATTTTAATATAACTGCATTACCTGTTTCAGTAAACGCAATAGCAAAGCTGTTGGGTATTAAGGTTATTAAAAATAGTGAGGTCCACGAGCTTAAAAAAGGCGAGCGTGGATTTACTATGGAAGCGAATGGGAATTGGTATATTGTATTTGATGATACCGAGTCTGTACCAGTGTGCAGATTTACTGTGGCACACGAACTAGGGCATATCCTATTAGGTCATACAATGTATCAGAAAAAGAAATACCGTACCTTTACTTTTAGAGATGATGAAGAACAAGAGGCTGATATGTTTGCTGTCCGTCTGCTAGCTCCAGCGTGTGTATTACACGAACTGCAAGCTTTTAACGCTAATGAAATAGCTAAGCTTTGCAACATCTCCATAACATCAGCTGGATTCAGAGCTGAACGAATGGCATTGTTAGAAAAGCGTAATAAGTGGTATTTGCACCCTTTAGAGCGAAAAGTCTACAAAAATTTTGAAAAATATATAAAAAATTACAGAAAAATGTAAAATTTTACATTGTAATAAAAATTCACCTGTGATATTATATAATTAATTAGATTAAATAGTGTTTATTATGGGTGAATTTTACATACTTTCTAAACACTGTAAATCTAATAATAAATTTATTGTGTCTAGGAGGACCTAAAAAATGAATAATAAGCCATACAAAAAACTACTAATCGTTTCTTTAATTGTGCTGTTTTTTTCTTTTGTTATCTTTATAATTCTGATAATTCCAAATGAAAAAACTAACGATTTTTCAAATCAATCATCAAGTAATTCTGATATAAAAGAAGATATTGACGGGTATGAATATGCAGACTTTCATAAACTCAACTCATATGCTTCGCAAGATGGTATCATAAACACACCTGTATATGTTAAAGGTAAAGTGAAAGATATTTTGGATTTTGATGAGGAATGTGGAATAACCCTAAAATCAGAGGACGATGAAGAATGGTTAATTATTTTTGAAAAAGTAAGATATTCCACCGAGCTCTTTAAATTGCTTAACAATCAAGACGTTTTATGTTTTGGTGAAGTCATATGTTTTCCTGAAAGCTTTTCAATGCCTGTTTTTTATGCAGATAAAATAGAGATTGGTAAAAAAGCTAATAAATCAACATATTCTTTATCAAAGTTAAAAACAATCAGTGAAGAGAGCTTGTCATACAACGAAAGTGAAGAAACAACAGAGTTGCTCACAGAACCAGTAACCGAACCCAAAACAGAACCACCAACAGAAGCTCCAACAATCCCACCAACGGAGCCACCAACAGAGGCACCTACCGAAAAGACTTATCCTGTTATCTTTACATCTGACGAAATCGAAATAAGTTATTTTGATGCAAAAAAATCTAAATATGAAGATGATGTATTAGAAGTATATCTGTTAGTTAATAATAAAACTGATAGATCTTTAACATTTCAAGCGGACACTATTATATTAAATGGAATAAGCTATAATAATGTAGTTATGAGCGATCCAATATCACCAGGAACTAAAGGAACTATTAATGCAACTGTTCAGGAAATGATGATTATTCCCGAAACTATAACAAGTGTTGGTGGAGAACTTAGATATTTTGATTCGAACAGTTTTCTTTCTGATGATTCAAATAGACACTATATTTCTATTTTAGAAACACAAATATAAAAAATAAAAGCCGTCTTACCATTTTGCCGACGTCAGGAAAATGGTATAAGAAACAATTCTATAAATAAACACAAAAAAAGAAAAACCGTCCTACCCTGTTACAGCAGGATAGGACGGCTACCACGCATGGGTGCGAGGTACATATAAAAATCAAGCATATATATTGTACCACACCCTTGTGATTTTTGCAAATGTTTAAGCATTGATTACAAGGGATTTTTGCACCCTTTTTAGCTAAACTGGTCGAATTCGACCCCTTTAAAACAAGGAGGTAATTATATGCCACTTATAAAAGTTTTAGATAAGAACGGAAAACCTGTAAAAAAAGATGGCAAAATTAAGTATAGGGTTAAAATCAATTTCGTTGATAACAATGGAAATTATAAATCTGTAGAACGAATAGCATTCGGTTCTGATGAAGCGAAAGATCTTGAAAGAAGATTACTTCACGAACAGAAAAACTTAGCACAAACTAATAAACTCACTGTACTAGAATTGTATAATGAATATACAATATCTAAACAACACGAAGTCAGAGAGAGCTCATTAGAGAAAAGTAAGCAAGTACTAACAAACCATGTGCTGGATAATTTAGGAAAATTTAAAATCGATAAATTAAATACAGCTAATCTTCAAAAATGGAAGCAACATATTGAAGCTAAAAACCTATCGATAACAATGCGAAAAAATATTTATGGCGAGTTTCGAGCGTTGCTTAACTTTGCTGTAAGAATGGAATATCTACCACAAAATCCACTGCTAAAAGTAGGAAATTTTAAAGCACCACTTGACGATGTAAAGGAAATGCTGTTTTATACTCCTAACGAATTTAAGAAATATATTAAAGTAGCTAAAACAGATGCAGAACAAAAAAATACATTAAAAGCGTGGAGTTATTATGTATTTTTTAATATCGCATTTTATATGGGGATGCGAAAAGGTGAAATATATGCATTAACTTGGAGCGACATTAAAGATGATACAATATATATCACCAAATCATTAAATCAAACACTTAAAGGCGATGACCGTATTACACCACCTAAAAACAGAAGCTCTATTCGCCAAATACAAATACCTTCACCATTGAGGTTGGTGTTAGATGAACACCTAGAGCGTTGTAAAGATATGCCAAATTTTAATAGTGACTACTACATTTGTGGTGGAATAACCCCCCTCCGTGATACTACTGTTGATACAGCTAACCAGCACTTTGCAGAGAGTGCTGGGGTCAAACACATCAGACTACACGATTTTAGACATTCACACGCTAGTTTGCTAGCTAACAACGGAATAAATATACAAGAGATTGCTCGTAGACTAGGACATTCAGATATTAGTACAACACTGCAAACATATTCACATCTTTACCCCAAGGAAAGTGAGAGAGCTTTAAAAGTTTTGAATAAAATTAAATTGTAATTCATCCACGAATTATCCACGAATAAATCGCATTTAAATAAATTTATCATAATTACAAATAAAAGTAAATGTCAAAAAATGGCTTAGATATGCGAAATTTTAAACATCTGTAAAAACCAATAAAACATAAAAAACAATAAAAATAACGCTCTCCATCTCCGCCATATACTAAAAAAACGGCTTGTTTAAGCCGTTTTTTATTTTTATATCCACATAAAATCCACACATAATCAAAAGCACCCGTTTAACGGGTAGTTTTGATTATATGAAATGTAAAACACACTTGACATTTAGTTAAGACTAATATATAATTGTGTTGTAAAGTTAACTTTACACAAGGAGGCGATTATTTGAATAACAGAATAAGAGAATTAAGGAGAAAGAATGGTATTACCCAAGAAGATTTAGCTAATAATGTTGGTGTAACCAGACAGACCATTATTTCACTAGAGAATGGCAAATATAATGCTTCGCTACAGCTTGCATATAATATTGCTAAATATTTTAATGCAACAATAGAAGATGTATTTATTTTTGAGGAGGATTAATTATGGATTTTAAGAAAAAGTTAAAAATTAGATTGTTTTTTGCGATAGGCTATATTATTTTAGGGCTAGTAATGATAGTTATATTTAATATTATAAAAATAGATAACAGCTTTTTATCATCTTTCGGATTTGCTTTAATTGTTGTCGGAATAGCTAAAGTAAGAAATTATTTTTTGATAACTAAAAATGACGAAACAATAAAAAAGCAACAAATTGTGGAAAATGACGAACGTAACATCTCTATTGCAAACAAAGCAAAAAGCATTTCTTTTATTATTTATATAATTTTAGTGTGTGTTTCTGTTGTTGTATTGAATATACTTAATCAAATTGAATTGGCTGCCATTCTCTCTGCTTCTGTTTGTGTTTTAGTTGTAATTTATTGGATTAGTTATTGGTTTATAAATAAAAAATCATAATTTGATATAAAGAATTACAATTTAAACTATAATAATATTTTATAATTTTCACGTTTGGTTTATTATATAAAAACTTAATTTATAAAATTTTTTGGTCTTTTTTCTATATTTAAAATAGATAAATTGTTA
>JAZSEI010000144.1:0-13184 GCA_045531635.1 Acutalibacteraceae bacterium
ACAAGACAAAGTCAAATAATAACGCACAGCAAAATTACACACAACAGAATCGTGCACAGTTAAATAATGCACAGCAGAATTACACACAGCATAATCGTACACAAGCGAATAATGCACAGCAGAATTACACACAGCAAAATCATGCACAGGTAAATAACGCACAGCAGAATTACACACAGCAAAATCGTGCACAGGCGAATAACGCACAGCAAAATTACACACAACAGAATTATGCACAGCAACAGGCTCAACCAGTAGGTAAGAAGCTAAGGTTCAGAAATATACAGTGTATTTCATCAAAAAGAAATCGTACTGTAGGAGTAAGAAAAGACGGTACAGTGGTTTTTGCTGGTACTAGTATATATGGCGAAGCTGGTGTATGTCATTGGAACGACGTTGTGTCTGTATCGGTTGGTTCAAGTCATATAGCAGGCTTAAAGTCAGACGGTACAGTTGTAGCTGTGGGTGATAATCGCTATGGTGAATGTAATGTGTCACAGCTAAGAGATATTATAGCAATAGCAACTGGTCGTACTCATACAGTAGCATTAAGAGCTGATGGTACTGTTGCTGTTATAGGTATGAAAAGTCGTCCGACCTATAACGCTATAGAAAAATGGAACAATATAGTTGATATTGCAGCAGGTGAGCATCATATTATAGGGTTAAAAGCAGATGGTACTGTTGTTGCTGTAGGTGATAACAGCCACAATCAATGTAATGTTAAAAAATGGAATAATATAATAGCAGTTACAGCAGGAGAAAAGCATACTGTAGGCTTAAGAAACGATGGCACTGTTGTTGCAGTTGGTTGCAGAAAGAATGATAAGTGTAATGTAGGTTTGTGGTCGGGTATAGTTGCAATAGCAGCTGGTAGCAATCATACAGTTGGTTTAAGACGTGATGGTACAGTTGTTACCACAGGAGGCTTTATGTTAGCTGGAAGTGGAATGAACAGCACAGAATACTGGAGAAATATTGTAGCTATAGCAGCAGGCGATAATATTACAATTGGTGTGAAAGCAGACTTAACTGCTATAAGCACCGAAACAAACAGATATGGACAAAGCTATAAGGTGAATACATGGCGTAATATGAGAGTATCGTCAAATTAAATATGTGTAATTAAAGGCGACAATTCTTTTGTTGCCTTTAATTCTTTTGCTTTTGGAATATAGCATAAATTATGGTATGTTATTGAATTTTATGTGTCTATTTGATACAATGATATTGATTATTTTTATAATGTTAAAGAGGTGGTTTTATGGAGCTTTTTGATGCAGAAAAGGGATTATTTCACTTTGTATTTGCAAATGGTGATGATTATTACTATACTGATTCTGCTGTAAGGCTTACACTGCACCAATATATATATTGCGAGCTTATACGCCGAGAATACAAGACTGTATTCTTCTTTTCGGGCTATGAGGGTAGCTATGAGCTTTCTATGGTTGATATGGACTTTTTTGATATTTCAGAAAAGAAAAACGGCATATTTGACCGTATAAAGTTTTTTCAAAAGCCAAATAAGACAATGGACGATTTTGCTGGTACAAAGCTTATAGAGGGTAAAAATGATTTTGAAGACTGCTTAAACAGAATGATTACAATTATGAATGAGCAAGAGCACATGGCGTTTGTGTTCTCGATAGAAACCTTTAAGGAGCTTGCAGAAATACCGGGGATAGTGCCAAAGCTAAAGGAATTATCTGCAAAAAATCATAAAACCGGTAATCGTCATTTAATTTTGATTCATGCACCTGTTAGTGTAGGTGGAAGTATTGGATACCTAAAAGATAAAAATGGGATATTTCATAGTGGACTATTCCCTGGGATAGATGCTATTTTTAGCAGAAAGAAAAATATGTATATTTATGACGAGCTGAAAAACGAGCTTGATGTAAGAATGGTTTTTCTTAACATCTTAACCAGAGATAATATATACAATATTGTATATCGTCATTTTATTAAAAACGAATCTTATCTTTCAAACAGCTTTCAGATGATTGATGACTATGTTGATTTGATATATTTTTGGTATAATTCTCAATCGTTCAGAGAGTATGCAGGTAAGCTGTTTAACGACAAGGCTAAAAAGGTGTTTTTAAATATAGAAGAAAGCCTTGGAGATAGGTTGATATTTAATAAAATTACTGAATGTATTAATACTATTAAAAATAGCCACGAGGGTCAAAACTCAATTAAAATGTGGTTTTTCTCAAATGGCTACAAGCTAGATGATGCTCAACTGCCTATTGTTGAGTATAATTCAAAAATAACAAAGCTACAGCAGGTGTATAAAAAACTGCAGAAAAAGGTTAACGATTTTTATTTAAAAGAGGATATAAGCCAACAGCTTTTGCAAATTATAGCAAAGCTACAAAAGCCAAGTGTTATAATCTATGACGATTATTGCTCTTTAAGCTATATGGATAAGTTTATTGAGTTTGCTTGCGATGCAACCTCTGACACATACGAGGGCGTTGATTTGCTAACGCTTGAAAAATCATTAAAGGCAATACGCTATGCATTAGATAGAATGTTCTCGATAACCTTTGACGAGAGTAATACATTTTCAGAGGAAGCTGATTCTAAGAATAAAATCAGCGATTCCTGCTATGAGCTGTATATGATTATACTAAAATCTACAGTATGCCTTTACACTATGCAAGAAGAAAATAAGCTTTTAACCAGAAGAATAACCGAGCTTGAGAGAGAGCTTAATAAGGCAATTGAAGACGAAAGACGATTTGAGGCTATGCACCCAGATGTGGTAAAAAGAGAGCGAGAGCTTGGCTATGGCGATAATGTATCTCCAGAAATGCACGAGCTTTACACCAAAAAAGAACGTGCCTATAATCTGAGTGAAACAATAAAATCTAAAAAATTTGTAAAATCACAAAAGAGCAGTTGGATAGAAAAGCTAAAAGCAACTATTCAGGCTACAGAAACTACACTAGAAATGAACTTTGGTGAGAATTTAAAAACAATAAATAGCAGTGTAGAGGTAATGCTAAGAAAAGCACAGGATACAATTGTTAACTCAAAAAGCCTGTTGCAAGAAATTTCTAATAGCTCTGATGAGTTTAATGATATTATGAACGAGGCAGAGAATGTACAAAGCCGAGAGATTATGTCTGACCTTTTAGAGGTTAACAATAAGTTTACAGAGGTTAACACAACCCCTGAAATATCGGTTGAAGAAGAATTTGAAGAGGTGTTGCAGATATATGATTAATTTGGGAATAGATTTTGGAAGTACTTATACATTAGTGTCGGTATATAGACACAATACAAAGGTGCTTGAAACCTTAGCACTAGACCAAGGAACACCTTGTATACCATCTGTTGTTTCTTATGATGAATACTCTGACCGTTACGAATTTGGCAGAGGTGCTAAAAGCCAAACTGGTCGAAAAGGAGCAAGAATATTCAGAGCCTTTAAAATGCTTTTGACCGAGCAAGAGGGAAGTAAGCATCTTGAAGAAAGAGGCTTTGATTCAGAAAATACACCAGAAAAAATATCTGCTATTTTTCTTGAGGATTTGCTAAGAAAGGTGTTAACTGATCTTGGTGAAGATAAGATTGGCAATATAGTTGTTGGTGTACCAGAAATTTGGAACGAAGACTTTAAAACCGTTGACGGAAGAAGTATTGTAAGAAATATTTTTAAAGAAATGGATTTTGTAGAAAATGTTCAGGTTGTAAGCGAGCCAGCTGCAGCAAGTGCGTTTTTTGCATATAATTATCAAATAAATAAGGGTGTGGATTTTCACGGTAATATCCTTTTGGTAGATTACGGTGGAGGTACACTTGATATTACACTTACTAATGTATCTGCCTGTGAAAGCAGTGATGGTAGTAACAGCGTTGAAATAAAGGTGTTAAACCGTACAGGTGCTGGTGAAAACGAAGAGGGTAAAATAGGCAAAGCTAGTGTAATATATATGGAAACAGTGGTAGAAAAGGCAATAAAAAGACACGAAGCCTTTAAGGATACTGAAGTAGTATTTGATACCAAGTTTTATAAGGCTGTAGACGAGCTTGAAGACGAGCTACAAAACCGTACAGAGCTTATTAAGGATATATTCGAAGAATACGACCAGGATATGTATGAGCTTGAAGATGTGATGTTTACATCGCTTTACTATAAGGGCGAAGATGTAGATATAAGTTATGCCTTGTTGCTTGAGGCCTATAACGAAGCAATAAGAGATGTGCTTGATAGCAAGCTTGAAGAGATGATTACATTTATGTCAAACAACGACATAAGCTGGATGAATAGAGAATGTGATGATTTTAAAATTGCACTTGTTGGTGGTTTTGGTAATTTTTATCTTGTAAAAAAGCAGATTGAAGATAAATTTGAAATCAGCAGTATAGATTTAAGAGTAAAGGATATTATAAAAAATCGTTCTGACTGCGAACGAGCAGTTTCGCTTGGTACTGCACTTCTTTCAAATGGAATTATCGGCATACGCAACACGGCACCTTATTCCATAGGTGTAAAATCTCACGATATTTCGTCGGGTTCAGTTGCACTTATATATGCAATTAATTATAAGCAAGATATACAGTTTGGTCAGGTTTATTACCCTGTTGGCACAGATGGCAATAAATTTATGATACGCTCATTAAGCAGAAGCTTTGACGAATTTATTGTTAATTTTGGTCCGGATGATAAAACTGCGTTTGTGGCTATACCTAAGGACGAATTTGCAAGTAAGCTTAAAAATATAATTAAGGGCCATTACTGCATTGCACTTATAGGTTTTTCTATGGATACATCGGGTATTTTAAGTGTGCATATACACGACTATGACCCGATAACCGATAGTTTAGGTGAGGAGCATATTATAGAGCTTACAAGACTTAACGAGCTGTTTAAGGTTACAGGCTTTTCGGGAGGTAGCTTGCAGTGAAATTTAAAAGAACAATAAATAGCATTAATAATCTTTCTTCTTATAAAAATGATGATGTAACGGTGCTTAATGTTTTCGATTTATTTCACGATATATGCGAAGATGTAAAAAGCGAAGGTGGAAAAGCCGTTGCTGATTTTCCTATAGGAGATACAGGTGCTCTTGTTACAAGATTAATATGGCTTAGCAGAATGGTTTTAAGAATAAACCGAGAAAATCAAGAGAATATCAATCAATTAGAGGATAAGGCAAAAAGATTTTTTGATGTTTGCAAAGATGTAGAAAAAACCTCGGCAGATATAGAAAAGTACGAAGCTATAATTAAAGATAGCCAGAAAAAAGAACAAGAGCTTGAAAGCAATCTTTTGGAGCTAAAAAGATTGCAAAGTCAGAATATTGAGATTATAGAGAATTGCTCACAGCTAGAAAGCGAAATTGCAAAGTACAGCGATATAAAAATTGAAGAGGTTAAGACAAAATATAATGATTTGTTAGCTCAGCTTGAAGCAGTAAAGGCTGAATATAATAATAAATTAGAGGAATTTAACACTCTTAATCAGCAGTATACACAGCTAGAAGCAGAAGTAGGTGAGCAAGAAAAATCTAACTTAAATGCACAGCAACAGTTACTTGCTACCACAGAGCGTTTAAGCCAGCTAAAAGAACAGCACTCAGGCTTAACAGCTCAAACAGACAATGCTACACAGGAATGTACAGCTGTAGAGAATGAGCTGTTACAGCTTAAAGCAAATCTTTTGGAGTATACAGATACAAAAATTCCTGCAATACAAAATGAAGCTGAGCAAATTAAGCTGGATATTGAAGCTGTAAAGAATAGCTATCAAGAAAAAGAGCTTGAACACAGCAATTTAAAAGAGGAATATTTATCTTTACAGCAACAGGAAGAGGCTAAAAGAGAAGAAGTTGCGAAAATAGAAATTGAAGTAGTAAGCATAAGAGATATTGTTGCTGGATTAGAAGAAAAGCACCTAAGTGTACAAAACGAAATTAGTCAGCTTGGTGGTGAAAGACAAAAGCTGATTGATGATATACGCTTGCTCGAAAAAGAGCTTGAGGTAAACGATGTAGAGGCTCTAAAGGCAATTTTGGTATCGAAAAATCAAGAGCTTTTAAGCTGTAAAGCAGAATGCGACCAAATTAACTGTGAAATTTCAGAACAGCAAAAGAGCTTTGATGAAATGTTTGAGGATTTAGAAAATAAAAAGAAAATAAAACAGGATATGATTTGGGAGTGCGAAAAGCAAATAAGTGATAAAAATGCTGAAATCGCTACACTTGAGCAACAGCTTGACGCTTGCCAGACTGAGCGTTCTGCAATAATACAAAAAGCAACTCAAACACAAGAGGAGCTGTTACAGCTAAAGGCTTGGTTTGAGTCGGTAGATGCTGTAAGCTATGCTGATAGAATTAAAAGCTGTACAGACGGCATAAACAGAATGAAAAATGCTATGAGTATGCTTGAGAGAGAAACTGGTCTTGCAAACCTGCTGAACGCAGATACAAGAGTAAGCCTAAACGAGCTGAAAAAATACTTCAGAGATAATATAGATGATATTGAACAAAGGCTAAAAACATATCAAAAAAGCTATCAGATAGTTTTAAATAATATAGACAACGGGGGTTGCGTTATATGAGGTGTATAGCTTGTAACAAAGAATTAGAAGCAGGTGTAGCAAAATGCTCGCTTTGTGGGTTCCCTGTTATTCAGTCTGTGCAATCATCTGAGGAAGACCTATTGCAGATGAAGCAGGTAGGTCAGGATTTTCTAAAAAATAAGCTTGCTGGTATTTCTATAGGTATTGTCACCTATGATTATACTCTTGAGAATAGAAGGGTAAATCTTGAAGGCGAAACAGAAATTGTTATTGCCAATGCCGAAAACCTTACATACGACAGTATAGTGTGGTGTGATAAAAAGTTTGAGCCAATAGAGGTTAAAACAAAAAGTGTGGTTTTTAAGCTTTTTATAAATAACGCTAGTGGAAAAAGAATGTTTTCTGTTAGATTAAATACCGAAAGCATTGATAACATTACTGAAGTAGGTGTGGTTTTAGACGAAGGACTTACAGCAAGAGTGTTGATTGGCGAAAAAGCTAAGTATATATCAACAGAGAAAATAGAGCTTATATAGGCTATGTTGGAATTATGTTGTAAAAAATATATATTATGATATAATTTTAATTATATTAAACTATACTTGTTTTAGTGCCTATTAATATAAGTAATGGTATAAAACAGTATAATGGGAGGAAATTTTTATGGGACTTAAAGATCTTTTCGGTAAGAAAAAATCACAAGCAGAAATAGAAGCAGAGAAGAAAATGAGCATTAACGAGGCTCAAAAAAAGGTTTCGGGTACTAGAAGCAGACTAGAGCAGTTGAAAACAACTATGAAATCCATAAATTTTGAGGTTCTAAGCAAAACCGTGCCAGAAGATAGAATTTCTACTGCTGATTTTGCAAGATATAGAAGAAATTTTGATATTATGTTGGGTAGACTTGAAAAAGAATCTGCTATAGAGCTTACAAAAATGGATACTAGTGAGATTGACAGTGTAATGCTATATTTGGTAGAGCACTTTGACAAGGCACTAAAAACAGGTAATAAAGAAACAGCAGATAGATTTATTGACGGTTTACGCTATGGTGTGGTAAATGGACACGCAGAAATAAAAATAAGCGATATGGACCACGCAGAAGAAATTATGCAAAAGAGATTAAGCCGTCTAGAGCAATATAAAACTATCGGTAAGCTTTCTATGCATGTTGATACACTCGAAAAGGATATAAAGCTTAAAAGGAAAACCTACGAGGAGCATAAGCATAATTACGAGATTTTGCTTGAAGAGCTAGAAAAAGAAATGGCAATGAAGCCAATGGTAGTTGAAAAAATTCAAAGACTTGGCGAAAGTAATATAAATGCAAGCGATCCAGAAGCTTTTATGATTGTATCTAAAATGGGTCGTGTTTCAAATTTATATAAAACACTTAAAGAACTACAGCAGAATATTTCTATTTTAGGAAACGACATTAACGCATCTCACGATGCTATTACACAGGCAACTACATCACTTACCGATAGCGATAGCTTGGTAGACGACTTGACTGTAGAGGCTCTTAAAAAGTACAACGATGACCATATTAACCGTGTAAGAAAAATCGAAGAAGAGAGCAGACGCCTTGACGAGCTTAGCCAAAGATTGTTTGACTCTATGGATCAGGTTTTCTCTGACCCTAAGGTTATCGACAGTATGATAGGTAAAAGACTTGCATTTGACCAAATGATGTACGAACGAGAGCTAAAAGAGCAAGAGCGTGAGGCTGGTATGAAGATACTACAGGAGAGAGAACAACAGAAGCACGAACAAGAGCTAGAGCAAGAACAGCAGTTGTTAATAAACGAATAATTATTACTTATACAACAATAAAGGAGAGAATGTGTTATGCATATACCTTTTTTTAAAAAAGAAACTAAGGAAGAAAAAGAGCTTAAAAAATCTCGTAACGAGCTGGCTAAAGACAGAGAATTTGATGACAAGGTTTTTGAGGTTGGCGTGCGTTTAAGAGGCTTAAAGCGTAGATATAATGTTATTATAGATCGTGAAAAAAGAGCTATTCAGAAGAAGCGTGAGCTAGGCAAGGATGACAGCAAGTCTGTATCAATATTAAAAAATGCTTACTATTCAATTTATTTGATAGAAGAGGCACAGGAGCGTTTGGTTGAAATTTCAAACCATCGTGATTTGTGCAAAACAATGAATGATATGAGTGCAAGCTTTAAGCTTATGAATAGCATATCTGTTAAGTCTGATAAGATTAAGGATTTCTTGCTAAAATATAGAGTAAGCAGAATGAACGATTTATCAGAAAACGAGAAAGAAAGACTAACTAAGCAGTATTTAGACCCTATTGACGCACTTGTTGGTGACGATGTTGTTGAGAATCTTATACAGGGTAAGAGAATTGAAGAGTGTATGAGAGGTCAAGACGGAATAAAGATGACATTAGACGAAGCACAAGAGGTTGCAACAATTGTATATGACGAAAATAACCTTGGCTTTGATGAAGAGCTAAGTATGGATGACATAGACGATGTATGCAATGAATGGGCAGAAAGCATGATGGATTAATGTTTAATAAGAATAAAAATAATCCTCAAATGAACCAACAACAGCTTGCACAATGTCATACAAAATTTATAACTTTGCGAAAAAAGTGCCAGATTATGCTCGAAAAAGAGGTTAACAGAGCCAGATATCTTGCAGGAATCAACAGAAGAAGTAAAGAGTGTGAACAAAGAATAAAGCTTTTGTATTATCTTATAGGTTTAATTGATGATGGTGTAGACAGACTTTATGAGATACACAGTGTAAACGAACTTAATGGTACATTTAATGAGCTGGATGCTGTTTTTAAGCAGTTAAACGGAATATCATCTACCAACGAAAAAATGGCTGTAAAATCAATACCAAAGCCACCTAGTCCAATAAAGCGTACTAATACAGTAGCACAAAGCAACACAAGTGGATATAAAGCAAAAGCAGAAGTACAGAGCGATACATGTAAGTCTTCAAAAAAGAATGACAGCGTTCAACCTTCAAAGCCAAAAGCAGAAGTGCAAAGAAATGTTGATGAGGATATTGAAGAAATTAATATGTTTTTAGAGGGATTTTTTGAGGATTAAAGGAGGAAGAAATTTGAAAAACGACTATTTAGATCAAATGGGTGCAAAAGAAAATCTTTGCCGAGATTATATGGAAAAAGCTGACGCTGTTTATGAATTTAACGAGTTTCAGCCATCTAAAGAGGAGTGCTTGTATCTGCAAAAGGCAGCAATGCTACATTCCGAAATGGCACAGATGAGCATTGGCGAAGAACAACGCTACCACCAAAGAAAGGTGCACGAGCTTAACCAGAGAATTAAAAATATAGTTCGTGTTATAGACCCAGCAAGATATAAGCAGCTTCAAGAGAATGCAGCAAACAGAGCAGCAGAGAAAGCTAATAAAGCCAATGCAGACAAGCACGAAAATGTAAACAAAACAGGTGCAGCAGGTGGCTCATCATCAGCAAAGGGCGATGGAAAGAAAGACCCACTAGATGATGCAGTTGAAAAATGGTTTAAAGAGGCACCAAAGCATTCTTTTGATGATGTTTCTGGTATGAGCGAGCTTAAAGACCGACTAAAGGAGTGTATCTCGGATTCCAGATTAGACTCACTAAGAGAATATCTTGAAATCAAAAAGCTACATTCATATTTCTTTATTGGCCCTCCAGGCTGTGGTAAAACATATATTATCGAAGCTTTTGCACACGAGCTTATGGATAACGATTACAAGTTTATGTCACTTGTGGGTTCTGATATTCTAAGCCGTTTTGTTGGTGAGGCAGAAAAGATTATAACAAGATTTTTCGACGAGGCTGTAAAAAATGCACCATGTATTTTGTTTATCGACGAGGTAGACGGTGTTTGTAAAAACAGATCACAGCCACATTTGCCAGAATACGCAGCGTCAATAACAACAGCCTTTCTAACAGGCTATAACAAAATTAATAATTCAGACGCACCTATTATCTTCCTTGGTGCAACCAACTACCCAAGTCAGGTTGATAACGCTATGCTTGACAGAGTTGAAATTATTCGTGTGCCATTCCCAGATAAAGAGGCAAGAATGTATTCATTTGAAAGCCAGTTAAAGGAAATGATAGCTCTTGAAGACGGCTTTACATTTGGCGATATGGCACAGGCTACAGAGATGTATAACTACCGTGATATACAGCGTTTAGTGTCCAGAATTAAAAATATGATAATGAAGGATGTAATGGCTCAATATAAAGACGAGGTTAAGGCTCTTGAAGCAATTAAATCACAAGAATACAGACTAAAAAGAGCAATGTTTGAAGAAGCACAAAGCAACTGCTTGCCAACTCCTAAGGATGATATTATCAAGGAGCTTGACGAGTGGGAGGACAAGTTTATAAAAACTCTTAGTGAATAATTTGTGGTGATATTTATGGAAGATTGGAGAAATAAATACAGCAAAATATCCCCTAGTATAAGACTTGATGATTTAATTGGCTGTACATATTGCAAAACAGTTTTTAAGGCTTGCATTCCTAACGCCCAGCTAGATACAATTTTTTCAGTTAAGACTTCACATAATTTTTTAATATGTGGTAATGCAGGCAACGGCAAGAGAACTCTTGCCCGAGCCTTTGCAAAAGAAATGATTAACTGTGGCTATTCTTATGTGCGAATGAGGGCAGATTACCTTATAGGTGCAAATGAGAATGAAACCTGTCAGAATATAAACTCATTTTTTGATGATGTACTTGAGGCGTCAATAGCCGAAAGTGCGAAGGGCTGTTATATTTTTCTTGAGGACATTAGCAATTTGGTGTTATCAAAGTCAGCGTGTTCTACACTAGACCATAAGCTTGAGCTAATAGCAAGTGATGAAGATGTAAATACTATAGTGGTAGCAACAGCAGAGGATGTAGCAGAAGTGCCTTCTGTTTTAAAAAGAACGATGTTCTTGTGTATGGCAGATTTGCCAGATGCTGAAGACAGAGAGGATTACCTAAAAAGCAGACTTGACGAGAATATTTATATCGAGCGTAGTATACCATATAAGAAGATGGCTGAAATGACAGAGGGCTTTAATTATGATATGCTTAATAAATTAACCACTGTTGTTTTTATGCTTGCTAAGGAATATATGATTGTTAATGCGAAAAATGATGGAATCACTGTAAGCGAATTTCTTAATGTTGCAAGTTTTACTCTTGATAAAAGGATTTTTTCTGAAATTGTTGAGAATATGAAATCTGGTGATAATGTAGCAGAGGTGGCGAGCGTTGAAGTGGTTCAGCCAGCTCAGAATATAATTGTACAAAATTTACCACCAAATATACCTCAACCGTCATTTACAGAAGCACCAGTAAAGGAAGAGCCAGTTGTAGAGAAAGAAAATTCTGATACTATTCTTGAACCACAGGGCAGTTTAATGGATAAGTTTAATTTCTTTAAGGATAGCAAGCTAAACCTTTAAGGTTGTTAGTGTTAATGTAGCTGTGAAGAATGCTTAATAGCTACTATAGTTAAATTCTTTTATAGTGGTTGCTAAAGCTTTGTTCTTGGTAGGGCTTGATAATGGCAGGCTTTTTGAACAACTAAAAATTTAATAACGGTCGGTTCAATATAAAAAGAGCCGACCGAAACTAGTTGTTTTACTATTAAAAACTTTTTCAAAAAAATTAAAAATATTTTGAAAAAAGTGTTGACAAAAAGAGTACCTTTTGCTATAATAACTATCGTCGCCTAAGGACGAACGCATTAAATTGAAAATATGCGGATGTAGTTTAGTGGTAGAACTTCAGCCTTCCAAGCTGATCGTGTGGGTTCGATTCCCATCATCCGCTCCAACTGCATCATTAAGATGTACATGCGCCAGTAGCTCAGCTGGATAGAGCAACTGCCTTCTAAGCAGTAGGTCAGGGGTTCGAGTCCCTTCTGGCGCGCCATGTATGGTGGGTATAGCTTAGTTGGTTAAGGCGCCAGTTTGTGGCACTGGAGACCGTCGGTTCGAATCCGACTATCCACCCCACCAAGTAATAAAAAATATGCCGTTGGGGTGTAGCCAAGCGGTAAGGCAACGGACTTTGACTCCGTCATTTCGCTGGTTCGAATCCAGCCATCCCAGCCACTTCCTTTCATTCGAGCCATTAGCTCAGTTGGCAGAGCACTTGACTTTTAATCAAGGTGTCCGGAGTTCGAATCTCCGATGGCTCACCAAAAAACACCTCCCTAACTGGGAGGTGTTTGCTATTTGTTAAAGTCAGCGACAAACTACAGTTAAAACGCGCCACACTTAAAGTTGATTCTCAAAACACTGCACATAACTACAGCATTAACGTAATGCTTATGTCAAGGACTTATTGCGACCGGCCGGCTACCTCCTATCCCCATCGTCTAAAAAACGATCTAATACGCTCGCTATATTATAGACACTTGTCAGCAAATTATGCCAAGTTGTCAAATCGAAAATATAAGATTTATCAATTTTTTCTCTATATGATTTGCACCACCAATCTTTACTACACGCCGACTTTGCTTTAATTATCTCTATAATATAAGCTCCTGCTGCTGCGATAACACCAATTCCACTTGCACCCAAAATTAACCTTAATACACCACGAGCACCACTTATTGGTTTAGCTGATGGATTTGATGTTTTTTTC
>JAZSEI010000135.1:0-24753 GCA_045531635.1 Acutalibacteraceae bacterium
CGAAAATAAGGTGTATACATCACAAGGTTTTACTCCTTTTACCTTAGACGGAAGTGAAAAGACAATAGATATTACTTCAACCACGATAAACGATGTTGTAATCTATTATGTCGGCTATTATAACCCGACACTGCATTATAAAATAGACAACGGTCAATGGAAAACTGTACAAATGGAAGAAACACCCGAACGATATGGCTACACACATAAGTTTGTAATACCGTCAGAAAACCTAATAGATGTAACACTTTACTTTACAGACTCAGACGGTGATGTAGATGATAACAATGGCAAGTATTATAAAGCTGGCAGACGACTTAATTATTATGTAACAGAAAATCAAGCGAAGCCACTATCTGCAACGGTTGGGATGGACAGTGTTCCAGATGTTAATAAGTTTATGAACTATATAGCTACAGCACAGGGTGGTTATGCACCATACAGATATGAATTTATTTTCACTAAACTAGATGATGGTACAGAAAAAGTTAGAGAATATTCTCACAAAGAAGTAGCACAGTGGTATATAAGATATGAGGGTGATTACAGAATAACAGTAAATGTTAAAGACCAGTCAAATAAGGTAGTTACAGCAAGTATGGACTTTTATGTAGAGGATATGCATTTTGAATTTGCTTCACTTACAGCAAAGCCAGATAAGCAGATTATGACAGGTGATACTATTGAATTTACAGCTGTGTCAGACTTTGAGAATATCATATCAAGGGGTACAGTATATAGTATGTATGATTTTGTTATCAAAAATCTCGATACAAATGAAGTGGCATACTCTATAAGCAAAAGGTCAGATATTGCTCATCTAGGGTATAGAAAAAGTACAAACTATCTTTCTTGGGTGCCAAGAAAGGCAGGTAATTATTCTATTACAATTTCTTCAACAGATGGTAGCAACGACTACGCTGAAAAATCACTTGAATTTAAAGTGGCTGAATATAACGGCTCAATTATGGGTGATGTAGACAATAATGGTAAAGTAACTCTTACCGATGTACTAATGGTTATGAAGTATAACATTGGTGGTTTAAATGATTCTCAGTTGTGGCTAAGACTTTCTGATGTTGATGATGATAGCAAGGTTAATTTAAAGGATGCTATTTATATTATGAAATATATCGTTGGAGGCTCTAACGCAGCAAATGCAGGTAAGATAAATTACCGAGAGCTACCAACCGAACCACCAACAGAAGCTCCAACTCAAAAGCCGACTGAAAAACCAACAGAAACACCAACTGTCCCTGTAACTAAGAATATTGTTACTTTTACTAATTCTAATAACTGGAGTGGCACAATCTATTGCTACTATTGGTCAGATACAAATAAGAGTATGACAACCTGGCCTGGTAAACCAATGACTAATTCAGGTACTAACACATCAGGACAAGTATTATATACCTATGAGGTACCAAGCGAAGCTACATTTTTAATATTTACAAATGGAAGTATTCAAACTGTAGATATACCTTATAGTGGTGGAGAGGTCAAATATACACCTACTACACCAGACTCAAAGGGTCATTATAATGTTCAAAAATCGTAAAAGCTATTAGTTAAATCGCCGTTTATATAGAGATTAGTATAAACGGCGATTAATTTATGAAAACTAAAGGAGAGATTTAAAATGAGGCAGAAAAAGCAGAGATTACTGTCTACAATCTTATCTGCAACAACAATTATGTCAATGCTTACTTCTGTTACAGTTGTTGCAACTGATAACAATAGTATTCCTAATGCTGACAATGTAGCAACAAATACAACATTGCAGGGTCAATCAGATAATCAACAATCTGATACAGCTGTGACTATTGATGACAATATTATTACCAATGCCTATGGCTCAACAGGTGACCGTACAGTTGAATGTGGAATTTCTGACGATGTAACTGTAATTAATTCAGCAAGTGAATATTACAAGCTAACAGGTAAAAAGTATAAGGTTCCAAGTGGTGGTAGCCTTAAAGCTGGCTTGCCAAGCAGTGTAGACAACAGCCAAAGTATTTATTTTCCACCAATAGGTAATCAAGGTCAGATTGGCTCTTGTGTAGCATGGGCACAGGTGTATTATCAGTTTACCTACGAAATGAATAGATTACAGGGCATACCTACTACTTCAGAAAATACATTTTCACCTAAATGGACATTTAATTTATTAAATGGTGGAGGAGAATGGGGTTTAATATCAGAGGAGGCGTACAACGCTATGCTGTGGCAGGGTGTTGCACCAATGTCACTTGTTCCTTACGATGATGACGTTTGCTCTTGGATGCCAACTGAAGAGGTATGGAGTACAGCCTTAAAATATAGGGTTAAAAGCTACCAGTATTTTGACGATCTTGGCTTAGAGAATACACGAATTACCTCTGTTGATGATAGCGACCTTGAGGCTATAAAAACTGCATTAAGTAATGGAGATGTTCTTACATATTCAACCTATATAAACAGCTGGAAAACAACCAGACTAAAGATGAATCCTAACGCACCAGAAAATGATAAATATGTTGGTTATGAGGTTGTAACTGGTCAGTATGGCTACGATGGAGGCCACAGAATGACACTTGTTGGCTACAATGATAATATCTGGACAGATATTAACAATAACGAGCAAGTAGACGAAGGAGAAATGGGTGCGTTTAAAATTGCAAACTCATGGGATTATGGCTATGGCAACCTTGGATATATGTGGATTGCATATGATGCCTTAAACAAAGACTATTCTGCCGTTGAGGGTGCACCTGAATATGAGGATAAAAGCAATATCTTTGAATATATTGCAAGAATAGAGGTAGAGCCTGTAAAGGATAATTCAGATATGTATTTAAGATGTACTCTTAACACTTCAAACAGATCAGATATAGATGTTTACCTTATCGGAGAGAAAAACGGTACAGTATACGAAGATACAGGTCTTGCAATAAATAAGTATATAATTCATTCAGGTAGTCTTGCATTGGACGGTTCAAATTATTCAAGTGATGGTACACTTGCTTTTGGACTTAATAATATAGCACCTGATATAAGCAGTGAGGATTTCTATAAATATAACTGGAGTGTTAAATTTGTAGATACAGAAAATAATGGTGAGGTTCTTACAGTAAAGGATGTTGCTATTGTTGACTCAGGAGAAAATAAAGTATATAAACCACAAAACTTTACACCATTTACTTTAGATGGAAGTGAAAAAACATTAGATATTACATCTTCTAAAGCAAACGATCTTGTAATTTATTATCTAGGCTACTACAACCCGACAATACATTATAAAACCACCAACGGTCAGTGGCAAAAAGCACAAATGCAGGAAAACTCTGAGCGATACGGTTATACACATAAGCTTGTAATACCATCAGATGAGATTACAAATGCAACTTTGTATTTTACAGACGAAAATGGTGCTGTAGACGATAACAATGGCAAGTATTATAAAACCGATGGACGATATAATCATTATGTAACAGAAAACCAAGCTAAGCCATTATCTGCAGAAGTTAGAATAAGTAGCGTTCCTGATGTTGACAAGCTGATGGATTACATAGCTACCGCAGAGGGTGGTTATGCACCATACAGATATGAATTTATATTAATTAATTTAGATGACGGCACACAGAGAGTAAGAGAATACGAGCACAAAAATGAAGTGAATTGGGGTATGAGAGCTGTTGGTAAATACCAAATAACAGTAAATGTAAAGGACCAATCAAATAAGGTAGTTACAGCAAATTTCTATTTTACTGTTGAGGATAAGCCTTTTGTGTTTGCTTCGCTTACAGCAAATCCAGATAAGCATATTATGACAGGTGATGCTGTTAAATTTACAGCTATGTCAGAATTTGAGAGTGCTATATCTTGGGGTGCACAGCCTAGTATGTATGACTTTGTTATAAGAAAAGCAGATACAAACGAGGTTGTATATTCTGTATGTAAAAGAGCAGATGAATCTGACTTTTACTATAAGCAAAGTATAAACTATATTTCTTGGGTACCACAGCAGGCAGGTGATTATACTCTTACTGTTTCTTCAACAGATAATAATCAGGAATATGCCGAAAAGGTGCTTGAATTTAAAGTTGCAGAATACAATGGTTCAATTATAGGAGACGCAGACAACAATGGTAAAATAAATCTTACTGATGCACTAATGGTTATGAAGTATAACATAGGTGGTTTAGATGAGTCTGGATTGTGGCTAAGACTTACCGATGTTGATGACAACAGCAGGGTTAATATAAAGGATGTAATTTATATTATGAAATATATAGTTTCTAATAATGCTGTAGCCAATGTAGGCAAGGTGAATTATAGATAAATACCAATTTAGTAATTTACAGAAGCTTCAACATACAGAGTCACCAAGCTACATACCTGATATTTAAAAATGGTAGTACAAAACATGATGTGTTCTAATAAATTATAAGAGTAAACTCAAAAAGCTGTTGCAAAAGTTTTTTAGCTTTTGCAACAGCTTTTAAATTTTTAAGTATCAGAATTTTGCAGTAGAATTGAAAGTACGAACAACCAAAAACATTAGGCTGATTTTACAGCTAACCTGAATTTAATTATAATTAATCGTTTAAAATTTCGTTTAGTTTTTTATTTAGTAATGCAACTGGCAAGCCAACGACATTGTAAAAATCACCATCTATTTTCTTTACAAGTGTTGCACCTTTGCCTTGAATACCATACGAGCCTGCCTTGTCCATTGGCTCACCTGTATTTACATAGGCTTCAATTTCAGTGTCAGTAAGCTCGTAAAATTCTACATTTGTTACCTGAGAAAATGAAATAAATTTATCCTTGTAAAAAATAGCACAGCCAGTAATAACCCTATGCTGTTTTCCAGAAAGAGCCTTTAGCATAGCAATGGCGTCCTGCTTATCCTTTGGTTTGCCAAGCATATTATTATCAAAAAATACTCCAGTATCGCTACCAATAACAATATCGTCGTAATGGTTGTTTAAGTGTATATGTCTTGCTTTTTCTGTAGCAAGATATTCTGGTGAATTTTCAAGTGGAATGTCATTGTTGATTGTTTCGTCAATATCAGCTGGAATAATCTCAAATGAATTGCAAATAAGCTGCAATAGCTCTTTTCTGCGTGGTGAAGCTGAAGCAAGTATAATCATGATAAAAACCTCTTTAATATTAATTATTATAGGTAAAAACGCAACAGCACCTTATATCAGCTGTTGCGTTATAAAATTTATGTTTAATTATTTTGCAGAGTTAACAATCTTTAAAACTTCGTTCTTTCTCTCTACATTTTCTGTATCTTCATTTTTGTCAGATACAGATTTTGGGTCAGCGTAGATTAAAAGGTATTTATCGTTTTTAGACATATAAGCATAAGGAACTTCTCTGCCGAATAGTGAAAAAGAGCCATTCTTTTTTACGCTGTCTATTACAGCTTTTGCACGATCATTTGTTGTATCGGTAAACTCATAAATTTCAATAGAAAATTCAGAGCCATTTACCTTTACTCCATCCATACGGTAACCATCTGATGCACCAATAAGCTCATAATCTGTTCTTACACAGTTATCTTTTGAAATAAACTCTTTCTTTTTTAGTGTTTGGCAAACAGCCTGTGCACCTGTAGCCTTGGCATCAAATTCACTGATTTTAACCTTGTTTTCTTCTGGTACAGTTGCAGGTTGCATTCCACATCCAGTAACTGAAGTAACAGCTATTATTGCCATAACTATAGCAACAACCTTAAAAAAATTCTTTTTCATATATAAAAAACCTCGTTTCTCTTGTTTAAGGCAACAACATTAAGTTTTACCCTTTATATCATATAAAATTAATTATAACCTATTTATTTGTGTAATTCAAGAGTAAAATTAATAAGTTTATAGTGTATAAAATTTAAATTTATTTTATAAAAAGTATACAATGTTTGTTTATACTATTTCAGTTCTAAACAGTGGATAAGATTTTCAAGCAGATTTTTTATCTGACGAATAGCATACAACAGCAAGGCTATGAAGTCAGGTGAAAAATATGCTGAAAAGATATCTGCTTGTTAGAAATGAAATAGTATTAGTTGACATTTTATATTTACAGCTGTATAATAAAATTGTATAGTAATGCCATAAAGATAAAATTATTGGTGGATGTATTGTATATATGAATTTTACGATTTTATATGGCCTAACGGAGGGATAATATGAGAAAGTCTTATTTAATATTTGCAGGTGCTATGCTAGTGATTATGATTGTAATATTTTGTTTTATGGGAAATGATGAAAAAGAGCATAAGATAATAGAGGCTACTCGTCCAACAGAAGAACCAACCAGTGCAACACAGCAGGCAACACAGCAAGCAACATCATCTGCAACCGAGGAAGCAACAGAAGAATTAATTACTATATACACAGATTTTGAAGATGAATTTGCGTCATCGTCTGATGGTGTGGTAAAAAACAGTAACACAAACGAACAGGTTACTAACTTTAAATATCTGTCTCAAGCACAAAATTCGCTTGTTAATGGTAACTCTGAGGATGCTATAACCTGTTATATTAAAGATAGTCTGAATTCGAATTCTGATACAACGCACTATCTTATTGATTTAAAAATGGGAATAATCTATTTTTCATCAAATCCAAGTCGTTGGTATGAGATAGAGGATTATTCTGATGAAAAGGATTTATCAGATCAAGAAATATCAGACATAATAGATGCAATAAATAATGCAAACACACAAAACTGGCAAGAATTAGAAACTGGAGAGAATAGTGGTTGTGATCGATTCAGTACTATATCATTAGAATATACAAATGGTGCACAAGAGAAACATAAGGTTGCATGCTTAGGGTGTGTTACATTAGATGGATTTAACAATATAGTAGATACTGTAGCTCGAATAGCTAAAGGCTATAAGTGTGAAAAGTGTGGCGAAATTCATATAGAAGGCGAAGAAACAGAGTGTAGTCAAGAGCAAAGCCAAGACCAAAACCAAGACTCTGACACACAATCAGATTCTGACGAGGAATATGTTGAACATTATCACTATTACCACAATGACACCACTATATATTACTATGAATAAAATAGTTTGTCGAAAAGGTGATTAAATTAAGATATATTTGAAAAACCGATTGACAAAAGTGAGCTGTTCTGGTAAAATATTATAAGCCGCATATAGCGGGTTTTTAAGTTGAGTATTCAACGCCTTGGCTATAGCGAGACTTTATAAAGGATGGTACTTAATTATGTACGCAATTATCGAAACAGGTGGCAAGCAGTACAAGGTAGAGGCAGAAGACGTTATCTACATCGAGAAGCTTGACGCAGAAGCAGACGCAACAGTTGAGTTCAAGGTTGTTGCACTTTCAAACGATGCCGGTCTAACAGTTGGTGCACCTTATGTTGAGGGTGCTACTGTAACAGCTCAGGTTCTAAAGAACGGTAAGGGCAAGAAGATTACAGTTGCTACTTACAAGCCAAAGAAGGGCGAAAAGAGAAAGATGGGCCACAGACAGCCATATACAAAGGTTAAGATTCAGGCTATCAACGCTTAATTATGACAAGGATTAACTTACTCACTTTAGCAAACGGAGAGCTTGTAGGCTTTAGAATTACAGGTCATTCTGGCTTTGCCGAAAGTGGAAGCGACATAGTATGTGCTTCTATAAGCTCAGTAGCTTATATGGTTGCAAATACCATTACAGATGTTATCAGAGTTTCTGCCGAAATCGATGTTAACGAAGATAATGGCGATATGTTGCTTAGAGTTTTTCAAAAGGATGCAACAGCGTGCAGAGATATTTTGCAGGGCTTTAAGTTGCATATGCTAGCTCTGGAAGAGCAGTATTCAGATTATATGATTGTAAATAATACGGAGGTGTAACACAATGCTTAAGATAAATATTCAGCTATTTGCTCACAAAAAAGGTATGGGTTCTACAAAGAACGGCCGTGATTCAGAGTCAAAAAGACTTGGTGCAAAGCGTGCAGACGGTCAGTTTGTAAAGGCAGGTAACATTCTTTACAAACAGCGTGGTACTCACATTCACCCAGGTGTAAATGTTGGTCGTGGTTCTGACGACTCTCTATTCGCTATGGTTGACGGTGTAGTTCGTTACGAGCGTATGGGCCGTGACAGAAAGCGTGTAAGCGTTTACGCAGAGCAGTAATATACTGTAATTTATTTCGGTATTTCTAAGGGCGGTGGTTTTTACTCCGCCCTTTTTGCGTATATTAAAAAATATTGTAGCTTGTAGGGGTGATATAATGCTGTTTCACATCTTTAATTCTCAAGAAGAACGCAGAAGCTACGGTGGCTCTGCATTTATAGAAATACAGTTTTGTAAATTGCCCTACAAAACAAAAATTAATAAACTGGTGGCAGTTAATAACATAAATAATTGGCAGAACGACTCTCTATTTATATATGAGGATGACATAAATGCTTTTTACGAGGAGTATAGTCATATTTTAAATTGTGGTATTTACAATAATTTAAAAAGTGGTACTGTTGATATATATGGTATTAATTATTATGCCTCTGATTTGAAAAATACTATTATAGAAAAGCTGTATAAATATAAACCAACGGATTATGAAGTGTTTATTGAATGGCTAAATAAATCTGATGAATATAACGGTTTTTATGTTTTAGGGATATAAATATTAATCACCTCGATAAAACAAAACCTGTTATGACAATACTACATTATGAAAGGTAGTGAAATAAATGTTTGTAGATAAGGCGAAAATTTTTGTAAAGGCTGGCGACGGTGGAGATGGCTCTGTGGCATTTCACCGTGAAAAGTATGTAGCGTCAGGTGGTCCTGACGGTGGTGACGGTGGCAGAGGTGGCAATGTGCTATTTTTAGCTGACGACAACCTTTCTACTCTTGCTGACTTTAGATATAAAAGAAAATATGTTGCTCAAAAGGGCGAAAATGGCAAGGCAAAGAGAAGCTCTGGTAAAAACGCAGAGGATTTGATTGTGCGTGTACCAAGAGGTACTCTTGTAAAGGACGCCGAAACTGGTAGATTGCTTGCAGATGTATCTGGTAAAGAGCCTGTATTGGTTGCAAAAGGTGGTAAAGGTGGCTGGGGTAATATCCATTTTGCTACTCCTACAAGACAAACTCCACGCTTTGCAAAGCCAGGTTTGCCAGGTGAAGAATACGAGGTAATTCTTGAGCTTAAATTGCTTGCAGATGTTGGCTTGGTAGGCTTCCCAAATGTTGGTAAAAGTACACTTGTTTCTGTAGTTAGTCAGGCAAAGCCAGTAATTGCAAATTACCACTTCACAACAATTACACCTGTTTTGGGCGTTGTTAGTATGGGTGAGGGTAAATCATTTGTAATGGCAGATATTCCAGGACTTGTAGAAGGTGCCTGGGAGGGTGTAGGACTTGGCCACCAATTTTTGCGTCATGTAGAGCGTTGCAGAATGTTGATTCACGTTGTAGATATTGCTGGTAGTGAGGCAAGAGACCCAAAAGAGGATTTCAGAATTATCAACGAGGAGCTACAGAAGTTCAACCCAGAGCTTGCAAAAAGACCTATGATTGTTGCTGGTAATAAATGTGACCTTGCAACTGATGAGCAGATAGAGGAATTTAAAAGCTTTGTAGAAGAACAGGGTTATGATTTCTTCCCAATTATGGCACCAATTAACGAGGGTGTAGATGACCTTTTAAATAAGGTGCTAGAAATGCTAAGCAAGCTACCACCAATCGAACGCTATGAGGCTGAACCAGCACCAGTAGTACAGCCAGAAAAGATTGACAAGAGTAAGGTGCAGATAACAAAGCACGACGGTATCTATTTTGTTGAGGCTAAGTGGCTGTTCAATATAATGAAGTCTGTAAACTTTGACGATTACGAGTCTTTACAATACTTCCAGCGTGTACTTATTAATGGTGGTGTAATTGACGCACTTCGTGAAGCTGGTATTAATGAGGGCGATACAGTATCTATTTATGACCTTGAATTTGATTTTGTTGAATAAGGGGTATATATATGGATAGCTTGTTGTCATGTGACTTCGATTTAAGACAGATTTCACCTCTTACACTTTCTTTTATAGGTGACGGTGTGTACGATTTAATGGTTAGAGAATATGTAATTTCGCTTGCTAACCGACCAGTAGGACAGCTTAATAAACGCAAGGTGAATGTAGTAAACTGCAAATTTCAGGCTGAATGTGCAGTGGTTTTAGAGCCACATCTTACCGAGGAAGAAACAGTTATTTATAAACGTGGCAAAAACGCAAATGTACACACAATACCTAAAAACGCCAGCAGACAGGATTACCACATAGCCACAGGCTTTGAGGCTTTGTTTGGCTATTTATATCTTAAAAAGGACATTAAACGCTTAAGAGAGCTGTTTGATATGCTTGTTGAAAATATTTACGAAAATACAAAATAAGCTTTTAATAAACAGGGAATAGATGATGGGAATTCTTTATACCAATAGAGAAACTTCTATGTAATTCGGATTATTATAAGGCAAAATATCTTTAAAAAAGCACTGTACAAATTAAAATGTACAGTGCTTTTGTGTCTAGTATTATATCAATAAAACGTCAATTTGTTGATATAATATTAATGTGTAATAATTAAAAAATCTTTGTAGTCCACTTTGTGCAATCCCATACATGGTTAACTACATCTTTATAAAATTCAGGTTCGTGGCAAATTAACAGTACGCTACCCTTATACTCAAGCAAAGCACGCTTTAGCTCGTCTTTAGCGTCTACATCAAGGTGGTTAGTAGGCTCGTCAAGAAGTAGTATATTTGTTTCTTTGTTGATAAGCTTACAAAGTCTTACCTTTGCTTGCTCACCACCACTAAGCACTCTAACCTGACTTTCAATATGCTTTGTAGTTAGTCCACATTTAGCAAGTGCTGCACGTACCTCAAACTGTGCAAGAGAAGGGAACTCCTTCCATATTTCTTCAATACAGGTAGTAGAATTATTACCAGATGTTTCTTGCTCAAAATAGCCTACAAGTAAATTATCACCAAGCTCAACTGAGCCTTTTAGTGGTGGGATAATACCTAAAATGCTTTTTAGTAGTGTGGTTTTACCAATACCATTAGCACCAACAAGTGCAATTTTTTGTCCACGTTCCATTGATATGTTTAAAGGCTTAGAAAGTGGCTCGTCATATCCAATAACTAAATCCTTTGTTTCAAAAATCATCTTGCTTGGTGCTCTGCCAGCCTTAAAGCTGAATTCTGGCTTTGGCTTTTCTGCTGCAAGTTCTATTACTTCCATTTTATCCAGCTTTTTCTGTCGTGACATAGCCATATTTCGTGTAGAAACTCTTGCTTTGTTACGGGCAACAAAGTCCTTTAGCTCACTTATTTCTTGCTGTTGACGCTTATAGGCTGCCTCTAGCTGAGATTTTTTCATTGCATATACTTCTTGGAAGTGATTATAGTCACCAACATATCGATTAAGCTCCTTGTTCTCCATATGGTAGATTATGTTGATAACCTCATTTAAAAATGGAATATCGTGAGAAATTAATATGAATGCATTTTCGTATTCAATTAAGTAACGCTTAAGCCATACAATATGCTCCTCGTCAAGGTAGTTTGTTGGCTCGTCTAAAAGAAGAATGTCAGGCTTTTCAAGCAAAAGCTTTGCAAGTAACACCTTTGTTCTCTGTCCACCACTTAAATCAGTTACATCACGGTCAAGACCAATATCAGCAAGACCCAAAGCTCTTGCAACCTCCTCAACCTTAGAGTCGATAACATAGAAATCCTGTAGTGTAAGTGTGTCCTGAATTGTACCAAGCTCCTCAAGCATTTCGTTCATTTCGTCTTCGCTTGCATTGCCAAGCTGGTCACAAATTTCATTCATTTTTTCTTCAAGCTCAAATAGATATGAAAAGGCAGATTTCAAAACATCTTCTATTGTCATTCCTGCACTTAAAACAGTGTGCTGGTCTAAATAGCCTACACGAACATTCTTAGACCACTCAACCTTACCGTCGTCTGGCTGTAGCTTGCCTGTTACAATGTTCATAAAGGTAGATTTACCCTCGCCATTAGCACCAATAAGTCCAATATGCTCGCCCTTTAACAGTCTAAAAGAAACATCTGCAAAAATCTCACGGTCACCAAAGCCGTGCGATAAATGCTCAACATTTAATATACTCATTCTTATATCTCCTTGTTTTTTTACAAATAACAAATATAATATATATTATATCAGCTATAAACCTAATAGTAAATATAATACTAAGCTTTATTTAAATGATAGATATATTTGCCCAGAACTTCGTCATTCTTCTTACCAAGCAACAGCTTGCCTGCGTCGTTTTTGCTCTGAACCAATTCGCCAAAATGATTTTGGTGTTTAGTATAAAATATAGGGTACTTTAATTTGTGCTTAAAATATTGTTTATTACATAGCTGTATACAGAGTATTAACTTTTTGTTAAAAGTATAATTTACATAATTTTTCAATAAAACTTCAAGCTTTAAATAATAATATATAGTTGCAGAAAGGGAATAGAGATTTATAAAAGGTATATATTGATATATGTACTGATTTTTTGAAAGGAATGAATATATTATGGATAATAATTTTAATGATCAATTTAACAAAACTGAAAAAACTGATAGTCAACCAGATACAAAAAGCACACAGTCAAATAATAGCTACGAGAATCCTTATATGAAAGCTTCAGACAATACATTTGTAAGCTCAGAAAACAGCAATGTAGCTGATACCAATAATGCAACAAATTCTGTAGCCCCAGTAACTCCAGTAGTTCCAGCAACTCCAACAAATGATAATGCAACAAGCCAAACTACAGCTTCAAGCAATCATTATAGTCAAACATCACAGGCAGAATATCAGTATAATCAGGCACAAAGTACCCCATACAGTAGCCAAACACCAAATACTGTTTATGGTGACAGCTTTACAAACCCTGTACAACAGCCACAGATTCAGCCTGCACCAAAGAAAAAGAACGGTATGGGTAAAAGTCTGTTAAAAGCTATAGTAATTGCACTTTGCTTTGGTTTGGTAGCTGGTAGCACAATGGTTGGTGTTAATTATGCAGGTAATAAGCTATTAGGAACTTCTTCTGTAGGCTCTGAAAGCAAAAAGGATAATACAATCAAGGCAACAACACCAGTTGTAAATAATTCAGAAGTAAGTACAGTTTCAAGTGATGTGTCAAAGGTAGTTACAAATGTAATGCCAGCAATGGTGTCTATTAATATAAAAGCAACTGCAACATATAACGACCCTTATTCTGACTTTTTTGGCTTTGGATTTGGCTTTGGTGGTGGCAATGGCTACGAATACGAAACAGAGGGCAGTGGCTCGGGTATAATTATTTCAGAAAACGAAAAAGAGCTACTTATAGCAACAAACAACCATGTTGTTGAGGGTGCTAACGAAATAAGCGTTTGCTTTGCAGATGAAAATACTTGCACTGCAACAATAAAGGGTACAGACCCAGATTACGATTTGGCTGTAATAAGCGTTAAGCTAAGTGATATTTCTGAAGAAACAAAGGGTAAGATAGCAATTGCTACGTTAGGCAATTCAGAAACTTTACAGCTTGGTCAACCTGCCATTGCAATCGGTAACGCACTTGGCTATGGTCAATCTGTAACAGTTGGATATATAAGTGCACTTGAGCGTGAGGTGCAGATGACTGATAAAACAATGACATTAATTCAAACCGACGCAGCTATAAACCCAGGTAACAGTGGTGGTGCGTTAATTGATATAAACGGCAATGTAATAGGCATAAATTCTGCAAAATATTCAGATACAGATGTAGAGGGTATGGGATATGCTATTCCGATCTCTGACGCAAGTCCTATTATAGACGGTCTGATAAATCAGTCTAGCATTTCTAAGTCAGAGCAGGCTTATTTGGGTATCTTAGGTAACGATGTAACAGATAGCCATTCACAGGCATTTGGTTTACCTACAGGTGTATATGTATCAAAGGTAAATGACGCTTCTCCAGCTGAGAAGGCAGGTATTCAGGCAGGCGATATTCTAGTTAAATTTGATGGAGCTTCTCTATCATCAATGGATAGCCTACAGTCAAGAATAAAATCTCATAAAGCCGGTGACGAGGTAGAAATTGTTCTAAAGCGTCAGCAGAGAAATGGTGACTTTGAAGATGTAACTGTAGTAGTTACACTTGGTGCAAAGAAAGATGCACCTAAAGAATAATTAGACAATACCGTATTATAATAACCCCTTATTCAAAAACAACCGACAAAGGAAAACTCCTTTTGTCGGTTGTTTGCTTTTTGTTATTTGATTTATAAAGTTGTTATGGGCTTGTAAAACCAATTATAATTACTCAAGCATTTGCGATATAATAGCGTTTGATACTAAAAATCCCTCTTTAGTAAGTGCTATAGCTTCATCTGTTATTTTTGTTAATCCACACTTTTCGTATTTTTTGGCAACTTCTATACAATTTTCAGGTACATCTGTGCAAAAATAGGCTTTATACTTGTTAAAATTTAAACCACTTGCAAGCCTTAAGCTAAGCATAATATATTCTTCAGCAGTTGCACCACTTCCGTCTGCTATTACATTATTATTGTAAAAATCATCTAAACTTCGTGGGTAATAAAAACGCTTACAATCCATCATAGAATGTGCTGACGCTCCAACACCCAAATATTCATCACAATTCCAATATTTAAGATTATGTCTGCTTTCAAATCCTGGCTTTGCAAAATTTGAAATTTCGTATTGATTATAGCCTTTTTCGGTAAGATAATTTTGCATAGTAATATAAAGCTCAGCTTGCATATCATCATCGGGTAAATTAAGTGTAGGTGCAAGACGATGATATGGTGTATTTTCTTCTACCTTTAATATATAAGCAGAAATATGTGTAGGGCTTTGTTCAAGACAAAAATCAATGGATTTTAAAAGACTTTCTTTAGTTTGCTGTGAAATACCCACCATTAAATCAAGTGATATGTTATTAATACCAGATTGCTTGATTTTTTCAATGGATTTTATTACATCGTTGTTGCAGTGGCGTCTTCCTAGTAGCTCAAGCTCGTTTTTATGTGCAGACTGTACACCTAACGAAATTCTGTTAACACCACATTCTGCCAACACTTTAAAATCAATATCAAGAGCAGATTTTGGGTTCATTTCTATTGTAATTTCGGGCGATACCATATTGAAGCTTTTCTGTATAGTAGTAACCAGCTTTGCAAGATGCTGTGTACCTATTACACTTGGTGTACCACCACCTATATATATTGTATCAAATTGTTTGTTTTTATAAATCTTGGCATAATGCTCAAGCCTAGCAAGCATATTGCTTACATAGGTGTTAATTTCCTCCTTGCTTGTTGCTTTAGAGAAAAAATCACAGTACAAACACTTGCCCGAGCAAAACGGTATGTGTAAGTATAGTCCTGCTAAACCATTCATAATTAATCATTCTTTCGTATAAATATTTCTTTTAATAAACAGATTATATTCTAAAGCTGTTGTTAAAGTCAACTATATGTTAAAATGAGCGAAATAGTATATAATAGGTTGACAATTAAAGGTATTCTAAGTAAAATATTTGTTGGAATTTATTGCGAATTTGCAGGAGGAAGCAATGGCAAGAGTGGTCAACCCTAAAGATACTACAAGAGCCACAGCGTATGAGCTTTGGATGAAAGCACCTAATCCAATGGTTACATTTTTTAAAACCTTAGATGTAACAAATCTTATAAGGGTATCAAAAAGAAAGAATTTTAAATTTAATATGCTACTTGATTATTGTATTGGAAAAGCTGCTGTAGAGATAAAGGAATTTTATATTCTGCCTGTTGGCGAAAAGCTGATACAATATGATACCATTGCAGTCAACACTATTGTAAAAAATAAAGATAACGAGGTTAGCTCTTGCGATATTCTGTATACAGATGATTTGAATACATTTAATCTGGAGTATTTAAAATACACAGCTCAAACAGCAACAACCTGTGTTGACAGAGATTTATCTGAAAATAGTATGGTAATTGGTACATCAGCTATTGTTGATACAGAAATTGATGGTGCTGTTGGTATGAATAGTGGTATTTTTAATAATCCGTTTATAATATGGGGAAAATACAGAAAAAAATACTTCAAAGACTATCTGCCAATTTCTTTCCAGTTTCATCACACTCAAATGGACGGTGCTCATGCAGGAAGATTTTTGCAGAATTTGCAAAATGAAATCAATAGAATTAAATAAGCCAATTTTGTTACATTAACAATTAATAATAATATAAATAATATATAACAATCGGAGGAATTACTTTGTCTACTTTTAAGAATGAAATAGAAAAGCGTAGAACCTTTGCTATTATTTCACACCCTGACGCAGGTAAAACAACACTAACCGAAAAGTTATTGCTATACGGTGGAGCAATTAACACAGCAGGTTCGGTAAAGGGTAAAAAAACATCTAAGCATGCTGTTTCTGACTGGATGGAAATAGAAAAGCAGAGAGGTATTTCTGTTACATCATCAGTATTGCAGTTTAAATATGACGGCTACTGTATAAATATTCTTGATACACCTGGTCACCAGGATTTCTCAGAGGATACCTACCGTACACTAATGGCAGCAGACTCTGCTGTAATGGTTATCGACGGCTCAAAAGGTGTTGAGAATCAGACTAAAAAGCTGTTTAAGGTTTGCGTAATGCGTAATATCCCTATTATTACATTTATTAATAAGATGGACAGAGAAGCAATGAATACCTTTGATTTGCTTGAGGATATTGAGAATGTACTTGGTATTCACACCTACCCTGTAAACTGGCCTATAGGCTGTGGTAAGGAGTTTAAGGGTGTTTACGACAGACACGAAAAGAAAATTCTTGCCTTTACAGCAAACAATGGTCAAAAAGAGGTAGAGGAGCAGGTTATTGATGTAACTGATGCAAACATTGCCGATTATATAGGTGAAGACCACGCAGAGCAATTATTAGAAGAAATAGAGCTTTTAGATGGTGCAGGCGATGATTTTGACATTGAGGCTGTACGCAATGGTAAACTTACACCTGTATTCTTTGGTTCTGCTCTTACAAACTTTGGTGTAGAGCCATTCCTAGAGAATTTCTTAAAGCTTACAACATCACCACTACCAAGAAAAACAGTAGATGGCGAAATCGACCCTCTATCAGATAGCTTTTCAGCATTTGTATTTAAGATTCAAGCGAATATGAATAAAGCTCATAGAGATAGAATTGCCTTTATGAGAATTTGCTCTGGTAAGTTTGAAAAGAATATGGAGGTATTCCATGTTCAGGGCAATAAAAAAATGCGACTATCTCAGCCACAGCAGATTATGGCACAAGAGAGAGAAGTAGTAGATGAGGCATACGCAGGCGATATTATAGGTGTGTTCGACCCAGGCGTATTCTCTATTGGTGATACAATTTGTATGGCTAATAAAAAATGTAAATTTCAAGGTATTCCAACCTTTGCTCCAGAGCATTTTGCACTTGTACGCCAAAAGGATACAATGAAGCGTAAGCAGTTTATCAAGGGTACAGACCAAATAGCCCAAGAGGGTGCTATTCAGATATTCCGTGAGCTTGGTGCAGGTATGGAAGAGGTTATAGTTGGTGTTGTTGGTACTCTTCAGTTCGAGGTTCTTGAATACCGACTAAAGAATGAATATAATGTAGATATTATAATGAATACATTGCCATATCAGTATATCCGTTGGATTGTAAACGATGATATTGACCCTAAAAAGCTAGACCTTGCTTCAGACACAAAGCGTATACAGGATTTAAAGGATAATAACCTATTATTATTCACAAGCGAATGGAGCATCAATTGGGCACTTGAGCATAACAAGGGTTTGATTTTACAGGAATTCAGCGAAAACTAAATATTATTACAAATCGACAATGAGTAAGTTCTTTGTCGATTTTTTATTTAAAAAAATATTTCAATAAATATTTTCAGTAAAAAGTATAACTGTTATAAAAATAAAGTGTTACACTGCATAAGGTTACAAATAAAGTAAAAAATAAATGCAAATAAATTACATTTTGTAACCTGTTTTGTAACAAAAAAGAAATATATATAGCCTTGATTTGTTACAAATATGTCGTTAAAACAATTGTAAACTTTTTATTAACTAAATATGTTAAAAATATGACATTAAATTTATAGATTTGTAAAAATAGATTAATTTAATGTTAATTTATGTGAAATTAAATAAAATATTGTATTATAATATTTTGTTTCGTGATTAAGGTGTGCTGATAAATATAGAATGTAAACTCTGTTTTTAAAAATAAATGAAATATTTTGAAAAAAACCTTGCAATTTGCTTAGATGTATGATAAACTGTAACCAAATTGTTACCAATTGTAATTATTGTAATTATGTTTTTACATATCCGTGGTAACAAAAATTCTAAAAAACGGTTTACCCGTTTATGTTTTGCAACAATGGATATTGTTCTAAAATTCAAGGAGGTTTAATCCAATGCACAAACAAAACAAAGGAAAGATATTTCTGTCTGTACTATTGTCAATCATAATGATTTTCTCAGTAGTAACAGTTGGTACAGTATCTATGTCAGCTGAAACAAGCACTGGTATTGGTCTTTGTGCCTATGCACTAAACGCATACAACGAGGGTTGGCCATATGTATGGGGTGGTTGTTCATACGGTGCAGTTGACTGTTCTGGTCTTATCCACAGCTACAATGGTGTAGGTGGTATTCGTACAGATATGCTTTCCAGCTCACAGTCAGCAGGTCTTGACTGGGGTTATGTATCAAATGGTATTCCAAATATTCACGGTCTTGGTTTGCATAAGCCAGGTCATGTTGGTATTTATGTAGGTAGTGACCAAGCTATTGATGCCCGTGGTACAAACTGGGGTATTATTTATGCTTCACTTTATTCAGTAAACTGGGTTGAGTGGTATAAGATTGTTGGTGTAAGCTACCCAGAGAACGGTTGGGTTAAGTTTGATGGCGAGTCATTCTATTATGAAGACGGCGAGTACATCGAAAACACAACAAGAACAATTGATAATGTTAAATACACATTCGACTCACTAGGTCGTTCAGACAAAGAGCCACCAAGTGATGCTTATGAGGTAACAGACTATTCAACAAATTCATCAGTATCTTCAGGTTCTGGTACAAAATATCTAAAGGTTGGCTCACAGGGCGAAAAGGTTAAAGAGGTTCAGAAAATGCTAAAGGACCTTGGCTATTTCGATGATGAGATAACAGGATATTACGGCACATACACAGCTGCTTGCGTTAAGGAATTCCAGCAGGATGCAAATATCGAGGTTGACGGTATAGTTGGTCCGGAATTTATGAGTGCAATCAAAAGTGATAATGCTCCATCTAAAAATGGAGCAGGTACATCAACAGATACATCAGACGAAGATGTTGAAGTAGAGAATACTACAGAGGCTCCAACTGAGACTGTAACAGAAGCACCAACAGAGGCTCCTACAGAGGAAGTAACTGAGGCAGTAACAGAGGCTCCAACAGAAGCTTCTACAGAGGAAGTAACTGAGGAGGAATCTACAGAGGCTTCAACAGAGGAAACTACAGAAGAAGCAACTGAGGAAGCTACACAGGAAGCTACAGAAGCTCCAACAGAAGCTCCTACATTGCCACCAACTCCACTTGAGGATGGTATCATCTACTATGGTGAAAATGATGTAGAAAATTGCAAAGAAATTGTTGATATGCAGGTAAGACTAGGCGAGCTTGGTTATTTTGCAGGCACAGCAACAGGTATTTTTGATGATAACACATTAGCTGCTCTACAAAGCTACTTTACAGCTTCAGAGCAAAAGGTAGAAAGCTTTATTACTAAGGATCAGTACGATGTACTAATGTCTGATTCAGCAGTAGCAAATCCTGAAAACAATGAATATACAGAGGAGCAAATCAAAACTATACAGGCTATGCTTGTAAAGCTTGGTTATCTAAGTGCTACAACAGGTGTTTATGATGACGCAACAGTTGCAGCAGTAAAAACAGCTCAGGCTAACTTTGATATGGACGCTACAGGTGAGGTTTCTGATGATTTTGTAAAGGCTCTTGAGCTTGCTTCAGCAAGACAGGATTCACAGATTACAACAGTAACAACACCACTAAGCAATTCATCAGGTACAACTGGTTCATCTACAACAACTACAGCTACAGCTCCAGCAAAAACTGCACCTGTAACTGGTTATACATTTGGCAATGTATCAGCTGATACATCAGATGATACTGCAATGCTACTTGTATCTGGTATGATGCTTACACTTGCACTTGGTACAGCTATTGTATACCTAAAGAACAAGCTTGTAACAACTAGAAGCAAATAAATTCTTTCTTTTAAACTAAAAACCGTCACTTCAAAACGAGGTGACGGTTTTGTTTATAATGATTAAATAGATTATATACACCATAAGACTAAACATATTTCCTTTTGTTAACAGTATGTTTCTTGACTTTTCTATATTATTGGAATATTATCTAACTGATAGACTAATTATTATTTTAAAATGATAAAGGAGTGAATGTATGGAATTTATATCTTTGTTTAATCTTCCTTATCTTAATGTTGTAATTGATTTTGCACTTCTTGTGATAAGAATGCTGTTACCAATACTGGCAATTATTATAGTATATCAATGCTTTAGCTCTATGCGTAGGCATAGGCGAGAAGAAAATGCTTTAATTATGCTAGTTAATCCTTCTACTTCAGAAGGAATACCAGTATTATATTGGGAAAATTCTCTTGGTAGAGGTAAAGGTAATGATATTGTAGTAGATGACCCAACCGTGTCAAGAGATCACGCAGTGCTTTTAAGAAGAAAAGCAGGCTGGTTTATAAATGATGTTGGCTCTAAGGGTGGTACATTTGTAAACGGCAAAGAAACAGAGGGTCGTACACCTATAATGATAGATGATGTTATTACTGTAGGTGAAACAGACTATGTTGTTAAAAGAACAGATGATGTAATTCCTGACAGTCGTTCTTGGTTTTTTAGTAGGGCTAAAAATAAAGCAAGTATCAAATCTACACACCTTATGACATTGATATCTGTGTTTTTATTCTTTTTAGCTACCGAAGCGTCATTGTGCGATGAATTACAAGATTTTCAACCATTTATAGTATGGGGTATTTTTACAGCAGTTAGCTGGCTGTTTTTTCTTGTGTCTACAAAGCTATTAAAAAGAATAAATTTCGAGCTTGAAGCCCTGGCAATTTTTATGAGTGGTACGGGTGTTATGATGCTTGTAAGGCAGGTGTTCAGGCAAAGTATTGTGCAAACAATTGCAATGGCGTGTGGTATGGTAGGCTTTTGCATTATAATAAAATTTATCGAAAATCCCGACCGAGCCGAACGCTTCAGAATACCGTTTTATGTTCTTGCAGTAGCATTTTTAGGCATAAATATTGTGTTTGCAAAAATCACTTATGGTGCAGCTCTTTGGCTGAATATTGGTGGAGTTTCAATTCAGCCTTCCGAGTTTGTAAAGGTTATCTACATTTTTGTAAGTGCTTCAGCACTTGATAAGCTACTTACAAAGGGTAATCTGTTGCACTTTATTATATTTTCGATGATGTGTGTTGGTGCTTTAATTATAATGAGTGACCTTGGTACAGCATTGATATTCTTTTGTACATTTTTGTTTATCTCTTTTATGCGTAGTGGAGATATTAAAACCGTTATACTTGCAGTTGCAGCTGCAGTAATGGGTGCAGTATTTGTAGTTTCTTTTAAACCATATATTGCCGACAGATTTAGTGCGTGGGGTAAATGCTTTGAATTAGCTGACAGTACAGGCTATCAGCAGGCAAGAGTTCTTACTTATTCTGCAAGTGGAGGCTTGTTTGGTGTAGGTACAGGTAACGGTTATCTGAAATATGTATTTGCGTCAGAAAGTGACCTTGTTTTTGGTTTAATGTGTGAAGAAATAGGCTTGATTATTGCAGTAGCTATGGTTGTTTGTATAATTGCACTTGTAATTTACGCAAGAGCAATTACAACTCGTAGCCGTTCAACCTTCTATTCAGTTTCAGCTTGCTGTGCAGCAGGTCTTATGCTTGTACAAACAGCGTTAAATGTTTTTGGTGCAACAGATATTTTACCACTTACTGGTGTAACCTTGCCGTTTATCAGCTTGGGTGGTTCAAGTATGATTTCTTGCTGGTGTTTGCTTGCCTTTATTAAAGCGGCAGATGAACGCACCTACGCTATAAAAAAGAATAAATAATTTACTTTCTTTTTATAAAGGAGGAATGTAATATATGAGAAAAACCCGTTCAAGATCAACTCTGGTGCTTATAATTGCACTTTTAGTAATAGTTGGAATGGTTGTGTTTGTTGTAAGGATATCTATGAATTCACAACAGTGGATACAGCATAGCTATAATGGTCATCTTGCAGGTAATGGAGGTCTTTCGACAGCAGGTACTATTTACGACAGAAACGGCATACCTCTTGCTTATTCAGAGGATAATCTAAGATTATATAATCACGACCATATGACACGACTATCTACCTTACACGTTGTAGGTGACGATACATTAAATATATCCTCAGCTATTCAAAGCTCATATCGTTCAAAGCTTATAGGCTTTAATTACGTTTGGGGTCTTGGTATGCCAAAATCATTAAAGGGTGGTAGCGATATTATTCTCAATATAGATGCCAACGCTTGTAATTCTGCATATAACGCACTAAATGGATATAATGGTGCTGTAGTTGTATATAATTATAAAACAGGTGAGGTGCTATGTAGTGTAAGTACACCAACCTACGACCCTCTTGACCCACCTGAAATAACAACAGAAAACGAAGCAGAATATGACGGAGTCTATATGGATAAGGTGCTTTCAGGTAGATATACTCCTGGTTCTATATTTAAGGTTGTTACATTAGCCTCAGCATTAGAAAATATTGAGGGTGTCGAGGATGAAATTTTCTATTGTGATGGTAGCATTATTATAGACGGAGAAAAAATAAGCTGTATGCATAACCATGGTGAAATAAGCCTGAAGGATGGCTTAGCACAATCGTGCAATATTGTTTTTGCCGAGCTTGCACAGCGTTTAGGTAAAACAAAAATGACTGCTACAGCAGAGAAAATGGGCTTTAATTTCTCTTATAAAATAAACGAAACCATAACTGCACAAAGCACATATAATGTAAAAAAAGCAAACGATAACGACCTTGCTTGGTCTGGTATTGGACAATATACCCTAGAGTCAAATCCAATGCATATGGCAATAATATGTGGAGCAATTGCAAACGGTGGTTCTACTCCATTGCCAGAAGAAATAAAGTCAGGTGTAGTTAATATAAAGATGGATGATTCAGGCACAGTTAATATGCTTGATTCAACACTTGCAAATAAGCTTGATGAGTATATGAGATATAATGTAACAAGCTATTATGGAGATGGTTTGTTCCCATCGTTAACTGTATGTGCAAAAACAGGTACAGCTGAGGTTGGTGAGGATAAAGAGCCACACGCATGGATGATGGGATATTCTCAAGATGAAGATTTACCTTTAGCCTTTGCTGTTGTTGTTGAAAATGGTGGCTATGGCTATAGCACAGCAGGTCCTGTTGCAGTTGCTGCAATGGAAGCCTGTGCAAATACACTTAGAGCAGAAGCAGAGTAATTTTATAAGCGACGATATAATGCTAATCAAATAATTTGCTTGAATATAAAATTATTATGTGATACAATTTTTTTAATATATTAAAAAGGAGAGATTCCATTTGGTAAAAAAGATTATATGTGCTTTTTTGGTAACTACTGCAATGCTTTCTTTTGTGGCTTGTGCTGACAATAAAAACGAAAACACTGACCAAACAAAAGCTACTGAAAATATAACAGAACAAGTAACTGAGCCAGAAACAGAGCCTATAACCGAGGCAGAAACAGAACCAGCTACAGAAGAAATAAAAGATGAATATATTTATGTAGAGGATATGGTAGGTAAAACTTTTCTAGAAGTATTTGATGAAGGCTATGTCTATATAAATTATCAAAACCTAGAGGATAAAAAGGAATGTCTTTTTGATGTAAAAATGGATAACGCGGATAGCGATACAATGAAATTAATCAAAAAGCTTGATGTAAAAACTGTTAAAGAATTATACGATAATGGTATATCTATCGGTTATTTTTTGAATGAAGCAGAGGAGTATACCTTCTTTACTATGTTAGGCTCTGTGCAGGTTAACTTCAAAATCGAGGGTGGTATAGATGTTATAGAAAAATATAAAAACGCTGATAACACCGAGATAGGGGATATGAAAGAGCTACAAGGCTTAAAGCTAAGCGAGGTAGAGCTTGATGGCATTACATATACTGTAAAAGTAAATGAACCAGTAGATAAAGCTGTGCTTGATGATCTTGATAAAATAATATATGGTGATGCTGTAGATGACACAGAGGCTACTGAGCCAGTTGAGCCTACAGAAGCACCTGACCCAACATTACCAACCGAGCCAGAAAAAACACCAACTACTATCCTAAAGGATTATACTGTAGCAGAGTTTTATTATACAACTATACCAGAGGATTACTTAGGTGCATAATAGAAAATAATATTGTTGATATAATTAATTTTATAATAATGTTATAACAGAATAGTTACATAATAGACCTGTTCGATAACCTCCAAAACGCCGTCTGAATGGTTCTTTTTCCGTCATACTTAGCCAATTTTTCTTGAAATACATACAGTATTACTGCGAAAA
>JAZSEI010000056.1:0-4748 GCA_045531635.1 Acutalibacteraceae bacterium
GTATTGGGCATATACATATTAATTTTTAAAAGTAAATTATCTGCGTCGTTAACAGTGCACTCAACATATGTTTTATTGTTTTTACTGCGTAGCTTAACATGATTTTCTTGCTTTATATCATATTGTCTAAGGTAATTTTTGTAATTTTTTAGAGTATTTTCTTTTATTGTTGTTGGCAATTCATCTGACAAATTAGAAACAATATATCTACCAGATGGTGCTAATATATACGCACCATTTTCTGTGTCTGATTTTACTACCTGACCATTCTCTATAAGCTCACCAAAGCTTTGAGATGCCTCAAAATAATTTGCAGAGCCACATTTTTGAAGCACACCACATATGAAATCAGATGTTACTGGTTCATCAGTTTCGTTCATTAAGTAACAAAGTAATATCTTTATCTGTTCAGGGTCGTGTAGTCCTCCTGGAGCTAAGCCGGAGTTATTGTATAAAATTTCAAACGACATAGGCTACACCTCTTAGTAATTTATACATAAATTATAACACATTAAAATTAATTTAGCTACTGTATTTAAAATCTAATTAATAAAAACACTGGGTATATACAAAATTAGTTTTTGCATATACCCGATTTTATTTATACTCATTTAAAAATCAGTTAAGTAATTCTCTTGCCATTAAGGTTGTATCTATAAGTGTAACCTTACCGTCAGAGTCTATATCTGCCGAGTATGTTTGATTTCTGTTAAAATCAATTGTACTTAGCATATAACGCTTTAGGTAAATTAAATCCTCTAGTCCTGTTTGACTATTATTATTAATATCGTATTTAGCTACACCCTTATCAGATGATGTTAACGCCTTTATTACAAAGTTTGAGCCAATATCATCACCTAGCATATCACTGTAAAAATCTGACAAGTTATACATTCTGTTTCTATACTGCAGATAGCTTGCGTCTGTATCTACATCTGGATAAAATACCAATTCGCCACCTACTGTTGTAAGCCATTCATCACAGCCAAAGGTACTTGCTACATTTGAGCCTGTACCATCAATTGTAACACCAATTGCTCCTTTACTGTAAGGTAAGGTATAGTTTGTATCTATTGTTCTATAGCCTGCATAATCAATTACACCACTGGCCAGCTCAACCCATTGGCTTTCATCGTTTACAGGTACTCCGATTCTATCTACTGGAATAAAATAAACACTGTAATCAGCACCAACAGCCATAGTTTCGAACATTACACCGTCCAAACTGCCGTACTGCTCGGTAAAATCGAACTTATTGATGTATGTCATATCTTTAACTGATGACTGCACACCATTAGAGGTTACTGTTAAATTAAAATCATAGGTCGAGCCAAACTCCTCCACCTGATAAAGCTTTATGTTATCCTCTATCTTCTGCACATCTGTAACAGCGAATGGCTCGCTAAGCTCTTCACCAAACAAATATGGGTCTTCGTAAGAAATCCAGAAATAACCATCTAAGCTGTTATAATCACCCCAGCTATTTTTACACAGCCAAGCACCGTTATTTTGTGGTTGACAGCCTGTTTTAAAGTTTGTTTTTGAATAGTTGTCGTCCCAGCCTACAACTGTTATTGCGTGACCCTCGATAGATGATGAGCTACTAAATTTTTGATAAGCAAAAGCTGCTGTTCGGTCATCATTAAAGAAAATACCATTCGACGCAAAGCTTGCAGAAACTGCACCATAATCATATACAGCAGTCTTTACTGTTGCAACATCTTTAGGCAGCTTTACAATACCTGTAACACCATATTCAGTTGTACCAAGTGCATTTACACTTTCAAAGGTTTTACCTGTGGCATAACCAAAAGGAATATCACTTTCAAGTCTAGGACCCTGCCATGATGTAAAATAACCCATAGCCATATCTGAGTATCCACCTGAGTTTAAATCTCTTATCCAACCAAAGCCATTGCTACGAGTTGTTGACCAAGAGTCAAGGTGCTCCTCTGAAAAATCGTAAACACCAAAGCCGTTTTTTAGCAGTGCTGTTTCTAGAGTAGCCATTGCAGAAAAGGTCCAACAGGTATTATGTGAGCCTTGATCTTTTATTGAGGTTACATAACCTTTATCTACGCTACTATATTTAGAAGGTAGACCTTCTTTGACCTCTATAGACTGTGATGGCACTGTGTTCTTCTTCAATAGTGAACCAACTTTATTATTAACAGCCTTTGAGGGTACTGTAACATTCTGTTTACTTTTAGCTATTGTATTAGAATTTTCTGCACCTACAACAGTAGCCGAAGAAAGAGAAACGGCCAAAACCATTGCAATGCAAATTAAATTGCGTAATGCTTTCAAAATATAAAACCTCGTTTCTATATTTATATAGTTACAGTATAACAAACCGTATATTAAAAGTAAATAATCAAGCAATAATTCTTGCTCATATTTTGTTTATTATTTATTAATTAATTCTTTACAAGTTATATTAAAAACCGAGCTATTTGTAGAAATTACGAGAAAAACGGAGTATTTTAGAGATTCATATGCTTTGTTTGACTTTTCTTAACTTTGACTTTGATTGACCAATCTTATAAAATAAAGTCAAAGAAAGTCAAAATCAAACTTTAAATAATAATGGGTGGTAACATTATGAGAATGAGTGATCTTGTGGCTGAATATATAAAAAATATACTGGAAGAAAGTAACGGTACAGCTGAAATACAACGTAATGAGCTTGCTAATGTGCTTGGCTGTGTGCCAAGCCAGATTAACTATGTGCTTAGCTCTCGCTTTACACAAGAAAATGGATATGTAGTAGAAAGCAGACGAGGTGGTGGTGGATATATACGCATCACCAGAGTTCATTTTTCTACCGACAAAGGCAGTATAATAATGCATATAATTAAGTCTATGGGCAATACTCTAGACGCTACATCAGCAATGATGATTTTAGAAAACCTAGCTACCAACAGAATAATCTCAACAGAGATTATGAGAATAATGAGTTCAGCTATTTCTGAAAGAGCCTTTGCAGATGTTCCAAAGGAATATAGAAACAGAGTTCGGGCAACCGTGCTGAAAAATATGCTGTTAAGCCAGATATAATTTATAGGGAGGATTTTTTATTATGATTTGTGAATTATGTAAAAAGCATCAAGCATCTACTCATATTAAATCAATGGTAAATGGTGAATACACTGAATTATGGTTGTGTTCAGACTGTGCAAGTAAAAAGGGCTATGGCAATATTTTTGCACATACTGGTACTGATTTTAGTAGCTTTTTAGGTAACTTTTTTGGTGATGGTTTACCATCTCGCACAAGTGCAAGCCGTTGCAAAAGATGTGGTTCTTCCTTTGCAGATATTGCACGCTCTGGCAAGGTAGGTTGTTCAGAGTGTTACTCTGATTTTTATGATGACCTTTTACCATCTATTCAAAAAATACACGGAAACATTCAACATACTGGTAAAGTAGCTACTAACGCCAGTGCTGATGTAAAGATAGCAAGAAAAATTGAGAAAACAAGACAAGAACTTGCTATAGCAGTTAAAAACCAAAACTTTGAGCTTGCTGCACAGCTTAGAGATAAAATAAACGAAATGGAAGCAGGTGAAGCTAATGGCTGATAAATGGTATAACAAAAGTGGTTGTGACGGTGATGTTGTTATTAGCTCACGAGTAAGACTAGCAAGAAATCTGCGTGACTTCCCCTTCCCTCACCTTTTAAATCTACAACAAAAAAATGAGATTGCTAACAAAATAAAGGACGCACTTGAAAACTGCAATTCTTATATAGCAAAAAGTTTTAATTTTATTAATATGTCTGCTGTATCTACTGTAGAGGCAAATTCTTTAGTAGAGCGTCATCTTATAAGTCCATCATTTGCAAAACAGAGAGCTGGTAAATATCTACTTATTTCAGATGATGAAAGCATAAGCATAATGATAAATGAAGAGGACCATTTGAGGATTCAGGTTTTAAGCGAGGGATTATCGGTTAAGGAGGCTTATGAAACTGCTGATAAAATTGATACCTTACTTGACAATGCACTTGGCTTTGCTTTTCATAACAAATTGGGTTATCTAACACAATGTCCTACTAATTTAGGTACAGGTCTAAGAGCCTCTGTAATGCTACAGCTACCAGCTTTACAAAAAAGCAGAGTTATAGGTAGACTAGAGGATAACCTTGCTAAAATAGGATTAACACTAAGAGGTACCTTTGGTGAGGGCAGTGAAGCACAGGTTTCGTTATATCAGCTGTCTAATCAGGTTACACTTGGTTTATCAGAAGAAACTGCTATAGAAAATCTTAAAAGTGTTGCTACACAAATAATTAATAACGAGCGTGAAGCAAGAGCCGAGGCTTGCAAAAGACTTGAAACAAAGGATTACATTATGCGTAGCCTGGGCACACTTAGATATGCATTACTTATAGATAACAAGGAATGTATGCTGTTATTATCTGCTTTAAGAATGGGGATTGCAGAAAATATTATTACAGGCATTACATTAGATGAGGTTAACTCTTTAATGGTTAATATACAGCCTGCTATGATTATAAAATCATTCGGTAGTGAATTAACACCTACCGATCGAGATAAAAAAAGAGGAGAAATCGTAAGAGAAAAGCTAAAGCTTTTATAATTTGACAAAATAATTTTTAGCTATGTGATAAATTGGAATTTGTCGGGGTACGCACAAACCAAAACTTGAAAGTTTTGATTAAACTTTTTCAAAAGTTTATGGGTCGAGGGCAACGCCCTCGTGGGTTTTAAGGGCAAAGCCCTTAAC
>JAZSEI010000059.1:0-9203 GCA_045531635.1 Acutalibacteraceae bacterium
ACGCTGTTTTATTTCGTATAGTTCCTTTTCATCAGAACTCATCTGACGAAGAACAGCTACTGCTTTTCGCATTATTGGTGAACCTGTAGCAAGTCTTTCAAGAGTTACATCATCTTCTGCATTAGTGTTAAGGAAGTCCATCCACATTTGTTTTTTGTCAGTCATAGAACTCACCTCTTTTGCTTTTTTTAGTTCAAGAAAATCTATTCTCAGCTTATCGGTTAATAGTTCATTTCGTTTTTCTTCAAATATCTTGAACGTTGAATGATACTCTTTACAGTCAAAGAGATTGAAATCAATAACATTGATTGATATTGCATTAACAAAAAATGGATGTCAAGTGTTTTGTGCAAAAAAATCAGTACAAGAAAAATCACTAAAAACGCCGTAATATTCAGCTTTATTCTAATTTTCTATTTGAATTTACTCTCAAACTCTTCCCTGACAGCTCCGTGTACACGGAGCTGTATTAGACTGATAGGTGGAAATCATTGTATAGAAAACGCTTGACAATGTATATACAAGTGTGGTATACTATAAGTGAAAGGAGTGTGTTATTATGACACAGGTAAATTTTAGAATAGAAGAAGATGTAAAAAACAATGCTGAAAAAGCACTCAAAGATATGGGGTTGACTATGTCAACCGCAATTACTATGTTCTTAGTCAAAGTCGGCAGAGAGAAGCGAATTCCGTTTGAAATTAATGCTGACCCTTTTTACAGTGCAGAAAATATCGCTGAACTTGAAAGAAGAGTGGCTAATCTCCGTAATGGCAATAGCGTTTTGAAAGAACATAATCTGATTGAGGTTTATGACGAATGAAAAAGATGTGGCACGATGAAGCTTGGGAAGAATATCTTTATTGGCAGACTCAAGACAAGAAAACTCTGAAAAAAATTAATAAATTGCTTACTGATATCGACCGAAACGGCTATAACTGTATAGGAAAACCAGAGCCTTTAAAAGAAAATCTTTCTGGCTATTGGAGTGTACGCATTGATGAACAAAATCGAATTGTTTTTAAAATAACTGGCGAACAATTAGAAATCTTACAATGTGGCTCTCATTACAGAGATAAATAAACTGCCCTCAAGGGCAGTTTTCTTTTTGGTGTGGGAACGGAGTCAAGGGGTCATACTTGAGGGTGGAGATTTTCGCTTGCGAAAATATACTACTCATCTCAGGGTAGTCTAGAGTAGAAGTTAATCGGATAATATTTCAGCTATCTGACTATCTGTATATCCTTTTTGCTTTAAGCAAGTGATTATTGCATATCTGGTTTTAATTTTTGTCAAGTAATTGTATAATAAAAACTATGCTAATTATTTTATTGCAAGTTAAAGTTTCGGGGTTGCACTCTCCGAAACTTTTACATCGGACGGCAAAGCCGACCGAAAACTGGGTAACTTTTGATATTTCTGCAAAGGAGTTGTAAAATCAATCTTTCTGAAAAATCGGAGTTGTATATTACTGAAAACTTGAATATACGAAATTTTTTAGGAGTTGTAATAAATAATCATCGCCTCTCAAAAGAGAGGCGATTTTGTGGAAAAATATAGGATTAAGGGTTATTATAATGATTCAATAACACCAGTAGCATACTGCTGAATTACAAATGCGTCACTTGCATTAACACCATTACCTGTTTCGTGAACATCAGCGTTAGCATATGCTATTTCAGATAAATCTACATTGAACTGTTCACCATATACTGAAAAATCAATTTCGTCTTTAGATGCAAACAGTAAAACTGTAACTGCATCAGCCATATTTACTATGCCATCACAATTTGCATCACCAGTTAACAATGCTTCAACCTTTTCTGTTGTTTCTGCTTCGGTTGTTTCTGTAGTAGGTTCTGATTTAAGATAAGCTTCATTAGATTCCAAAATATAACAATACTCATCTGTTAGCTCTACAAATTCTGTGCTATATTCAATTTCGACACCATTACAAGTAATTGAAGTTAAGTTAGTACAATTAGAGAAAGCACTGTTGTTATAGTCCAAATACATTCCCTTAATATAACGTTCAGCAGAACTTATATCGTTTCCAATTCCAAAAGAAATTTCTTTTAAATTATCACATTCAGCAAACTGATAACCATAAAACATACTTGTCTTATTTAATGGAATTGAAATAGTTTCAAGTGAATCACAATTGTAGAATGCAAATGCCCCCGTATCACCAATATTTCTGCCTATGGTTACTCCATCATCTGGTATAATAATAGTCTCAAGAGAAGTACAATCAAAGAAAGCAAAACTACCTATGCTCTGAAAGTCTTTGGCATCACAAGTCATAACTACTTTTTTCAAATTTGAACAACCATTAAACATATTTCCTGGTATGGATATTACCCATTCAGGAAGTGTTATTTCAGTTAATGCATCACAATTTACAAACATTGCTCCATCAAGACTTTTTCTATTGCTTCCAAAATCAACAGAAGTAAGGTTGTCAAAATCCATGAATAATTTACTATCAACTTCTGTTACAGGAACGCCTTCAATGTAGTCTGGAATAACAGCTTCTGTCAGTGTATTATCAGTACAAGAGAGGATTCGACAATGGTCAGAGAAAAGATGTACATTATAATAACCTACAGTTTTTTCTTCGTAAATTATACCACCAAGTGACACTGCACTTGCAACTGTTGAAACAGCTGATATAGCTGTCAGTGTTAAAGCTGTAACGGCTGACATAAATTTTTTCATTTTACTCATAAAAATACCTCCTTTTAAGCCTCTTTTAATTGGTTTATATGTTAGGGTTGTTTTTATAGAACTGAAGAATGTTTGGAGTCATTCTTGCTCCATAGTTAATTTGAGTATTATAATATCCAGACATAGGATTATAGTCATCACCACTGGCATTTATAGCAAGTACAACATTATATCGAACCTCGTCATTAGTGCCATATTCATAATAATTCTGATATACATATACTGGTGAACCTTGCTGTCCATCTGTAACCTCAGCTTTATAAGCAAATTCCACTGCAGTTGGCTGACTGTTATATTTTGTAACATTTCCTGTATTATATTTAATAGTTGTATTAGCTACATTATTGAATAAATCTGGAATTCCTGCTACTGTTACCTCTTCATTGCTTGTATCAATTTCTGGAGTTGGAACACCAAGTTCAAATACCTGACGTGTACTTAAATTATTAGAAACTTTAATCAGAGCATAGTTACTGTAAGGCACACCTGTCGAAATGTAATCAGACGGAATATGCACATAACTTGCTGTTGCTGTTCCATTTACAACTCCACCGTCACTGTGCAGATAAATGGTACTGATTTTTTCAAATGTACCAGCACTTCTGTCATATACATTTGAAGCAGCTGTGGCAATAATATTTTCACCAACAACAAAACCAGTATATGAATCTCCATCAGTTGAAACAATTCTTACAATACCCTGAGCAGGGTTGCCTGTAAGAGTATTTCTTTCCTCACCATCCACCAGACCTCTTGCATTTGCAGGAAGTACATATTCATCAAGTGCACTTAATGTATAAGTCTTTGTCAAAGTACTTGAGGAATTACGATAAACTTTGTACTGTCTATCTGAACTTTGAGCGTTTACAGATGAAAGAGATGAAGTTGCTGTAACAGTTGTTAATGCAACTATACCTGCAAGTACACGCTTAGAAAATATGTTTTTTAATTTCATTTTACATTCCTCCTAAAATTTAATAGTCTAAACCCGTTAAGTATCTCTGACAAGCAATTGAGTCTCTTATATCAACAGAATAATCTTCGTTGAAATCTAACAGCCACAATTCAGCAGTTTCAAAGTCAATGGTTCCGTCTATATATGCTTCGATGAGAACCACATCAGCGATATTAACAGAACCATCATAATTAGGGTCTGTGATTGCACTAGCCGACATTGGAAGAGCTGTAAGAGAAGAGAGTGCCATAATTGCTGTGATAGCAATAGATTTTATTTTTCTTGCTTTCATATGAAAGTCCTCCTTTTGATAAATTTAAAATTGTTGTTGTCTATCTTTCGTTTTGCCCCACAGCATATTTTTCTTTTTTATGTCATATCCTGTGGTGTCTGATATGTTCAGAAAACAATATTTCAACCTCAGATTAGAAACATCATTTTCAAACATTTTTTGCCCTCTATAATATAAACGTCGTTTTTTGCCCTGTTTTTTATCATACCGTTACAAAGTTTGTATGATTAAATAAATCTCAACACTATGTTTTGGTATTATTATACAAATATTTTACATATCTTCAAATATCCGATTCAAGCTTAATATAGCCAATCTTTAAATGCAATTTTTGAAACATTTTCCAACATCGTTTTACAAGCCGTTTAAAAGCCCTGTAACAGCCATCAAAAGATTTAGTAATATAGAAACACCTTCAAAAATACAAGTGCCTTAAAAAGCATTTTAGAACCTTTAAATGCGATGGTAAAAAATAAAGGGTAGAGGAATTGCTCCTCTACCCTTTTTATGTCATATCCTATGGTGTATGTAAATTATGTCTCAAGATTATGTCATTTATGAAACCCAAACACTATTTGAAGTGTTGGATTCAGTCTGAATGTTGCCCGAATAATCTTTTGCATAATGTGTAAGAGTTATTCGGTAATAATATCCACCATGAACAGCTAAAGGAAAATCTTCAAAATAATGTTCATCTGAATTTGACAAAACTTTATCATTTACATTTGTTTCAGTTGTCCAATTTGCTCTGTTAGAACTTCTCTCAATTTTTATGTTTGTAAATCCGATTTTACTCATTGTTGATTCACTGCTTGTTCTCATTGTAACATAAATCAAATTAGAACCTGAAGAAATTGATACATATTTATCAAAAATTAACCCTGCTGCTCGTCCTGAATCCTCTTCACTAATCAATACTGTTCCTTGTGTAGTTTCATCAACTGCATAAGTTGAAATTGGCAAACACAGGCAAAACAAAATTAATGATAATGTTATTTGGCACAGCTTCTTCATTTTTTTCACCTCCTGAAAATGGATTTGATGTCATTGATTCAATAATCTTATCACATTCATCATAGTCAAGACCATCGGAACCAATATGATATACTATGCTATTTTTATAATATACAAGCTGGTATTGATCAGTAATCCCATTTAAACTATTTTTTTCTTTTGATACAATACCTACTGTACCATTAACTTGAACTTCTGATAAATTCAACATATCACTTGGAACCCCAAGTGATATGGTATCATCTTGATTATAATACTTCTCCATAGCAAAAGTGAGTGTTATATCATTTTTTTTGTAATTAAACATGATACGTATGCTTGTTGTATATTCTTTAATTTTTAAATCTATAAGTTCAAAGCCATCGGGAATATAGAGAGGAGTGTCTGGATAAACGCCATATTCTGCACATTTTGCTATCATTCCATAGGGGTCATCTTTAATATCTGGGGTTTCAGAACTAATATTATTGCCATTGAAATTTACTGTAAATCCACTTGATGAACGATTTACGATAAGAGAAAACAGATTTTCACCATAAGCATTCAGTGTGTAAGCATTTCCTCCGAAAACAAGTGCTAAACATGCTGCCACTGCTGCAACACGTTGATATATCTTAATACGCTTTTTAGGTTTACACATTTGCTCGATTTTTACAATGTTTTCTCTTGCTTTTATGTCAAGTTCACTTTCAGAATTACCCATAATTTCATAATTTTCAGATAAAAGCGTTTCAATTTTTTGATAATCTCGGTCGTCTTTAGATTTTTTTAGTTCTTCATCAACTTGGTGATTAATTTCTGTCAGAGACTCTTTTTTTAAGTTTTTGTCATACAAAAAATTTTTGAGTATTTTTTTCATATTTCTCACCCCAACTTTTCGCCTCTATAATATAAACGTCGTTTTTTGCCCTATTTTTTATCATACCTTTACAAAGTTTGTATGATTGCACAATTTTGCACATTAGTTTTTGTTGGTTTCTCCTATATATTTTTTCAATTTTGCTTTAATACGATGAATTTTTAGATACAATGAGTGCAAAGAAAGATTATTTTCTTTCGCTATAACATTTTTGTCTTTTCCGGTATAGTAATCCTTTATAATTTTTAGTTCCTGTTCGGTAAGGATAGATAAAATTTCATTTTCATCTGCAATTTCAAAATCTATACTTAGATTTTTTTCAGAAATATCTTCTATGAAGTCTATATTTTTAGGATTTTTTCTTATGTACTTCTTTACTTCTCTTGAAGCAGTTTCAAGTAACCAGTATTTAACATTTTCATCTTTTTTGATTTTATCTATTTTCTTGTATAATATCAAAAAAACTTCCTGTGTGCAATCTTCTGCTGCTTGAGAGTCTCCATTCAGTTTCAGATAACAGAATTTATAAATTGTCTTGTAATAACGTTCCATTATTTCTGCAAACATAGGATTCCTCCATTATCTGTAAATTTTCCCTGTTATTCCATATTTTAACACAAATCATCTTTATTTGCAATTATTTCGACAGAAAAATCATTTACTCTGGGCGATTTTTATATTAGAAAAATATTTTTTGATTTTTTATCAATCAGTCATTTGTTAAAAAATAAAAAAACAAAAATTTCATGATTGATAGATTGATTAATAAAATGCTTTTAATATTGTTTTAAAGATTGTTTTCGGTTTCAAAAAATGGCTATATTAGGTCGTTTGCGAAATCAATTACGGACTTTCGTTTCCGTGATTATGGACTTTCGTTTCCGTGATTACGGACTTTTTTCTTGACGAGTACGTAATATTGTGATATAATATCTATGAGGTGATATTATGCTAATTAAAAATAATCTTTTCCAAACAGCTATTGTAGAAAAACGAAATGTATTAAATGAAATTCGCAAAAACAATATGACTTTACAAGAGCTTCGTTTTTTTAGTATCTATCTTTCAAAAATAAATTCTCGTGATATTTCTACAAGGGTAGTTCGCTTTCCACTTTCTGATTTTCAAAAAATTATGGGAATAGGTTCAGATATGAATATAAATCATTTTCGAGAAATTATAAGAAAACTACTTCAACAGATTGTAGAAGTTCCAAATGAGAGTGGATATGGATACACTGCATTTCAATTATTCAAAGAATGTACTCTTGAAAAAGATGAATATGATGAGTGGTATGTAGAAATAGATGCTCATGATAAAGCTTTGCCACTTATGTTTGAGTTTAAAAATAGATACTTTCACTATGAACTATGGAATGCTCTTAGACTGAAATCATCTAATCAACTGAGAATGTATGAAATTTTGAAACAGTATGAAACGCTAGGCAAGAGAGAAATATCTGTAACAGAACTTAGAGAACTTCTTGGACTTTCTAAAGATGAATATTCTGGTCGCACTGGCTGGTCTGATTTTAGAAAAAAAGTTCTTGATAGTTGTCAACAGGCTCTACAAGAATATACAGATATTCGTTTTTCATATGAAAAAGGCAAGTCTGGAACTGGTGGCAAATGGCTTACTATTATTTTTCATATCTCAAAAAATGATAAATATAAAAATCCTATATCACTTGAAAAATTTATAGCCAATCAGCCAGAATCAAATGTAGTTGATGTTTGTGGGTGTGATGAAGATGCTTGTAAGGAACACATTACTTCAGAATTTGATAAAAATTACTTGCGATATGCTTCTGCACTTGATTATCAAGTAAATGAAACAGAACTAACTGAACTAATAGCACTTATAGATAAACTATATCCGGATTATGATGACAACCAAAAATATGGCTGTTTAAATTATAGTTGGCATAAGCTTTTACGTTATGATGAAAAGAAAAAAATAAAAAATAAGATTTCATATCTAATGACAATGATAACCAATGATTTCAATGAAGTTCAGAACAACCAAAAAGATAAAAGTAAAGGTGAAGAGATAGCTAAAAAGTATGAAATATTTACAAAAATGCTTTGAGAAGATGACACATCTGTCATCTTCTTTTTTTCAGAATAGTACAAAAGGGTTCGGGAATTCTCCCGATTTGCAGAGCAAACAAATTTTGAAATTACAATTTTTTCAGTAGAAACAAATGTTAACATTCTATGAATGTAGTTCTGAAGAAACGTCAGTAACATCACCCAATAAGCGAAGTGTAACAAAGCGTTGTGTTTTGCAAGTCCGAAAGGGTCGGGCAAAACAGGTATTGGGTAAACACTACCAGTTTTGTTCCTGCACCTGTAGATTTTCAAATATTCAATGCTGAAAATTCAATTTTTTCTGTTTTTTGAAATTATTTTTTGAAGATAAAAAATAAAACTTAATCAAAATTTTCAATTTCTCTGAAACAGAAAATTTTGATTTTCACACAATCATCACAATTATTTTTTCTGATTTTTCAATGTCATTTTTTGAAAATCCTACTCACAGAAATTTGAAAAATACTACAAAATAATATGTTCATGACAAAACAGATAGTGTTTACCCAATATCTGTTTTGACAAGCCTTAAAAGGCACATCAAAACAGACCGTTTCGCTTCGCTACACTTATTGGTCAAGGTCTACGACCTTGACGGCTAAAACTCCCAACACGATTTTTACAAAATCCTGAAAATTTTTTCCAAAGAAATGTTAAAAAAATATTAACACGTTCCACGTGTCGGGAAAGTTCCCAAACCCTTTTTATACTTTTCTGAAAAAATAAAAATGTGGTACAAGTACCACATTTTTTCTCTTGATTATCATCTGAGGGCTTGGGAAACTTCTCAAAATGATTTTCAAAATTTTGAAAATCGGTATGTGGTACACCACATGCATTGCTTGTTATATTAGAGACAGCTATAATAAAACTTTCATCATAGCACACCTGTACTACTCATATCTGGGTAGCCTATAGTAGAAGTTAATCGAATAATATTTCAGCTATCTGACTATCTGTATATCCCTTTTGCTTTAATCGAGTTATTAGTGCATTATGTTCCTGCTGAATTCCTTGTTGTATACCTTTTTGTACTCCTTGTTGCAAACCCTGTTTTATGCCTTGCTGTATACCCTGCTGACGTTCATATGCTCTTGCAGAGATTTCATCTCTCACAGCCTTTTCACGCTGTTTTATTTCGTATAGTTCCTTTTCATCAGAACTCATCTGACGAAGAACAGCTACTGCTTTTCGCATTATTGGTGAACCTGTAGCAAGTCTTTCAAGAGTTACATCATCTTCTGCATTAGTGTTAAGGAAGTCCAT
>JAZSEI010000027.1:0-35850 GCA_045531635.1 Acutalibacteraceae bacterium
TGATTAAACTTTTTCAAAAGTTTATGGGGTAATGTAACCAATTTGCAAAGCAAATTGATTGCTCGGGGTGACACCCCTCGTGGGATTTTAAAGGGCAAAGCCCTTTAACTTATAGTTTTTCCTAAAAATGCCTTGAAAAGGCATTTTTAAATAATCTTGAGACATTAAGGACTCCGTCCTTAAAACCTGTAAGGGCGTTGCCCTTAACCCACCACCCTTTAAAAAGGGTGTACCTAAACTTTACGGTTTTCTCTATCAAAGTTTTTTATTAACCCGACAAATTTCCAATTTAACTATTTTACAAAAAATAAGGGTTGTAACAGTAACCGATAAAGGGTTTAAATTTAAATCATCCCTTTACAAATTACAACTATAGGGATATTCTCCCAATATGTTACAACCGCTTTTAATATTCCCCTATATGTTTATGCCCTTAGGCATATATTAAGACCATAAATCAGCAATTGCATTTGCTATAGTCTCAAAAATATTTGTTCCACCTGTTTCAGAAATCTCTGCTTTATCTCCCTCTGAAAGGCTTATGTATTCCTTTTGATATGAATCTGCTCTGCTCATACCTAGCTCTGACTGTGCACTTTCTTCTACAATGTCAGATGAATACTTTGCTTCTACCTTCATTTGTGTTTGTATGTATAAGCTTTTCTGCTCCTCTAATGTTTTATTAGCATTGCTTATCTGCTGATTAAGCTCGGTAAGCTGAGCCTGCTTAACAATTACACAACCTAGCATAATAGCAACAACAGCACCACAGCTTAAACCCTTAACAATGCTATATATCTTGTTTCTTTTATGTTGCTCTGCTTTTGCCTCTGCTTCGATTTCTTGCTTTAATCTTTTTTCTTTTTCTTTTTCTTCTTCATTTACCTCTATTGTTTCGAATAAAGATATATCGTAAGACTCTTTATTATACATAAAAGCCATATAATCACCCCGAATAATTTACATAAAAACATTTTACCTACAGCTTTTTCTCATTTTCTATTCTTATAATATTTCTCTTTTTATTAATAATATTTCTTTCTTGATAAACCTCTATATCGGTTTAATTTTGCACACAATTACTACTAAAACAATACCTCTTATAAACTCAAACTCGTATACTATCTTTAACTTAATAACAACAAACTTTACCAGCTGTAGTAAAATAATAAAATATAGATATATAAATCATTGTTTTTATAAAGATTGTACAATAATCTAAAATTTATGGAAATTCAACAAGAAAAAACCATTTATTTTAGGCATATCATACTGAACAAATACATTCTACTACATATACGCGTGTTTGTCAAAGGCTTTTTGTAAAAAGTAAAATAAAAAATTACAGCTTTGTAATGGCTCTTAATCTAGCACTTCTTGCTCGTGGGTTTTCGCTTAATTCTTGCTCTGAAGCTTCAACTGGTTTTCTAAAAACAAGCTCTGCCTTTGGCTTGTTACCACATACACAAACAGGAAAATCCTTTGGGCAGGTACAACCCACACACCAAGAAGCCATTGTTTTTTTAACAATTCTGTCTTCAAGTGAATGGAAGGTTATAATCGACATTCTTCCACCTGGATTTAAAAGCTCAAAGCCACCACTTAACCCCTCTTTTAATCGGTCAAGCTCTCCGTTTACTGCAATACGCAACGCCTGAAAGGTTTGTCTTGCAGGGTGACCCTCTCGTCTTTTGGCAGCAGGCACAGCACTTTTTATAATCTCTGCAAGCTGTATAGTGGTTTCTACAGGTGCTTTTTCTCTTTCTCTTATAATCGCCCTTGTTATCTGCTTTGCAAACTTTTCTTCACCATATTGGCTTATAATTTTTACAAGCTCCTCGTAAGGTAGCTGGTTAACTAAATCATAAGCAGACACACCTGACTGACTCATACGCATATCAAGTGGTGCATCGTGATGAAAAGAAAAGCCACGCTCGGGCGTATCTAATTGGCGTGATGACACACCAATGTCAAGCATTATACCGTCAATGCCACTTATGCCTAGTCCGTTTACAATGCTTACAACATCAGAAAAATTACCTTTACAGATGATAGAGTTTTCAAAATCTTTAAATCTTTCTGTAACAGTTGCAATGGCGTCTGGGTCTTGGTCGATTGAAATAAGCTTACCCTTTTTAGATAAACGCTTTAAAATTTCATAAGAATGACCACCACCACCTGCTGTGCCGTCAACATATATTCCGTCCGGATTAATATTAAGCGAATTTATTGTTTCTTCCAGCAAAACCGGCTTATGTGAAAATATCATTTACAGCACCTCCATTAGAACTAATACAGCTATACAACATTGTGCGAATTGTATACATTAAATTCCCAAAAGCTCCATAGCATCTTTAATACTTTGTTGAGTTTGGCTTTCAAGGTATTCGTTCCATTTATCAGTATTCCAAATTTCTACTCTGTTACCCGAGCCAATTACAGTTACATCCTTATCTATACCAGCATATTTTCTTAAATGCTCTGGCAATAAAATTCTACCCTGAGCATTTGGCACAGCCTCGGTAGCACCTGCACAGAAAAATCTTGCGATATCGGTTGCTTTTGAAATAGGCTGACTTGCAAGCTTATCCAAAAACAAATCCCATTGCTCCTTTGAAAGTACAAAAAGACAATTATTTATTCCCATAGTGACATAGAAGCTCTCACCAAGCTCCTCACGGAACTTAGCAGGTATTATCACTCGCCCTTTGGCGTCTATATTATGTTGATAACTACCTATAAACATAATTGCCCCTCTATAGTCTTAAACAGCTGTAAAAGCTGTATTTATTTCCTCACTCTTAATCTTTTTGTACCCAAAAGTTATTTTTCTGACCCTTTATGACACAAAAAGGCAAAATCTGTACCTTTTGTGACCTTTGTGTTTAAATTATAGACTATAACCTAAAAAAATGCAAGGCTATTTTCACTATTCTCGACATAATATATTATATTTTTTCGACATTATGTTTTTTATAAAAAATAAAAAAGGCAACAACCAAAGTTGTCACCTTTTTTTACACGGGCTTATTTATACTATTTAATACTAATATTATTAGACCATTAATTATATTACAACAGAATACAGCATTGCTACAAATAATGAGCAAGCAAAATATGGTAGCATAGCAACTACTGCAATAAAATACTGTTTTGCAAATGCCTCTTCTCTTTTACCAAGAATCATAATAACCACTATGCGAGTTAACTCATAATAAATGAAGCTCAACAGAATTGCCAGATAAGAATAGCTTAATAGTGTAGTAATCAAATACATTCCTCCAATTACCAACACTTCTAAAATAAGAGGATAAACAGGTATTTTAGTACCACAGCTTTTACATTTTCCTTTGCAAATAATGTATGAAATTATTGGTAATTGTAGCAACGCTGGAATTTTTTCTCCACAATTGTCACATATACACTTAGAACAAAGAATAGTAGCCTTGTTCCCCTTTGTAAGACGCAGAATATTTGTAGTTGCCAAGCCACCAATGTGAAAATAAATTATAAACATAGCAACCCATATTATTATTTTATCCTGCATATTCCTACACCACCTTTCAATTTGCAAAATGGGTGGAAGCTACACCTCCACCCATCGCAAATTAATAATTATTTATTTTTCTTTTTCTTGTAAACAACAAGGAAAACAATTAAACTAGCAAAAATAATTACGCCAGCAATAGAACCAAAGAATAATGGTTTGTTAGTGTAGTAACGAATCCATAGGTTGGTTGTTACATAGAAGTTTTCAATTGCTTCTGCATTTGCAGGAAGCTCAGTGTCAGAAATCTTTTCACCATTGCCTGCAGCGTCGATAGCATATACAACTAAATTATGAGCTTCGGTTGAATCACCTGAAATATCAAATGTGAAGTTACCACCGTTTTTAACGATTTCTTCAAGCTCATCAGCTGTCCAAACCTTATACTCTTTACCATCAAGATCAACAATAACCTTTTTAAGCTTCAGGTTATCCTGAATACTCATTTTAACAGTAAGCTTATCCAAAGCGTAAGTAGTTTTGCTTTGAAGGTTCTCGACATTGATAATTGGAAGAGTATTATCAACACCAAAGTTAATTGCAGTATCCTTTGTATCCTGATCATTCTTAGCATTGTTACCTGCTTTATCGTCAGACTCTACAGTTAAGCTATAAACACCATCAGACTCAAAGTTCTTAGAGAAAACAGTATATGTGTAATGGTACCATTGTCCGTTACCACCAGCAACATCAACTCTGTAATCAGCATTTTCGTTAAGAACCCTTGAAGCACCGTCTTTAAACAGAGTTACCTTAATATTAGATAGCTCGTCAACATTAGTTTCTGTAATAACTATATCACCAGCGTCCTTAACATAAGTACCATCTAGTTCTTTTGCGTCTTCATTCAATGCATAGGTTGAACCAAAACGGTTAACAGAGAAGGTAATTGTTTTTTCTGCTGTATTACCAGCCTTGTCGGTTAATTTTGCTGACAATGTGTATATATCATCAACTTCTTTTTGTCTTGGGAAATTATTAAATTTGAAGGTGCAACCATTGTGAATGTCTGTATAAGCACCATCAAGCTCTACTCCCTCACGTCTAGCACCTGTTAAGGTAATACTAACATTCTTTGAATCATAGTTTGTATCTGTATAGGTAATTACTGGAATTATATTGCCCTTGTTAGCAGACTTATCTTTAATACCAGTGATTTGTAGGTTAGGCACTGTTGTATCAACAAAGAATGTCTCTGCATCATAATCAGCACACTCATTACCAGCCTTATCAGATACAGTAATATCAAAGGTATACTTTGCGTCTTTATCATACTTAATTGTAGCTACATGGTTATTTCCGTTAGAGCTCCAACCACTTACAACTGGCTTGGTTAATTCTGTACCATCATCAGTTGCTGTATGAGTAATCTTAACCTTGTCTGCATTAAAGTTATGCTCTGTAATAACTACTGTTGCTGTACGCACAGCCTTGTAGTAATTGCCGTTTTGAGCATCGTTATTATCATAGCTTACATTAATAACAGGCTTTGTTTTGTCGATTGTAAACGCATTAGGAGATACAGAGCCTTCTGCATAGGTTTCAGCATCACTTGCATTATTAGCCATATCGGTATAGTCAATGTCAAATGTATAGTCACCATCTGCAGAATATATTATTTTAGCAGTCCACTGTGTATCATCCTGATTACCAGTACCAGGTTTTGACAATGTAAAATCAGTAATAGTAGGCATTACACCGTCGGTATTAGTAATCTTTTCTATAACATCTGCACCATTAAAATTACGCTCAGTAACTACAACAGTTGCAGTTCTGTCTGAATTAAAGAATATGTTGCTGTCTGCACCCCTATTAGGAGAGTTGTTATCGTAAGAAACCAAGATAGTTGGCTTGGTAATATCAATCTTCATATTGATAGCTCTGTCAGAACCGTTCAATGAGTTATCCTGAGCATATACAATAACCTGAACATCGTTGCTGTTGTTCAATCTGGAATCAACAACAATGCTGTAATTATCGCTTTGAATTAATTCTTCCTGCTTAGGAGAAGCATTTGTAAACTCTAACAAAGTACCACTTTGAGTAACTGCTCCCATATTTCTTACTTCGTACCATACTTTCTTAAGACCAGAGTAAGTACCACCAACTAAAGGATCAGCAACCTTGATGTCAACCTTAACATCCTTATTGTAAATACCATTTACTGGCTGTTGAGGAGTAATAGTAACCTCTGGAGCAATTGTCTCTGGCAATGGTGCATTGTGGTCAACAATCAATCCATTTGTACTGATATAAGTATAGTTACCAGCCAAGTCGGTAATCTTTAGATAAACAGTAAACTGTTCATCTTTATCTACTCTTAATGATGAGAATGGTTGCCATGTAGTAACTGAACCCAGATTATCCTTAGTAAGAGCAGTAGTACCATCTTTAGCTGAAGTTGCAGTTACTTTATAATATTCAACCTTATTACGGTTAGGATCTGATGTAACATCAGTAGATGTAGCAGTAACACCTATACCCCTCTGAGACCAGATACCAAATGTAAGTGTATCTCTAAGAGTATCCCATTCGTCCACACGACCCTCGTCTGTTCTTGACTTTATAGTACCTGTAGGTGCTTGGGTATCAACTGTGAAGTAATTAGGAGTAACGCAGTCTTCATCATTTACATCGTGGTTCTTGTTATCAGCCTTATCAGTATAAGACACCAAGAAACTAAAGTTTGCGTCTTTGTCAACTTTATTATCACCAAAGGTTATAGTTGCTGTATGAATATCTTCATTAGGGTTAGTTAATGATGTGGTAGTATCCCATCCACTGATTTGATATACATCATTAACAACCTCGCCCTTAGCATTAAATGCTCTGATGTCAATGCCTTCAGTTGCTACAGCTGGATCAAAATGATCTGATCTCTCTGTAATTTTTACAGTTGCAACTCTCTGACCTGCAAAGTAGCCTCTGTCATCTATAATCTGATTTGGTTTTAAAGCGTTAAATGAAACATCAATTACAGGCTTAACCATATCAATATCAAGCAACTTACTACTTGTGCAGTAGTTTCCAGCATTATCTACAGCTGTTACAAATAATTCAGCAATATAACTATCACCCTCATTAAAGTTAAGAGTAATATTTCCTTTTATAGTGTCTGTAACCTTATATTTAACACCTGCATCGGCTGTGTATATTCTTCCAGTTTGTACAGGGTTATTATCATCATTTTTCTTTACAACCTTGTATTCAACATACTGAATACCAGATGAAGGCTTTGGATCTGTAACCTTAACAGCAACATCTATACCGTCCTGATAATTAAGGCCATAAATATTATTAGCATTTGGAGATTCTGGAGTAATCTCTATATTCATTTCACCATTCTTATCAAGAATTGCTGCATCAGAGCTGATATATGTGTAGTTACCAGCATAGTCAGTAATTCTGATATATACAACAAACATTTCATTGTTATCTATTGTAAAATCAGAATATTTTTTGAACTCTCCATTTGCATAAAGAACGTCAAGCTCTGCTTCAGACAGAGGCATAAACTTATCGCCTTCATCGTTAAGTCTATCGTTAATTACAGCATCGTTAGACACTTTATAATACTCAACAGTAACAGGACTTAAATTATCATTAACTGTTGCAGTAACATCCAGCTTCTGATTATTCCAGATACCAAATGTAAGCACTGTAAGAAGCTTGCTCCATGTATTATCATTAATAGAGATACTTCCTGTTGGAGCTTTGGTATCAAGAGTAAATATGAATGGAGTTTTTGAATCAACTGTGTCTACATTAGTTGGGAAATCAAGACTATTTCCTGCAAGGTTGGTATATTGATAAGACCATGTATATTTTCTATTTCCACTAAATGTGACTGTTGCAGTGTGCAAATTGCCCTCGTGTTCCCACTCACTTATCTGATATGGAATGTCAACCTTGTTTCCGTTATCATCAACAAATTTAACACCGGTATTTGCAGACTCCACATTAAAAGCACTTGCTCTATCCTTGATTTTAATTTCAGCAGTACGCTTTGTCATTTTGTAATATCCACGATAATTATCAATTGTGGTTGGTTCGCCATCAAGAGTAATAGTTGCTTCAATATCATCTACATTGATTGCAACTTCTTCTGTTTTAGTTGATATGTTACCTGCATTATCATAAACAGTTACAGTAATCTCAACATTATCAGAGCTGTTCTCTTCTGCAATAATAGTAATTGTATCATTCCACTCATGTACTAAATCGTCATACTTAGGGTTTGTAGCATCATATGTGAAAAGATTGTCTTCTTTAGTAACGTTACCATCTCTTACAACCTTATAATCTATTTTATTAATACCAGAATACGCTTTTTTACCCTCTATAACTTCGCTTACTTTGATAGCAACATCTAAATCCTTATTGTAGAATTGATTAGAATGTGGAGCTTCTGGTTCAATAGTAATTATACTTGCAGACATATCGTAAATCATACCGTTTGTACTGATATAACAGGTATTACCAGATTTATCTGTAAGTCTTGCATAGACTGCAAACTTTTCATCTACATATTTCAGCTCATCAGCATTTACAGTGTAAGGTTCAGAAACAAACTCGCCCTCTGCATAAAAAGCTTCTAGCTCATCTACAGAAAGAGCATTTTCGCTCTCTGATTTATAATAAAGAATCTTGTCAACACCAGCAATTTCATCTTCTGCTGTTGCTGTAGCTGTAATACTGGAATTTTCCCAAATGCCAAAAGTAAGTGATTCGATAAGAGTATTCCATTCCTCCTCACGACCTTCGGTTGTAGTTGCCTTTATATTACCTGTAGGTGCTTGAGTATCAACTGTGAAGTAATTAGGAGTAATGCACGCTACATCATTTACACCATTGTTCTGGTTACCAGCCATATCAGTATAGGATACAAAGAAAGTAAAGTTAGCGTCTTGTTTAACTTCGTCTTCATTGCAACCAAATGTAATAGTCGCTGTATGAACATCTTCATTAGGGTTAGTTAATGATTCAGTTGTTACCCAATCACTAATTTTATATGGCTTCTGAATAACATCACCATTAGCGTTAAATGCATTAATTACAATTTCGTCAGTTGCATCAGTTTTATTAAAATGATCTGCTCTCTCGGTAATTTTTACAGTAGCCACTCTTTGAGTTGCAAAGTAGCCTATGCCATCTATAATCTGATTTGGTTCAACTTCATCAAACGAAACATCAATTACAGGTTTAACCATATCAATATCAAGTGACTTATTACTTGTGTGAGAATTTCCTGCGTTATCTACAGCAGTTACATATAATACAGCATTATAACTATCACCCTCATCAAATTTAAGAGTAATATTATCTGTTATAGTGTCAGTAATCTCATATTTAGTAGCTGTAGTATCAGCAGTATATATTACTCCGGTCTGAACAGGATTATCAAAATCCTCATTCTTTACAACCTTATATTCAATATGCTGAATACCAGATGAAGGCTTTGGATCAGTTACTGTAACAGCAACATCTATTCCTTCTTGATATTCAAGTCCATAAATATCATTAGCGTTTGGAGCTTCTGGAGTAATATCTATATTAATTGGGTCTTTATCATCAACAATTGCTGCGTCAGAGCTGATATATGTATAGTTACCAGCATAATCAGTAATTCTGATATATACAACAAATAGCTCATCAGAGTCTACACTAAAGTCAGTATATTCCTTGAACTCTCCATTTGCATAAAGAGTATCAAGCTCTGATTCAGATAGAGCCTTAATTTGATTATCCTCGTTAAGTCTATCATTAATTACATCTGAGTTTGTTGCTTTATAGTACTCAACAGTAAATGGACTTAGATTATCATTAGATGTTGCATGAACATCTAGCTTTTCATCATTCCAAATACCAAATGTAAGCACCTCAAGAAGTGAAGTCCATGTATTATCATTAATAGAGATGCTTCCTGTTGGAGCTTCGGTATCAAGAGTAAATACAAATGGAGTTTTTGAATCACCTGTGTTTACCTTATTATCAAAATCAAGACTATTTCCAGCTAGGTTAGTATAGCTATAAAACCATCTATAGTTTCTATTTCCACTAAATGTAACTGTTGCAGTGTGGTAATTGCCGTCGTGAGTCCACTCACTTATCTGATATGGAATGTCAACCTCGTTTCCGTTATCATCAACAAATTTAACACCACTGTTTGCAGATTCCTCGTTGAAAGCACTTGCTCTATCCTTGATTTTAATTTCAGCAACACGCTCTGTCATTTTGTAATATCCACAATCATTATCAATTGTGGTTGGTTCGCCATCAAGAGTAATAGTTGCTTCAATTTCATCTACATTGATTAAAACTTTTTCTGTTTTAGTTGATATGTTACCTGCATTATCATAAACAATTACAGTAATCTCAACATTATCAGAGCTATTATCTTTTGCTTCAATGGTGATGGTACCAGTCCAATCACTTTTCAACTCGTCATACTTAGGGTTTTCAGCATTATATGTGAAAAGATTACCTCCCTGAGTAACTTTACCATCTTTTTCAACCATATAATCTACTGTTTTAATACCTGAATACGCTTTTTTACCTTCTAAAGATTCATTTACTGTGATATTAACATTTAAATCCTTATTGTAGAATTGATTAGAATGTGGTTTTTCTGGAACAATAGAAATTACACTTGCAGACATATCGTAAATCAATCCGTCTGTACTGATATAACAGGTATTACCAGATTTATCAGTAATTCTTGCATAGATTACAAACTTTTCGTCTACTTCTTTCTGCTCACCAGCATTTACAGTGTAAGGTTCAGCAACAAACTTGCCCTCTGTATAAAGCACCTCTAGTTCATCTGCAGAAAGAGGAGCATTACCCTCTGATTTATAATAAAGAATATCTTTAATACCAGAAATACCATCAAAAGCTGTTGCTGTAGCTGTAATACTGTATTTTCTCCAGATACCAAAAGTTAGTGTAGCAACCAGCTTGTTCCAGGTGTTGTCTTCATCAATAGAAATAGCTACATTTGAAGGATTTTCCTGAAGTGGTGACTTATCGTCAATAGTAAACTTGTACAGGTTGTTACCACTTTCAGCTACACCAGTTTTATCCAAAGCTAAATCAGCTTTATTGGTATAATCAATAGACCATGTATAATTAGCATTTGTTTCAAAGACTACAGTAGCTATATGGGTATCACCATTATGCTCCCAAGTAATCATTGAAGGCTTATATAGATATATGTATTCATCAGAAAAATTCTTTGCAGTAATCTGAATACCGTTATTTGCTTTAGTTTCATCAAAGGCACTTGCACGGTCAACAATTGTAATTGTTGCAGTTCTTGTTGTATTAAAATAACCGTCCTCTGCATCTTCTGGCTTTGTGCCACTGATATCTACACTTACAAGCTGTGGACTAGTAACACCAACCTTTATAGGTTTACTTTTTATAGTTTCAACATTACCAGCTCTGTCAGTAATCTTAGCCCAGATATAAACTGTATCGCTATCATTTTTACTTGCTGTAACTGGAATATCAAATGTTTCTGATTTATTTACAGTTTTATCGTCTGTATAGGTATATGCTATACCAAACTCTGTTTTATCGGTTTCTGCAATCTGATCATACTCGCCAGTTAAATTTTTGTTTGTAACAAAATATTCAACTGAAGCTACACCAGAAACATATTTACCCTCGTCAGATACTAGCTTAGCAGTAAAGTCACTGTTAAAGAAGCCATATTCATTTGCACCTTCTAAAACAAAATCACTTTTAGTTGCTTTTTTGTCAATAATTATATTCAAAGTAGAATCAGAAGAAACAGCAACAAGCTCATGAGGCATAACAGCCATTTCCTCATCGTCTTTATACATCAGCTCGATTTTAGCAATTTCTACTGAAGTACGAAGTGTTACACTTTTATTATTTTTGCCACCAGCAAGTAATTTGTTATTCTTGCCATAAAGCAAAATACCTTTATGCTTAGTATTAAAAACAGGCTTTCCGTCCTTTGCATAAACATAAGTCATACCGTCAGTGTAAATTGCTGAGCCCTCATTGAATAACTCAGTTACATCTATGTATGATTTCTTAGTAGGAGCAAAGGTTGCCTCTATCTCTTGATCTTCGGTAATATTTACAATAGTGAATATTACTCCACCATTTTCGTTAGTGTCATACTCACTTATATCAACACCGTTAACCTTAACAGAGGTTACTGAGTATCCGTTATCTGGAGTTACAACAATATAACTACTTCCATCATAGTCAACCAGTGGAGCTCCAATGTCAACTGATCCATTTTCTGTCTGTTTATTGGTAACGTTATATCTGTTAGGAGCAAAAGTAACAACTACTTTGTAGTCACCGTTTGCAGTAAGCTCTTTAATATATTTATCATCAGGACCATAGTTTACATCAGGAACATCTTCAACAGGAACCTCATCAATTGTTACTTCAGACACACGATAGTTGTCGTTAGGGTCAGCAATAAGTTTTATTGTGCTACCCTGAAGAACAGACACCGAGCCACCAGTATTAGCTGGTGTTGTAACAACTGTACCATCATTATTGTGAGAAATTGTAATTGTGTATATTCTTGCAAAACCAACTGTTACCTCAGTATATGCATTCACAATTATTTCTTTACTAAAGCTCTCTTTGCTATCAAGAGTCTGATCTTGACCATTAATTGCTATATAAGAAATCTGATAGCTTTCATCAGCAGTAACATTAACAGTAACCTTTGTACTCTCGCTTACTAGAATAGAAGACTCGTTACTACCATTCAATGTGATTTTACCACCCTCTGAAGGAGGTGCGTAAACCTTGAACTGATCAACAACAGTTGCTACAATTGCAACATCGGTATCAGCTATAATCACATCTTCATAAGCTTCGCCTTTAGCTACTGTAACAGTGTTACCACCTACACTCAAAGATTCAATGTAAGAATTCTCATTTGGTGTAATCTTTACTGGAACCTCGGTACCAACTGGTACTGTAACAAAGGTTTGTTCAACGCCGTTTATCTCAACTGTTGCATTACCTGTAACAGTAACCAAAACAGTTGCAGTTAGTGGGTCATCAGCGTTTAGTAAAACTTCTGTATTACCATCCATACCACTTGCTACAGGTACTCCTGTTTTTTCTACTTGGTATGTTTGGTATCCATCCTTTTCAACTGTAACCCCAAAGTTTACATATTCCTCGGTTGCATTTGTAGCAAGCTTGGATATCATCTCGGCTTTTTCAAAAGTTGCAACACCCTCCGCATTAGTTGTTGCATTCATTTCAAAGCCAGGACAATTTTCTGTACCAGCCAGGGTGACAGTAGCTCCTTCAATCGCATTTTCACCATCATTAACCGTAAAAGTAAAATTCTCCGGTTGCTCTGGAATGGTAGCAAATGCTTGTAACGTAGTGATCGGAATCATTGTGACTATCATCAGAACCGACAATAAGGTCGCCAAGAAACGAACACTAAGTTTAACTATTGCTCTACTCATCTCGTCCATGCTCCTTTTTATAGTTGCTAATTAATTTAATATATCTATAATTCTTTCCGTTTAACAAGCAATGCATATTAAAAGAAAGATATAGCACTGACACACAGCCTAAAATCAACCATTGTGATTTTACCTGCATACATATTATAACTATGACTGCTACAAAAGAGATAATCATCGCTAAATCTGCAATCTTACCCTCTGGAGTTTTAAAGAACGAAATCACTCCAGATTTTGATTTTGATAAAGCTTTGTCTTTGGTCTTTTGCTGTTCAAGCTTTTTTCTTTTAGAACTGCATATTAGTGTCATTAACAGCTCCAGAATAATACTAAGCCAAAACCCTGCTGCCAAAATGTATGCCCCTATTTTTTGAGCTTGGCTTCCGTCAAGACTTACCAGAGGAATACACAATATCAACACGGCAGGAATCACAGCCAACATAATTAATATTAAGAAATATAGACTAATTTGTGTTTTAAAAAATGTTGTTTTACTCATATCATCACCTACTACTCTATTATTTCTGTGCTTCCGATGAAGGTCATCTCAACATCAATTGTAAAATTCGCTGGCTTTACAGCACTAACGCTAGGAACAGCTGGGGCATTGCCAAGATTTGCAGTTTGTCCAGCAGTGGAATTAGCATTGTTAAGCAATGTTGTTTCGTTAGCAGCCTGCTGTAATAAGGTAGTTTCGTTAGCAGGGTGTTGCAATAATGTTGTTTCATTAGCTGAGTGTTGCAATAAGGTAGTTTCGTTAGTCGAGTTTTGCAACACTGTAGTTTCTCCTGCTGTTTTTTGCAGTACAGTTGTTTCGTTTACTGAATGCTGAGGTGCTTTTGTAAACTTCTCTGTTTTACCATTAACAGGTAATCCTGAAGTTCTGGACTGCAATCTGCCAGATTTAGTTATTTTATCAGTAAGCTTAACCTGTGCTGTTTTAGCATTACCCAGCGTACTGCTTGTGTTACCGGTAGCCTCATTTTGCTTACGAATTGCTTCGATTGCTTTTTTAGCTGTTCTACCAGATATATCTCCGTACAGCTTAGGCACATCAAGCAGGAAGAACAATGCCACTGCTACTAAGAATAGAACTCCTGCAACTATGTAAGCTACTAATGATAATGTCTGTAGTAATTCAACTGTCATTTTTTAACCCCCCCTATACTTGTACCATATGCTGTTTCAATTGCTGATTTAGTGTCTGGGAGATTTGACATTATTATTTCTTTAAGTTCGTCTGTTTTGTCTGTTGAGGTTTCAATTTTTCGCACAACATTTGCTACTGTGTTATAAAGTACCATAAGCTGATCCTCTGTAATACCATCAACCTTAAACTTTGTTGCATATTGCTGCATAGCACCACGGGTAAGCTCCATCAGCTCTAGTCTGACTATTTCGCTTTCTTCTTCGTTCGCTGCAACTGATTTCATTAGCACCGACAGGTTTTCGAACAATGGCTTGTACTTGCCTTTGTCGTTCGCCTCGGTTATATTGGTGATAATGTCACGGTAGAAAATACCAATGTTTGCATAAACCTTTGCCATACCAAGATTTTCATATTTATCAGGTGCATTATCAATTACATCCTGAAACCATTCGATAGAGCTTTTTGCCTTAGCAATCTGAGAACCATCAGCATAATCATAGTAATACCAATATAGCTTACCAGTTTCAAAACAAATTTCTGTATATGTTTCTGGATTCTCTTGTAGCTCAGTTTTATTATTTTTGATAAGCTTTTCTAAAAGCTTACCTTCTTCAACTGTGAATACAGAGTCTTCTTTAAAGGTCTGTATCAATCCCAGATAGGCTTCCTTGTCGCCTGCCATATTTGGAATTTCAATACATTCTTTATAAATATCTACCTTTGTGTCATAGTCATTAGTTTTTGACGCTTCAAACAGTCTTGTTTCGTATGTATCTGTTGCCATTTGTGAAGCAAATATGTTTAGTACAATACCAGCCACAACCATTACAACAGACATTGCTAATGTTAACACAAAAGCTCCTAGCTTTCTTTTTTGCTTTTTCTTATAAAGTGGTTCAAGAATCTCGTAGTTTTCAAGATCATACATCAGCTCTGCACAGGTTTGATATCTGTCGTCTGGCTGGTGCTCTGTACATTTCTTAACAATAGCATCTAAACCACGAGAAAGTGCAGGGTTTACTGCTCTGATAGATTTATCACTAATCAGATTCTTACAAGGGTCTACATTAGTTAATAGGTGGTACAACGTTATACCTAAGCAATAGATATCTGTTCTTGCGTCTGTACGACCCAAACCACTTCCTATATATTGTTCAGGTGCAGCATAACCAATGGTACCAATACCAGTTGTTTCACCAAGATTAATTTCGTAGTTTTTGGCTGTACCAAAATCAATAACCGTAATTTTTCCGTCAGGCTTTAGCATAATATTTGCTGGCTTCAAGTCACGATAAATAATTGCTGGTGTTCTTGAATGCAAATATCCAAATACATCACATAACTGCTTAGCCCATTCAACAACTGTAGACTCTGGCTGTGCACCACTTTCTTCAATAATCTTATCAAGGGAACGTCCCTCGATGTAGTCCATTACAATAATAAAACTATCTTCATCCTCAATTACATCGACAATGCTAGGTAAGTTTGGATGTTTTAGCCTTTTGAGTGTATCAATTTCTGCCATAAGACCTTGACGCACAGTGTTAAAGTCCATTTTTCCGTCCTTACGGACCTCTTTAACAGCCCAGGTTTTATTAGCCTTTTCATTTATGGCCATGTAAACAACACTCATGCCTCCACGACCAATCTGTCTTAGTATTTTATACTTGCCATCGACAAGTGATCCTATTTCAAGCATATATACCCCTCCGATTCAATCAAAATGTTCTAATTGAAACGACTGTAATGTTATCTCTTTCTTGTCTTTGCTTATTAATTTCAATAAGAGATTCCATATTCTGTTTCATTCCATCAGCATTAACCATAACATTCGGGTTAAGATATTGATGAATCTCATTTGCAGTGATTTCATGTCTGAAACCATCACTGCAAAGCATATATACAGCGTTTAATTTTGTTTCACCAAAAAACATATCTGGATTAACAAACTCAGAAGCCCCTATACACTGTAGCAACACACTTCTACGAGGGTCTATTGCAGCCTGTTCTGGTGTTAATATACCCATTTCGACCTCTCTTGCAACCACAGTCTGGTCCTTAGTTAAAACCCTTACTGTATCTGCAATCTCATAAGCTCGTGAATCGCCTACATTCATTATATAATATCTGTTTGATGTAAGCATTAGCACTGTAGCTGTGGTACCCATATTTGTTCCATATGATGCAGCATACGCTTTAATCTTTTCGTTATATTCTCTTGCTATACCAACCCAATCGTTGCTAATAGCAGCATCAGTAATCTCTGTTTCACACAAAACTGGCAGTCTATAATCTGCCCATTTGCAAAAAGCTGTAACAAGAGATGAGCTTGCAACCTCACCCTTAGAAAGACCACCCATACCGTCACATAAAACAGCAAGAACAACTTTTCCTTGCTTGGTGCTGAAGACACGAACATTATAACTATCCTGATTTGTACTCTTAGTCAAACCAATATCTGTTGTAGCTGAAACTATAAAATTCATTCTTCCTTACCACCTTTCATGAAAAATCAATTGTTAGCAAACGGGATTGACGCTGTCTAAATTCCCTGAATTGCTATATATTTTCTGCTGAAAATTTTATTCAATCAAAATGATTAAGCGGGCAACACGAGCAAGCACTAATCTGTAATTAATACAGATTAGAAACAGACACATGGCTTCACTACTTTTAAAGCAATGATAATTAACATTAAGTGTCATAAAAGGCTCTCTCGTCTGAATTGCCCGCAAATCATAATATCGACTGCGATAAGTACAGTTGTTGGCTGTATTTTTTAAGACTTATCGACTAATTAATAAAGTTTAAAATCAAATTCTTCATTCGCTAAGCGAATTGAATCTCCGTGAGAAATTGCAGTTTCTACATTACTTTGAATCATCACGCCGTTTACATATGTGTGATTTGTAGAGTTAGTGTCAACAACAAAATATTGACCGTCACGAGTAATAAAATTAGCATGACTACGACTGATTGCACTATTATCAGAAATGCAGTAATCAACATAGCTTCTCTCTTTACCCATACAGTAAACAGGCTTATTCAACGATATCTTTTCGTTATTCTTCTTACGAATAAGATGAGGAGCAATCATTTGTTGTGCAGGATTGTTTGACGCTGACAAAACTGTTGTTTCGCCAATTCCACCACCAGCACCAAGAACAGTTGTTTCACCAAAATTTGCTGGTTGTCCTTGTGGAGTCTGTATTGGTACAAATGGTGGCTGTTGCACAGGCATAGGATTACTCTGTATTGCAGGCTGCTGTATTGCAGGCTGAACTTGTGGTTGAACAGGTTGCTGAATTACTGGTTGAGGTGCTGGCTGTGCAGGAGCCTTAGCAACTGGCTGTACTGCTGGTTGTGGTGCAGCAGATGGTGCAGGAGGAACCTGACCTGGAATTGCAAAATTAGGAGTTGCACTAGCCTTTGCTTTTTTCTTAGAAGCTGCCTGCTTAGGTTCTGCTGGTTGTGTTGGTTGTGCTCCACCCTTTCCTGCTGCTCTTTGAGATTTATATAGCTCAGCATTTTCTTTACTATAATGCATAAGCAGATTAAACATACTCATTTTCTTTTCAGAACCTTGCTGATTATTATCAGCCTTCTGATTTGCTGGCTTAGCATTGCCGTTTTGCTGTGCCATTGGTATTGGAGGAACCATTGGTTGATTCACAGGAGGCACTGGTACATTTTTAGGTGCTTTTGATTTAGCAGAAGCTTTAGCCTTTGGTACTGGTGCAGGAGCTGGTGCTGGCACAGGAGCTGGTGCTGGTGCTGGTGCAGAAGCTGGTGCTGGCATTGGTGCTACACCCACAGGTGCTACTGCTGGCTGAGCACTACCAGCTGGAGCAGCTGCTACAGGCTGTGCTGCAACTGGTGCTGGCTGTGAATTACCCTTAATAGATTCTAGCAATGTCTTGAAATCCATTAAAGATAGTGACATTGAGCTGTTTAGGAAATTAATAATTTTAGCAACGTGATCGCAATTTTCTGTTTGATCAAATTGTGTGCTAAACATAATATTCTTAAAGAACATATTCAAATCTGGTGCGTTATTTTCTATTGGAAGACAAACTAATGAAGCTTCACAGGTAGAAACATCAGCAAAGATATAATCTAAGTCAAGTACAATAGAGCTTATATCAATCATATAATCCTCTGCTGACAACAGACCATTGATAATACCCTCGAAAACTCCAATAAGTCTTTTTTTGTTTACAGGACCATTGAAGAACTGTCTTACAGATACTTTTGAAGAAACATTGTATTTTATAAATCTTTTGGAATCCATCTGTGTGAAAAATGTCGGAGTAAAACCTGCAATTTTGTTATTAGTCAGCATTCCAAGACTCATAGAATCAATCTGATCATCATCTTTTATTTCATACACAAGGTAGGTATTTGTACCTTGATTTTCATATGTAAAATCCAACATTATCTCTCCTTAATCATCATATTCGCAAAGAACAATAAAATTCCAAACAGACGCATCCTTTACTGGTGCAGAACCATCAGTTGAGAATACTCCCGCGTCAAAATATTTTGTTTCTATTACAACTTTACCCTTTGTATTAATATATCCCCAGCGATCCTCTATCATAACAGGAGCCAATCCCATTGAGAAAGACTTTGCACCTTGATACTTTGGTTCAATTACCATCTTACCTTCGTGATTTACAAATCCCCACTTATCGCCTTTTTTAACAGCTATATAGGATTCTGCAGAAGCACACATAGCAGCACCATCAAAGGTTTCTTTACCTATCTGCTTTCCTTTAGTATCTAAAAGCATATATTTTTGACCTTTACGAGCAACTATTACATTGAAGGTAGAGCAGTAACCATTGGAATCAACTAGAATTTCATCATAATCAAATCCTGTAACAGCACCTAGCTTAGTATTAATTAGTGCCCATTTACTACCTTTTTTTACTGCTGCAACATCATTTGCAAATGCACCAGCAAAGTCGTATTCAAATTTCTGTTCCTTGAAGTCAACATTAATATAACCGAATTTACCATTTCTTTGTGCAGGTGCTAAACCTCCACCAAATGAACCTAGGAACTGATATTTGTTATCTCCAATAAGCTTTTTATTGCCTTTTATATCCATGTAATAGTATTCACCTTCAAAGCAACATGGGATAACACCAGTTTCTTTATCGTAAGCACCAATATAATCATATTGTAATCTTATCTTACGAGTTCCGTCCTTTAATGTCATACCCCATTTTTCGTCGCTTTCTACGGCTACATAGTTAGTATCCTCCTGAACATGCCAGTCACTTACTGTTGTGAAGGATACATACTTTTCGATACACTTTGTAGAAAGCTCCTCTTTAAGCTTGTTAAGCTCTGCGTTATCAGTAATAACCTCAGAAGCTTCTTTAACAACATCTATAGCCTCTGTATATTGCATTTTAGAAACATAGTGATTTGCCATATTTATATAAGGCTTAGGGTCCTTTGGAGACATAGAAATAGCCTTGTCACAGGTTGTTAAAAAGCCATCAATATCACCAATATTATAGTACATATCTGCAACCTTCAAAACAATATCATATTCTTTTGGATTTAGTGTCAATGCACTTTGATAATGCTCTAAAGCGTCAATATAAATACCTTTTTCAGCAAAAGACGCTGCTTTTTTTAAATGATCATTATATTCAGCTGTGGTTTGAATCTGACCCTTTACAGTACCTACCCAAGCAAGTACAGTAAACACTATAAGAGCCAAAAATACTAGAGTTGCATTACCTTTTTTCATTCAGGTTAACCTCCAATCATAAGGAATAAATATTCTACAGCTACACCAGCACACGCAAAAGGTGCCATAGGTATAAAATCTTTTACTCCAGCCTTTTTAGTTACCATCAATAAAATGCCACCAATTGCTGAAATTAAAAATGTATAGAACATAGTTGCCAATATTTCTGTGCTGCCAACAAAAGCACCAATTACGATAAACATTTTAACATCGCCCATGCCAACACCTTTTCGTGATAAAAGCATTGCAACTATCATAATTGTACCACCAATAACAGCACCAAGTAAAGGATAACCTAAAACTGTTTTTATATATTCTATATCATTAGCCAACACTTCATATGTAAGGAAGCCAATACGAAGAATAATCAATGCCAAAACAATTTTGTTTGGTATCTTTTTCTCATGAAAATCAACCTTAGCAAGAAGATATATACCCCAAAACAGAGTAGACCACTTCATAAGCACAGGCAATGAATAAATGTCATGCTTTAGTGCGTAGATTGTTTCTACAACTGAAAGCACTACAAACACAACTGCTGTTAAAATTAAATATTTAATATTCTTTTTAGCAACACCTTTTAGGGTGTTGTTTTCTAAAAGTTTATATCTAACCTTCAGATAAAAGAAGGAGGCAACAACTAGTGCTACCGAATATAGAATTGTAATAATTGCACTTACCACTTTGCTTCCTCCTTAACCTAGTGCGTTCTCTCTATAGGTTATTTTAACCTTCACACCAGTTTCTGCTTCAATCTCTCTGGCTACTTCATTTAGTATAGCAAGATTATCTGCATTAGATCTTGCTTCTACTGGAACTACAAGAACTATTTCTGCATTTCTATGCTGAACACTTTCAAGAGCAGTATGACATTCAGTTCCGTCCTTCATTGTTATAGTCTCATTAATTTTATTAATGTTCTTTGTCAATTTGGTCGCATAGCCTTTAACCTTGCTCTTGATTTTACTCTTTTTTAGTGAGTAGTTTTCTGGACTGGTATCAGTTGCACCTACATTGTTGTAATCAGAATATGATGCAGAAAATACATTCATAGAATGTACAGATTTAAATGTGTTGGTGCTTTGCTCATAAAGGTCAACACCAACGCCAGGCTTAACTGCCTGATGAGGAGTTTCACCTTGAATCATACTAACAAATTCTGAACCTCTCTCAAAGTCACCTTTTTCCCAGTTAGATACAGAATCGTTTGCAGCCTCTAGTGATGTTCCTGTTACCCAAGCAGCAGTGCTGGCTGTTTGCTTAATAACTAATGTATCATCAAAAATACCAAAGCCGTTAACCTTAATCTGATAAACAACAACAACATTAATGCTTCGCTGGTCGCTTAAGAACGATGACATTCTGAAATCTAAGCCATCAAGACCACCAACTACACCCATCTTTTCTAATGCAGCGTTGGCGTCACCACTTGATGTTATATATTTAGGAACAAGTGCCTTACATAAAGGCTGTGCAATAATCTTTGATATCAGCTCATGTCCAACCTGCTTAACCATCATTGTAGCAAGTGAAGATACAACGCCCTTTGGATCCTCCAAAATCGGGCCAAAGCTGTCATACACATTCTGTGCTGCTGCAGTAACCTCAGTTACATCGTCTGAAATACCAGAGAATGTATCTATCATACTTCCTAAATCAGTTGATGTTGAAGGAGTATAGCTACTTGCAATTGTGCTGCTTTTGTCTGAGAAATCAAAGATAGCTTGTACAGCCCCGTCAATCTCATCTACGCCACCACCACTAGTATTAGCTACACCAACTCTCTCGGCAATGTAATAATATTGCGAAATTTCTTTTGCAACCTGGTCTATAGCGTATTGTGTTGTGCTTTCTACCTTTGCAATTGTAGCAAGTGAGGCTATAGTCACAAAAGCAAACATAAATATAGACAACGACAATATCGCTTCAATTGTAAAAGAACCTCTTTTACTCTTAGTACCCATAGTCTCACTCCTAAATTTACATCTTCTTAATACCGTCTTTAGCTATAGTATCCATAATATCTGAAACATCATAACCATCTACCATAGGAAGTGCTATCAGATAAACAGGTAGGTTACCCTCATCACCAGACAACAAATAAATTGCAGAGTAATCATAAGTTTTGCTTTCTGCTGTATTTGTAAAAGTACCTTCAACTAAAAGCATATTCACATCATTATATGTTACTTCTTTTTTGCTGGTGATTTCTTGTGTTGTGCTTTCATAATCAAACAAATAGCCTATATTATCTTCTAGCGAACTAATCACATACTCTTCACACAACTCTGGAGCATCATTGATATTTTGTACATCAATCATTTCTCCGATAATAGAAGGAGCCTCGACAACTAAACAATAATTTGAATCTCCTACAGCTTTTCCGTAACTAGTGACAGAATGACCGTCTTTACCTTGGTAAGAAATATCATATCCCATAAAAGTCATTGTTTGAGACAATTCTATATCTGATTTATCATCTTTATCATCGTTTTTATCTTCTTCCTTTGTATCATCCTTTTCGCTCTGAGAGCTTTTTGGATTTGTATCCTCTGCTCCGGCAGTATCATCTTTACCACACGCAACAAAGGCTGATGCTAATGTAGCAACCATTAATAATGAAATAATCTTTTTAATCATCTTAAATATCCTCCTTAATATCCAATAATACCAACATATTTAACCTCTTGTCGTCCAGAACCAATTTGACTAAAGTCCAGATCATATGTAGGATTTCCAGTTGCATCTACTCCAGATGTTATTGGTACATCAAAGAATGTAGTACCAATTGAAACTGTAGAATTTACCTCTACCATTGTAAAGGCTTTAGTAATGTCGAATTCTGGGCTTGCTTCAGAAACATTTAATTGAATCAATTCTGCACATCTCTCAAGCATTGAATCCTTATTTGCGATAATACCAATCAGCATAAAGGTTTTTATATATTCCTTGTATGTAAGTGCGAAGCCTGAGGCTGAAGCAGTTCCACCACCGCCACCTGTAGCACCACCAAGATCTCCTAAATAACCATCAATAGCAGTTGTAACCTTTTCTTTAACCTGATCTCCACCTTGACTGATAATATTAGATACCTCTGTTTTCAAGCTTTCTCCAACAGAAGAAACGGCATTATTAATTACGCTAGTTATTTTAGCTTGTACAGTGTCAAGTATGCTTCCAACCTTCGTAGAAATAGCATCTAAGGCACCAGCTTTTGCCTCTGTAAATGCTGAATAAATTGATGATACAAGATAATCACGTATAGTCATACTAGAAGCAGTTGACGCATCAGAAATTACAGTTGTTTTAATTGCTTCTACAGCTTTTCTTGTTGCCTCAGCTGAAGCACCACCGCCAGTAGAAGATGTGGTCAATGAGTTAAGCAGGGCATCAACCTTACTTCCAACCTGCTCCTCGGTAAGGTCATAGTTCGATTCTCCGACAATCTGCATAGCAAGATTTTCTATAGCAAGCATTACCTTACCTTGAATACTTTCTACCAAGCCTTGAGTTGTTTCATTAACATAATTTGTTACCGTTGTATTTATTGAATCAATAGAATCCATCGCTGTGTTCTCAATTTTTGTGAATACATCATCAATAACAACATCTGCTTCATTTCTAATTGCTTTTGGAAGTCCATCTATATCCAACACCCAAGTTTTATTAGATTTATACAGTGCAACAGCTTTACCCTCGCATAGATATTTCAAATCCATCATAGATTCAGCTAAAGCCCAAGCAAGAAGAATTACTGTTTGAACAATAGGAACACCAAAGCCTGTCCAACCAGCAATTGCTGTTGCTGCAGTTAGGGCTGGAGTTCGAGTGTTGCTACTTGTAAGAGCATAAATCGAGTTCAACGCAAATCTGATACCAAATATTGTTGCCTTTGCACAATTCAGGTTAGATTCAACAGTATCTTTACCATACAGAATATACTCCATTTCGCTACCAAAAAACTTATTTGTACTCATATCTGTACCATTTAGTGACAGAGTACTTCCGGAGTTTTTGCCTGTAGTATAACAGCTGAACATTTCTGTAAAGTATTCTTCCAGATACACATAATCTCTTGCTGTTTCTGCAATATCTCCAAGACTTGATAAAAGATTAGATACTTCTGAAAGATTTGCCTTACCAGAATCTGCCATTGAATCATCATCTCCAGATGGATCCATAGCAGTTGGGTCAAATGAATTTGCACCAGCGTCAGTACCATTACCTAGTGCTGCAATTGCGTCACTGATTTCACTGGTAAGACCACCTGTAATATAACTACCTGTTTCTATACCAGTTGTATCTGCATCTGTACTTTCGTTGCCTTTATTCATCAACGCTTCTCTATTATTTTTTGCTTCAGTTTCAGCAGTTGTCTCTGTTGTACTGGTAGTACACATAGTTTTCAAAAATTTATAAAACTGCTGTTCATCTGTAATCTTTGTGAATGAAGCTGGATTTAAACCAGAACGAACATCTGCATTAACATAATTACTCATAATACTATCTGCTTTAGAAGACAGATCATTGTAATCGCCTAGATCGTGTTCTGGAATACTTGATGAATAACGATTAAAATAATTTGTAGAGTCATACTCTGCAATACAGATTTTTTTATTATAAAATTTTACGCTTTCAAGCTTTTGTTTGATTTGTGAAAAATGTGTTTTATTATTTTCTAATACAGTTTTTAACGCTGTAATTGATGCATTATTAATATCCTTAGCTGAATTAGAGTAATCTGCTTGCATTGATGACTTAATATCGCTGTCAGACAAATCATTAACCTTATTACTCCATGTTGTTCTTGCAGAGGTAAGCTCACTTTCTTTTGCTAGTACAGCATCGAGTGCGTCAATAGCATCTGTTAATTTAGTTTCAAGCTCGCCAATATCTGCATACCACTCATATAAAGCTTTAGATGCATCTTTGCCGTTTGTTGTAGCTCTCTCTTTCCATAATGGTGGAATATTTACTGTTGCAACAGGAACAATAGCAATTAAACGATTATAATAGTTAATATATGCATTGTATTCATTTGCACGCTCAGATTTTTGTTCATCTGTTAGTCTGCCATAACGATCAATAAACAATTTAAGATAAGTGAACATCTCGTTAAAGCCGTCCATATCATAGTTTAAAGTATTAATGTATTCTATCTCACTATGCTCCAAAGAACTACCAGGACCAAAACCGAAATAACTTACTGCCTCTGTAAAGGTAGTAGTCTTTACGGTATAGACACCGTCTGCAACATCAAAAGCAAGATGTGGATATAACTTTTCTTTTGTTAGTTCATATGCATACAGATTTTTATCCTCACCAGTATAACTTGAGATTGCTGAATTAACATCTCTCTTTAGATCACTAACTTCTGACAAACCTTCTAACGCATAGCTTGGAGATTCTTTTGCCATGATATGCATTGCCATATCTTTAGTACGATCTTTAGCTGTATTTAAATCGTTAGTAAGTGTAGTTAAGTAGTCACCTGTAAATTTAGTGCTACCCAGATGATTATTAAAAGCATTAACAGCGTTATACGCAGTTTCACAAGCTTCTTGAACACTGTCCAGCTTTTTCTCATAATCAACCTTTGCCTCTAAAGCCTTTGTTTGCTTAGAGGTTTCGCCTATACAGCCAAGCTTTGTTAAAAGACCTGTTCCTAAGCTGACTGGTCCACGATATTTCATAAATTCAACAATCTGTCTATCCAAAACAGTTGGATTACCTAATGCTGAATTAGAAACCTCTACAAGGCTAAAGTCCTGTACCTCTGTGTCTACAATATTATCAAAGCTAACATCACCAGAAGAGAACATACTTCCTATACTATTAATGAAGGTTCTTGTGTAAGAGTCACTACCCTGTAAAACACCTTCATTATTAATTGTATTTGAAAAATATCGAGATACATTTTCCTCTAATTCTTCTGTACTTGATGACATTGCAAATAATCCATATACATCCTTCAGTACCTGATCATATTCAGACAATGCAGCATTCATTGCAAGGTCACCAGCACCAGTAACAGATGTTCTGGCTGCAGATATTCTTGCACCGTCTACTATTAATCCTGCACATGTAAACATAGGAAGCATAATCAATACAAGAAATATAGATATTGAACCTTTTGTTTTTTTAAAAAACTTATCTATCATATACATATACTATCACCTACTATCACCATGACAATCCAATTTTAGCAGCAACATCAGAAAACTTCTGTTTGTATATTGCTATCTTTTCGTTTATTGTTTGACCACTTTTGCCAATCTTTAGGTTATCCATCATAAACTCTGTTAAATCGAACACCATATCAGTGTTTCTTACAAACTCTGCTGGATCACCTACTACTGCTGTAGCTGTTACATCAATATTAACATTACTTGTCAAGCCAAGAGCCTGGAAAAGCTGAGGTGCAGTTATATACTTAATAACACGAACCTGTACCTGCTGACTTAAAACATTGTTGCTTGTAGTAATTGTACAATCAACAGTTGATGATGCCAAAAATGAATTACTAGCTACAAGACTTTCAAGATTGCTTTCGAGTGTAGTCTTTTCGCTTTCGTCTAAAAAGCCGTTACCCCAATATCTGTATGGGTCATGCTCACTCATCATTGCATTAATAATACCTATTGCTGGTGCTGAATTTTCAGGCCAGTTAAAATCTGCTGTTGATGTGACACCAGTTCCTTGATAGAGACTTTCGTAGCCTGGAAGACCCGATTCTCTAGTTGCCGCTACTGCTATTCTTTGTGCATCATTATATATGGTTACACTTTGCATAATATAGCTTCCCATATAAATAAGAAAACCCATTACGAATAGAACAAGCGGAAAAATCAAGGTCATTTCAATTATTGACGAGGCGCCTGTATCATCATTCTTAAATCGTTTCAAAATGGCTTTCATTTTTCCACTCCTTCATAGTTTGCCGTAATACCTGTATAAACCCCACACCATTTTTTAGATGGTGTGAGGTTTATCTTCGTTTTTTAGATACCTAGTGAGTCTTTGATCTGCTGGAACAAGCCGTTTACGATCTGTGTAAGCTGTGTTCTGAAAATACCAACAAGAGCAATTACTACGATGATAACCAAAATAATTGCAATGATGTTAGCCTCACCGCTCTCATCCTTAAGTAGATTGTTCACCTGATTCTTCAAGCGAAATAATCCTTTCATAAGTCTCTTCTTCAACGCCATCTCCTCCTTCTTATCCTAAATTTTAATTTATATTCAAAGGCTTGTGCCTTGAATATCAGAACATATTGGTGAAAATTGGAACAATAACCATAATCAGAATTCCGACAAACATAATCATCATCGGAATCATAAGCTTAGAGCCAGCAGTTTCACCTTTTCTCTTGGCTCTATGTTTCTTTTCTTCCCAGCTTTCTTCGTTCATAAATTTAAGGCTTGTAGCAAGCTCACTACCACCCTTTTGAATATTCTGAGAAAGAATAGAAGCGAATTTTCTTATTTCTTTTACAGCACAACGCTGAGAGAAATTATAAAACGCATCAATCTCTGAAACACCGTTGTTCATTTCTTCACTTGTTATTTGCATTTCTTTGTAAAGTGCTTTGTCAGATGTATAAGCAACTTTTGTCCAAGCCTCACGAATAACAAGACCTGCATTTACTAACAAAGTAAGCTTTGACAAAACCTCTGGGTAATCAGAAAGAATCTCATCTCTCTTTTTCTCTACTGCGTTACTTACATCCATATCAAGAGAAGCAATAATTGCAACTGTTGCTGCTAATGCAAGCACAGCGTAAAGAATATCATTTGTAATAGCTCCTATAAAAAGTCCAAGAGGAGTTATTGTAAGCAAATATGTAATTTGTCCACCAACAATACAGTAGCGATAATACGCAGCGTATTTTTCACCATGAATCTCTGCAATTTTCTTCTCTTTCTTTCTGCCAGATTCAGTTCTAAGATTTATCTTAAACATATCTATAAAACCAAAGCCTATAAAATATAATTCTGGCATCATAAACTTTTTAGGGTCTATTGTAGTAAGAACATCGTCAAAAGCGTTTCTATATTTAAGATACAGGATTGACCAAAAAACAACCATTAATGTGCCTATTCCAGATAAGGCATATCCTAACATAAAGTTCATTCAGACAACCTCCCTTTATACCTTAATATCTGTAATCTTCTGACCGATTATATATGCAACTACAAACATTATAATAGCAATTATCTTAACAATAACATTCAAAGGTGTGTTAGCAGTAATAGAGTCTTCTCCCAACATACCCATCATAGCAATGATAAGAAATGGCATTACGCACATAATCTTGATATCGTTTTTACTTGAAGCTACTGTTGTCTGAATTTCCATTTCGATTTCGATTTTATCGCTGATAATATCACGGCTGTCTGCAACAATCTTTTTTAAATTACCACCAAGTCTGTTACATACAGCAAAGGTTTCAGCAAAGCTATTAATATCATCAATTCCACAACGAGCTGACATATCTCGCAACAGCTCTTCGATAACGTAGTTATTGTGAAGACCACTCATAATAATAGCAACTTCTTTTACCATAGGTGCCTTATCACTATAAGCCATTTTCAGATCATTATATGCATCTGCAAACGCATCTGGTGTATTCTTACCAGATGAAAATGAGTTACTAAGAGAGTCTAGCAAATCACGAAATTGCATTAGAAGTTCTTTTTTTCTTTTTTCCTGTAGAATATCTCTGAATATAGGAACTGCAAAAACACCAACTATTGCACCAATTATTGCACTTGCTACAGCAACACCAAACATAATATGAGCTGCTGCAAAGCCTGCAACAAAGCCTATTGCAAAACCGATTATTCTTTCGCCAATCGATAACTCATATACGTTATAGTCTTCGCCTTCGCCTGTTATTCCTACAAGTGGAACATATTTTTCCTTTTTTTTCTTGCTCATTTACCTTCACCCTTAAATTGTTTCTTTAATACCAGCTAATCGTAGCTTATAATCATTTTTCATAGGATTTTTAGTACGATTAAGTTGTCCAGAAACCTTTTCTGTTGTACTGTTTTCATCTTCTTCAAAAACATATAACGGATTAAGACTAATCTTACCGTTTTCAAAGCCGAGAACCTCTGTAATTTCCATTGTTTTTCTTGATTTATCACGAAGACGTGAAAGATGAATGATTATATCTACAGCAGAAGCAATTTGCTGTTTGATAGCTTCCAATGGAAGTCCTGGAGCACCTTGCAATACCATTGTTTCAAGACGGCTTAACATATCGTGTGTTGAGTTTGCGTGACCAGTTGACAGAGAGCCATCGTGACCAGTGTTCATCGCCTGTAGCATATCAAGAGCCTCGCCACCACGAACCTCACCAACGATAATTCGTTCAGGTCTCATTCGAAGAGATGATTTAATCAGATCTCTGATTGTTATTTCTCCGGCACCTGATGAGTTTGCATTTCTGGTTTCAAGACTTACAAGGTTATCGACACCAGTAACCTGAAGCTCGGCTGAGTCTTCTATTGTAATAACACGTTCGGTCTTTGGTATGTAGTTTGAGAGTGCATTAAGAAATGTTGTTTTACCCGAACCTGTACCACCACAAACGAAAATATTGTATTTAGCCTTTACAAGCATTTCTAGCTTATCGGCAATTTCACGAGTTATTGAACCATACGCTATCAATCTTTCGATAGTCATAGGTGTTTTTGAGAACTTACGAATAGTGATTGTAGGACCACACAATGCAATAGGTGGTAAAACTACGTTAACACGAGAGCCGTCAGGTAATCGTGTATCTACGATTGGGTTAGCCTGGTTAACCTCTCTACCAGCCATACCAACAATACGCTGAATAACATCTTCAAGCTTTCTTTGACTTTCAAAGGCTTTATCTAATTTAAATAAACGACCACTTTGTTCAATAAAAATATTGTCTGGTCCATTTATCATTACCTCTGTAATTGTATCGTCAGTCATAATTGTATCTAACAGTCCAAGACCACGAATAGAGCTGTAGACCTGCTGAACAATTGATACTCTTTTTTCGATTGGGCAATATACGCCTTGGAGATGTTGTTCAGTTATGGATACAATCTTTTCTTCAAGCTCTTCATCGCTTAATTGAGTAAGAGGAAGGTTATCGGTAACATATTTTCGTATGTCCGTAACTATTTGTACTTCCTGTTCAGCATCCATTTTTAGAACCCCCTATCATTAAACGATTTTATCAAATATACTCATATTAGAAAGCTGAGCAAGAACCTGCTCTGTTGTAGCACCCTCATATCTAGGAGCACCACCAAGATTGTTAATTTCGATTCCTTCAACAGCTTGTCCAGTTTTGTTACTGAATTTGTTGTAAACAAGCATAAGCTTGTTTAATAATGAGTCATCTTTGTTCTGCTCTATAACAGCCAAAGCATTGTAGGCTCTAAATAACTTAACATTAGATACATCTGAGCCATCTCCAACCAGAACAATTTTATCCATAGTGCGTAATACATCTAAGCTATCCTTAGATAAAGAAAAATCAATATCTACTACAATGTACTCATATACACCACTTAATCTTAACTCTGTAATCAGGTTCAATATTTCTTCCTTACCAAGCTCCATCATATCCAAAGCAAATTTTGCCTGAGAATAGAAGAATACACCAGTATAATCCTGTTTAACAGAGCTTTCAAGCTTCATAGCTAAATTAGCTTTTCTGCTTTTTAGTGAGAAGATAATGTCACTCATATCAAATTGACCCTCACCAGCAAAAAATACATCTGATGAACCATACTTCTCAAGGTTAAGATATATCACTCTTTTTCCTTGCTTTGCTAATCTGATTGCATATGCAGCTGCAAGAGAAGATGTACCTACTCCACCACAAGGAGATACAAATGCAACCATCTTTGATTGATCATCGCCAGCTCTTACACCTGCTACTCTAACAGAGCTTTCTGAATATATACTCAAAATTTGCTTATATATTAAATCAGCCTTCTGGTATTTACAAATAGCACGCTGGTCGTTTACACTATCCACACCAGCAGCATCTACAAAATATGCAAAGCCACAACGCTTAGGTAATGCTGTAACATCAATATCAAAACTATCACTTGCAATAAATACTTCAATTCTTGATGAATCTAATATTGACATTGCCATTTCTTTATCAGTAAATGAATAAATTTCAAATTTGCCTACATACTTAGTAGTGAATGCAGAAACAATTCTATTAAGATAATTAGAGTCTTTTTCTAAAATTGCAAGTTTAATTCTCATAATGTTAACACCTTTCTATTACGATTACATTTGTTTGCTTATTTATTTTTATATTTTGAATTCGCAGATAGACAATGTTATCCTCATTAAAGATCATATAGTATGCTACTGCTTTCGTGTTTAGTAAGATATAAAATTATTACTCACAACACGTATAATTCTACCTATTTCGCTTTATTATACTATTTTTTTCTTGAAAAGTCAATTATTTACGCCATATTTTTCCAATAATATATACAATTAATTCCCGAAAGCAACTACACTTTCGGGAATTAATTTTGTGATTAATATTAAATATAAAAGTAGAAATTATAATGCCATTTTAATCTTTTTTCTAAACTTTACATCTAAACTTGTTTATGTTTTTGGGTAAAAAAATCAATCTAAAGCTTCTAATGCACAAAAAACAAATTTTAAACAGTCTTATACTAAACACTGTTTAAAATACAGAAATTTGCTTTAAAACGCTTTACTGATTTTAAATTGTGTTTTAGTATTAAACCTCAAAGTATTTCATACATCTTTGTAATGGTTTAGAGTATATTAACTGCATTAATGTTAATATGGTTAACCCGAAAAACGCTACTATATATAATAGGCGTAGCTCAGGTGCAAAACGTAGTACCTGAGTTATATCGTCACCTGATATTTCCAGACCTGTCTGGTAAAAAATCAGTGACCATATAGATAACAAAAACGAATAAACGCAAACACCTTTTAATGCAAACCAAAAATACCAAAGCAAAAACGACTTTGGCACTCGTATTCCTGTTATAAGCATTGGGAACAAAACTCCTCCAAAGCCTACAAAGGCTACACTTTCTAATCTTATAGAATCATACCTGCAAAGTACATTGGGTACAGGCAAAATATTGAATTCATATATTTCTACACCTGAAATCCACGCTGCAATTATATGTCCAAGCTCGTGTGTGAATGGGTATACTATAATTGCCGCCACAAGTCCAACAGCAACAAGCAAAACACCCTTAGCAATATCCTTCATATCATAATTTATCATTGCCTTTTCACTGCTTTTTATTCTTAATAAAAGCAACGATAAAAAAGATACCTAAAAAAATCCCCTATGACTTTTTCTGTCATAGGGGATTGATTTTATAAATTATTTCTCGATTGTATTACTTCTCGATTGGCTTCATTGTTGGGAAGATGATTACGTCACGGATTGATGCACTGTCTGTAAGTAGCATAACAAGTCTGTCGATACCCATACCCATACCACCTGTTGGTGCCATACCGTACTCAAGAGATGTTAGGAAGTCCTCGTCGATCATATTAGCTTCTTCGTCACCTGCTTCTCTTAGCTTTAGCTGGTGCTCAAATCTACCTCTCTGGTCGATTGGGTCGTTAAGCTCTGAGTAAGCGTTTGCAAGCTCTCTGCGTGTTACAAATAGCTCAAATCTTTCAACAAGCTCTGGCTGACCTGGCTTACGCTTTGTAAGTGGTGAAACCTCTACTGGGTAATCATAGATAAATGTAGGCTGATGTAGCTTATCCTCTACATACTCCTCGAACGCTGTGTTAAGGATATTACCCCAAGTGTCAGTTGACTTAACCTCAAGATGTAGCTGTTTAGCAACCTCTTTAGCCTTTTCTGTGTCGCCTGTAAACTCGCTGAAGTCAACACCTGCATATTCCTTTACAGCGTCAATCATAGTCATTCTCTTAAATGGTAATGACAAATCTACAGCCTCGCCCTGATATTCAATCTGGTCTGTGCCGTTTACAGCTATGCAAGACTTATTGATTAGCTTTTCTGTTAAATCCATCATACCGTTGTAATCTGTGTAAGCCTCATATAGCTCAATTGTAGTAAACTCTGGGTTATGCTTTACATCCATACCCTCGTTTCTGAATAGTCTACCAATCTCATAAACCTTTTCCATACCACCTACAATTAATCTCTTTAGATATAATTCAGGTGCAATACGAAGGAATAAATCCATATTAAGTGTATTGTGATGTGTAATAAAAGGTCTTGCAGCTGCACCACCTGCGATTGTGTTAAGAATCGGTGTTTCTACCTCGATATAACCAACCTCGTCAAGCTCCTTACGGATTGTCTTGATAATAGTGCTTCTTGCAATAAATGTATCCTTAACCTCTGGGTTAACCATAAGGTCAACATAACGCTGACGGTATCTTAAATCCATATCCTTTAAGCCATGGTGCTTTTCTGGCAATGGTAGCAAAGACTTTGAAAGAAGTCTGATTTCTTTAGCGTGTACAGAAATTTCTCCTCTTCTTGTTCTGAAAACAAAGCCCTTAACCTCTACAATGTCACCAATATCCCATTTAGCCATCTGAACCTTATAGGTATCCTCGCCAACATCGTTAATTCTGATATATACCTGCATACGACCACTTCTGTCGTGTACATCAACAAAAGATGCCTTACCCATATCTCTCCAGCTCATAATTCTGCCGGCGATACAAACATCTTTATTTTCCATTTCTTCAAAATTATCAATAATATCGCTGTTAAGAGTATCTCTACAGCTTGTTGTAATTTCGTATGGGTCATTACCTGCATCCTGCAATGCCTTTAGCTTATCTCTACGAATTTGAAGTAGCTCGCTTAAATCCTGCTCCTGTACTTCTACCTCAGGTGTTGTGTTCTCCTGACTCATCTTAGTTCTCTCCTGTCTTTTTCAAAATCTCTATAATCTGATACTCAATCAAGCCTGCTGGTGTTTCTACACCTACAACCTCACCTGGAGCTTTATCCATTAAAGCCAAGCCTACTGGTGATTCGTCTGAAAGCAAGCCATGTAGTGGGTCTGCCTCGTTTGAGCCAACAATTTTATATGTGATTTCTTTATTCATCTTTAAATTTTTAACAACTACAGTTGCACCTGTACGCACCTTGCCTGTGTCAACATCTTCAATAACTACAGCATTTTTAAGCATATTGTCAATTTCTGCAATTCTTGCCTCTACTATAGCCTGCTCGTTTTTAGCTTCGTCGTACTCAGCGTTTTCTGAAAGGTCACCGTAAGAACGGGCAATTTCTATTTTTTCTGCAATTTCATCACGTTTAGTAGTTTTTAGATAATCAAGCTCTTTTTGTAGGTTATCTAAACCTTCTTTTGTTAGTCTAACTTCTTTTTGCATAAGTAACCATCCTTTACAGTTTTATTAAAATACTCTGTTAAACGCAGTATATTTATCGCACAAAAAGCAACAAATAAACGCTATTTTACAGATTACCTTTATTTGCATATTTAACTTAAATTTTATCATTCAATGCTATTTATGTCAAGTAATTTATTAGTTTATGTAGCCCTTTTTAGATTAAGGGCACATAAATTTATTTGCCAATATCTGTAGATATTTTACTTTTAACACTGTGCTAATAATACTAAAAAACTTATACATATTATCTTAAAAATCAATAACTAATTTACTTTGATATGTAAAAACCTCTACAACCTTATTGCACCTGTAAATATTAAATCTCCGTTATCTGGTACAATAGTATATCTAAGCTCGTCAATATGTAAATTCGAGTTCTCCAACCACAAATTTAATATATGACCTATACCATAAATGCCAAAAGAACATGGTATTTCTAAAATTTCAAATTCAGCTGGCACTTTTATATTCAATCTATAGGTTCCATCAAGATTATACAAATCTGCCCTCTTTTCACCATTCTCACATTGGCTTATCATCAGTATTGTTTCTTGAAAATCACTATAAACTAAATATAAAATTTTATGCTTACCTTTAATAGTTATTTCTTGGTTATTAAAGCTCCACGATGCTATATTTTTAGCTTTATCAACCTCCAATTTTTTAACAGCTGAGTCATTATGAATTTCTTCGCTGTGTTCTCTATTATTAAACATAACATAACCTGAGCAAGGTAAGCTTCTGGTTTTAATTATTTCACCACTTTCCTTATCAATTTCACACTCTATTGCTTTATCCTGTGTTTCGTCCTTATGCTTACATACCATTCCAATACCATTATTACTTAATCTGGTAAAATATAAGGTTTTATATTCATCTGGGATTTTCACTTCAAATTTATAGGTACAATCTGTAAAGGAGTAACCAAAAATTGCCATTCTAAGACATTTGTTGTCGTGCACATATTTTTCTGTTAATATTAGATTTTCTTCTTCAAAAACTCTGATGTAAGACGCATCAAAAAAATCATCTGGTAATAGCTCTATTTGTCTTTGCGATAAGCTGTTTTTTACATTTTTTATACAAAAGCTAAATTTATTCACATTGCCCTCCTTAATAAAAAGTAGATTTTTCATAAGTATAATACAATCATTTAAAAAACACAATATAAAGGCTAAAATTGGTTATGTTTCTGTTGTGTACGAAATAAATTAAAAATTGGAATTTAGCGATGAGTTACGCACAAACCAAAACTTAAAAGTTTTGATTAAACTTTTTCAAAAGTTTATGGGTCAAGGGCACCGCCCTTCCAGGTTTTAAGGACGGAGTCCTTAATGCTTCAATATTATTTAAAAATGCCTTAAAAAGGCATTTTTAGGAAAAACTATGAGTTAAAGGGTTTCACCCTTTAAAATCCCATAAGGGGTTTCACCCCTTAACCCCACCAGCCTTTAAAAAGGCTGGACCTAAACTT
>JAZSEI010000108.1:0-3272 GCA_045531635.1 Acutalibacteraceae bacterium
AGTTGTTAATCTTCCAAAGGATGAATATAACGCAATAATCGAAAATACCGATAGATTGCAGGAATATAACTTTGAAATCGACGATTTCGGCAATGGTAATGTAGTTGTTAGAGGTATACCTCAATATTTGGATAACTGTGATATAAACGATATGATTGCAGAAATTGCAAATAATTTAATTGAAAAGAAAAAGGATATATCTACCGAGCAAATGGAGTGGATATACCATAGTATTTCTTGCCGTAGTGCTATAAAAGCAGGTAATATAAACTTTGAGCAAGAGCTTATGGAAATAGCTAAAATTGTAGATACTGATGAAAGCATAAGGTATTGCCCACATGGCAGACCAGTTTGCTTTGTGTTAACAAAAAGAGAGCTAGAAAAGCAATTTGGCAGGGTGTGATATTTTGAATAACGAATTAAATACAGAAAAAATACCTCTTATTGTTGTGTGTGGACCTACTGCGTCGGGTAAAACCTCACTTGGTATTGCTATAGCAAAGCATTTTAATGGCGAGATTATTTCTGCTGATTCAATGCAGATTTATAAGGGTATGGATATAGCTACAGCAAAGCCTACAAAGGACGAGCAACAGCAAATACCTCATCACCTTATAGATTATGTAGAGCCAACAACAGCGTATAGTGTAGCAGATTATGTAAAAACTGCACATCAAAAGATAAAAGAGGTTTATAGTAATGGTAAAGTGCCCGTTTTAGTTGGTGGCACAGGACTTTATATTGATTCACTTGTAAACAATGTAGAATTTACAGAAGCAGATGTTGATAGTGAAATACGAGAAAAGTTATATAATCGACTTCAAACAGAGGGTGCAGATGTGCTTTTAAAAGAGCTAAGTCAGTTTGATGAAGAATCAGCACAAAGAATAGGTACATCAAACCATAGAAGACTTATTCGAGCAATAGAAATTTACCTTACAACAGGTAAAACTATGACACAGCATATAAAAGAGTCTAAGCTTGTACCATCACCATACAAAGCTATACATATAGCACTAAGCTGTAAAGACAGACAAAAATTGTATGACAGAATAAACAAGCGTGTTGAGTTAATGGTAGAAGCAGGACTTATACAAGAGGCAGAGGAATTTAGAAAGCAAGAATATTCATCTACAGCAGTAAAGGCGATAGGCTATAAAGAGCTGGAGCCATTTTTCACAGGTGATACTACACTAGAGCAAGCACTAGAAAATCTTAAAAGAGAAACCAGAAGATACGCAAAAAGACAGCTAACCTGGTTTAGAAGAAATAAAAATATAAAGTGGCTGTTTACAGATGAATTAACTACAGATGAAGTTATAAATAATGCTATTGATATAATAGAAGAAAGTAATATATTAAAATAAAGCAACTGATAGGGTGATAAAATGAAAAGAAAAAAAACATCTACCGGTAGTAAGCTAAAATATATAATCCCAATACTTATATCGGTAATTTTAATATATGTGTTTGTTTCAATGCTTACTACAAGCTTTTCGATGGTACACGTTGAAGCTGCACAATACGAAACAGTATCTAAGGTGCTTAAATCAGAAGCATATATTTTCAGACAAGAAAGCTATATAACAAACGATAACGGTGGTGTTTTGCATTACAGTGTTAACGATTGTAGCTCGGTTGCAGCAAATGGTGTAATCGCAAATGTTTACGAAACGGAAACAGACGCAATTAATATTACTAAAATTGAAGACTTAAATAACGAAATAGACAACCTTAAAAAGCTAAGTGCTATGACAAAGGTTACGGGTACCTCGCTTGAGGCTATAAATAATTCACTTAACAACCAGCTAACAGATTTTATTATAGATGTTAAAAATAACGATTTAACAGACGCTAAAAGCACAATGGATGACCTTTTGTATTCGCTTAATGCAAAACAGGTTACAACCGGAGAGAGTATTGATTTTAATGCAAGATTAAATGAGCTACAATTACAGTTGGATTCATTACTACAAACAACAAAGCCTGCAATAGCACAAATAGCATCACAAAAAGCAGGAGTATTTACAAGCCAGACAGACGGCTGTGAAGCTTTGTATGATTATAAAAATGTTCCAAACATAACATATAGCGAGCTTACTAAGGTAAAGGATACACCGCCACAGGATGTACCTTTGAATGTTATAGGTAAGGTTATCTCTGATGTAAACTGGTATATTTGTTGTCCAATGACTAGTAAAGAAGCAGAGGAATTTAAAGAAGTATATGGTATGGTAGATATAAATATCCCATTCGCTTCTGCTGACACACTTACAGCAAGAGTTGTTGCTGTTAATGATGATGAAAAAACTGGTAGTTCAGTTGTTGTGTTAGAATGTGAAAATATGAATAATACCCTTGCAAAAATAAGGTCAGAGGTAGTTGATATTTCTGTTAGAACATATTCAGGTATTAAAGTAGATAAAACATCTGTATATAAAGATAAAATTACAACTACAAAAGAAAATGCCGATGGTACTACAAGCACAGTGGAAAAAATAGTAGACGGTGTTTATATTTTGTATGGTAACGAATTAAAATTTAAAGAAATAATCAAATTGCATGAAACAGATCAATATGTAATTTGTGACACAAACCAAGAGAATGAAGATCTATTCAGTGGTAGTACAATTAAGTTATACGACAAAATAGTTACGGAGGGAACAGACCTATATGCAGGAAAAATTGTTAAGCAATCAACAAAAATTGAATGATATAAATTATAATTTTAATACTATAGAAGAGAATATCACTAAGGTTGCTATTGCAAGTGGTAGAACAAGAGAAGATATTATTTTTCTTTCAGCTACAAAAACAGTAGATGTAGAATATATTAATTATGCTATTAGCCTTGGTCTTAAATATATAGGCGAAAACAAGGTGCAAGAGCTACTTTCAAAGTATGATGGCTATGATTTAAGCAAAGCTTCACTACAGTTTATAGGTCATTTGCAGAGCAACAAGGTAAGACAGATTGTAGATAAGGTTGATATGATACAGTCTGTAGATAGTGTAAAGCTAGCAACCGAGATTGCTAAGCAGAGCTTAAAGCATAACAAATCAACCGATATTTTGCTAGAGGTAAATATCGGTAAGGAAGAAAGCAAGTCTGGTGTTTTCCCAGAACAGCTAGAGGAACTTTGTGGTGCTGTAAGTCAGTTGGAGGGTGTTAACATAAGGGGGTTAATGACAATACCACCTATTTGTGACGAACCTAAGATAATTTCAACATATTTTTCAAGTATGTACAATTTATTTATTGACATTAAGAG
>JAZSEI010000026.1:0-10082 GCA_045531635.1 Acutalibacteraceae bacterium
AAATTCCAATTTATAGAACCATTTAATAAACTTAATAGTCAGCAGTTTAACTCTGATATATTCAGGGTTAAACTGCAATATGATTTAACATAACGGAGATATTATGAGTAATATTATAGAAATAACAGATTTCCTTGCTCCTGAGCTTGATGTATATGCACGGCTGAGCGAGGTTCAGCTTTTAAACAGAGAGTTTCCAGAAAAAGGTATGTTTATAGCAGAAAGCCCAAAGGTAATAGAGCGTGCTCTTGATGCAGGGTATGAGCCTGTATCTTGCCTTATTGAAAAAAGGCATATCGAGGGCGAAGGTAAGCAGATTCTTGCCAAAATAAAAGATGTTCCAATTTTTTGTGCGGAGTTCGATGTTCTTACACAACTGACGGGTTTCAAGCTAACTCGAGGTATGCTCTGTGCTATGAAACGAAAACCACTTTTAAAAGTAAAAGAAATCTGCAAAAATAAAAGCAGAATTGTTATATTAGACAAGGTTATGAATCCTACCAATGTAGGTGCAATAATCCGTTCAGCTGCAGCATTGGGAATGGACGCAGTAATCCTTACTGCGGGATGTTCAGACCCTCTGTACAGACGTGCCGCAAGAGTGAGTATGGGCACTGTGTTTCAGATTGACTGGACATTTTTAAACGACGATTCTCTTGACGAAATCAAAGACCTCGGATTTAAAACAGTAGCAATGGCACTTAAAGACAATTCTATTTCTATAAATGACCCATTGCTAATAAATGAAAATAAACTTGCAATCATTATGGGAACAGAGGGCGACGGACTTTCTGACAAAACTATATCTGATTGCGATTTCACCGTAAAAATACCAATGTATCATGGCGTGGATTCGCTGAATGTCGCTGCCGCTTCTGCAGTTGCGTTTTATCAGCTTGGTAATAAACACAATGGCTGATACTAACCAGAATTTTGAAAATACAGTAAGCACAAAACTCCAAGGACAAATGTTCTTGGGTTTTCTTTTATCTGTAATATCTACACTTGTACAAAAAGCTTTTTTGTGGTATTAGTTTACAGGTGCTTAGTGGGCGTTGCCTTGCTCTTTTGGATTTGTAGTGATATAATTATAACGATAAACTTGAATTTGACGAGGAAATAAACTATGCAATATGTGTTTAGAAAATGTGAAGATACAGACATTCATTTTATTTATATGTTAAAGGAAAAGTGTTTTAAATGGTATGTTGAAAAAATATATGGTTGGAATGAGAACACACAGATAGAATTAACACAAAAAGAAATGTCTGAGCATTTGTCAGATATGAGCATCATTCAATACGAAGGAAAAGATATAGGTTTATTTACTTTTTATTACGATGATATTGGTGATGCGTGTATTGGTATGTTTGCAATATTGCCTGAATATCAAGGGATGGGAATAGGAACTCAAATTCTTACAAATGTTTTGGAAGAAAATAAAGATGTGAGAATATACTTAAAAACATACAAAGAAAATCCTGCAAGAAATCTTTATCAGAAAGTAGGTTTTAAGAAATATGATGAAACAGAAACACATTGGTTAATGGAGAGATAAATTCCAATTTTCAAGTTTTCTATTTTAATAGAGTTTAGTATTAATACATAAGCACTAAAGGCAACCATTACAGCATAGCTGTTTTGGTTGCCTTTCTTCATAATTATATTAAATTAATTATTTTGTTCTTCCGATGTCTGTACGGTAGTGTGCACCGTCAAAGTGGATTTTTTTAACAGCAGCATAGGCTTTCTCTAAAGCCTCGTCTAGTGTTGGGGCAGAAGCTGTAACGCCTAGAACTCTACCACCGTTTGTATAGAACTTACCGTCTGTATATGTTGTGCCTGCGTGGTAAACTGTAGCACCGTCTACATTACCCTTATCGTTAAGACCTGTAATTTCGATACCCTTCTTATACGCTTCTGGGTAGCCACCACTTGCCATAACAACACAAGCTGATGCGTCTGTTGACCATTCGATTTCGATTTCGTCAAGCTTTTCATCAATTACAGCGTTGATAATATCAACTAAATCTGTCTTTAGTCTTGGTAATACTACCTGAGCCTCTGGGTCACCAAAGCGAGCGTTATACTCAATTACCTTTGGTCCCTTTGGTGTCATCATCAAACCAAAGTATAGACAACCCTTAAAAGGTCTGCCCTCTGCTACCATTGCCTTGATAGTTGGCTCAAAGATAGTCTTCTGACATTCCTCTGCAAGCTCATCTGTATAGTAAGGGTTAGGGCTGATTGTACCCATACCACCTGTATTTAAGCCCTCGTCGTTGTCGTAGGCTCTTTTGTGGTCTTTTGATGATACCATTGGCTTAACTGTTTTACCATCTGTAAATGAAAGTACAGAAACCTCTGGGCCTGTTAAAAATTCTTCAACAACAACCTTGTTGCCAGACTCACCGAATTTTTTATCTTCCATTATAGACTTAACAGCGTCCTTTGCTTCGTCAAATGACTTTGCAATAATTACACCCTTACCAAGTGCAAGACCATCTGCCTTGATTACTACTGGGAATTCATTACGGCTTTCGATATATTCAATTGCCTTATCTGCATTGTCGAATACCTCGTACTCTGCTGTTGGTATGTTGTATTTCTTCATAAGGTCTTTTGAGAAAACCTTACTAGCCTCGATTACAGCAGCCTTTGCATTTGGACCAAAGGCACGGATACCAGCTTCTTCAAAAGCATCTACCATACCTGCTGCTAGAGGATCATCTGGTGCTACAAATGCTAAATCAATGCTGTTTTCTTTAGCAAAGGCAACCATTTTTTCTTTATCCATTACAGGAATATTCACACATTCGCTGTCGCATGAAATACCACCGTTACCTGGTGCTGTATATAGCTTGGTTACTCGTGGGCTTTCAACAAGCTTTTTAACTAAAGCGTGCTCTCTGCCACCTGAGCCTATCATTAAAACCTTCATTGTAATCTTCCTTTATTATATATTAGTGGTGGAATAGTCTGATACCTGTGAAGCACATAGCCATATTGTACTTATTGCAAGTGTCTATAACATGGTCATCTCTGATTGAACCACCTGGCTGTGCGATAAACTCAACGCCGCTTCTCTTTGCTCTTTCGATATTGTCACCAAATGGGAAGAATGCGTCACTACCTAGTGAAACGCCTGTAAGAGTTTTTAACCACTCCTTCTTTTCTTCTCTTGTTAGTGGTTCTGGCTTAACCTTAAAGAACTGCTCCCATACACCATCTGCTAGAACATCCTCGTAATCATCAGAAATATACACATCAATTGTGTTATCTCTGTCTGGACGACGAATGTTATCAACAAACTGTAGGTTAAGTACCTTTGGATGCTGACGAAGATACCAAATATCTGCCTTATTACCAGCAAGACGAGTACAGTGGATTCTTGACTGCTGACCTGCACCTACACCGATAGCCTGTCCGTCTTTAGCGTAGCAAACTGAGTTAGACTGTGTATATTTTAGTGTGATAAGAGCAATCTTTAGGTCACGCTTTGCATCTTCTGTAAATGAGTTGTTATCTGTTACGAAGTTTGAAAGCATTTCATCGTCGATTACAAGCTCGTTTCTACCCTGCTCAAATGTAATACCAAATACATCCTTATACTCTTTTTCAGCAGGAGTATAGTTTTCATCAATCTTAACAATGTTGTATGTGCCCTTACGCTTAGACTTTAGCACCTCTAAAGCCTCATCTGTATAGCCTGGAGCAATAACACCGTCAGAAACTTCTCTTTGAATTAGCTTAGCTGTTTGAACATCACAAACATCTGAAAGTGCAATCCAGTCGCCATAAGATGACATTCTGTCTGCACCTCTTGCCTTTGCATAAGCACTTGCAAGTGGAGAAAGCTCTAGGTCGTCTACAAAGTAAATCTTCTTTAATGTGTCAGAAAGCTCTGTAGCAACTGCTGCACCTGCTGGGCTTACGTGCTTAAATGAAGCAGCAGCAGGTAGACCTGTAGCCTTTTTAAGCTCCTTTACTAGCTGCCAGCTATTGAAAGCATCTAGGAAATTAATATAGCCTGGTCTGCCATTTAAAACCTCGATTGGCAAATCGCTGTTATCCTTCATAAAAATCTTTGATGGCTTCTGGTTAGGGTTACAGCCATACTTTAGTTCTAGCTCGTTCATTGGATTTCCTCCTTAATTGTTACACTAAGAATTTATATTACTTATTTTTATTGATAATTCTGCTGTCTGTGTTACCTGTTTGTAGGTTGATGTAACGAACAAACAATGAAACCTTGTTATCCTCGTTTAGTGCTGTCCATAGCTTTTCTGCGAATGTGTCAATATCATCGTTGCCGATTTCAACAAGCTTTGGCTCACCTTCGAAGCTTGGTAGTGGGTTTTCGTTCTTATGATATGTGTGAATAAATCTACCCTCACCATTTAGTGGGTTTGTGTATGAGAATGTGTATCTCTGGCAAGAATCTGGGTTACCGTTTGCACTCTTTAGAATTGACATAGAGAAATCGAATGGTCCATGGTTAAGCTCTACAATACCAGAAATTCGTGGAGTAAAATTAGGACCGTCTGGCTCGAACTCTCTTGTTCTTAGTGACTGCTCAAATGTCTGACCCTTTGACATTAAATCGTAGATTGTGTCTGTCTGGTCACCATTTGTTACGATTGTTTTATTGTCTAGCACTCTAACTGGAGCGTAGATGATTAGTGATGGGTCTTCAAGCTTAGACTCGTCAAAAGCCTGTGTTCTTATGCCCTCTCCCTCTTCTACAAAAATTCTGTTACGGCTGTTTTCGCTTCTGCCCATAATGAAATAGGCAATTACAGCGTTTTTGCCGTCTGCACTTTTACCGATTAGTATACCTCTGCCTGGATATGGATTAGAGGTTAGCTCTTTTTCTATTGATAGTAGTTCCATTGTTTATTTTCCTTTCGTTGTGGTTTTGGTGATATATCAAAATCGAAAGATAATGTATATTAATATTTTTTCTTGATTTTTGCAACAATTATTGGTGATAAAAATGTTGTTAAAACAACTATTATCCATAAATTACCTGTTAAGAAATTATACGATTTAAGTAAATCGGTAAAGCTACCACCTTCACTCAAAATCATAGATAAATCAAATAGATTTGTTAGAATAAACCATATAGCACCAATAATAAAATAGTCACGCTTTTTACAATCATTTATCTTTGGTATTAATAAAAATGCGACTACAAAAATACAAATGCTTAAAATAATTCCACTTAACGGTAATGAGATTGCCCCTAATTTGTTCAGTACATTCTCTCTTAAACCACCATTTAAAATTGCTAATGGAATTATTAATATCCAAACTACAATGGCTAATAAATATTTTTTCATTTATTATACCTCACCATTCTAGTTTATCTTACACTAAAATCTCAGTTGTTTTATTATCTATAACCTTGATTTTATCATCACAGAAAAGTGCTACTGCCTGTGGTAATATATGCCATTCGGCTTGCTCCATTACTCTTTTCTGTAGGATTTCTGGTGTATCACCGTTATGTATTTCTACTGCTTTTTGCATAATAATTGGTCCACCGTCGCAAATTTCGTTTACAAAATGCGCTGTTGCACCTGTTACCTTTACACCACGAGCTAATGCCTCTTCGTGTACTCTTAAGCCATAAAAGCCTTCGCCACAGAATGAAGGAATTAGTGATGGGTGGATATTAATTATTCTATTTTCAAACGCTTTGATTACATCTACACCTAATATTGTCATAAAACCAGCTAAAACTATAAGGTCAGCATTTTTGCTGTTAAGCAGGCTTACAAGTGCAGTGTCGTAATCACTTTGTGATGTATAATCCTTGCGTCTGATTACTGCTGTGTCTATATCGTTATTTTTTGCACGCTCAAGAGCGTAAGCATTTGGGTTGCTTGAAATTACACAGGTTATTTTTCCGTTTGGAATTTTGCCTGCAAGCTGTGCATCAATTAGTGCCTGGAGGTTTGTGCCTCCACCAGATACCAATACAACTATGTTTTTCAATTTCTTTACCCCCTATTAAAGCTTATTCAAAAATTACTTCCTTGTCGCCCTCAACAACTTTGCCAAGAACAAAAGCATTTTCTCCTGCCTCTTTAAGAACGCTTAGTGCTGTATCAACATCTTCTTTATTGATAGCGATAATCATACCAACACCCATATTGAATGTGTTGTACATATCATGCTCAGAGATATTACCCTCTCTCTGGATAATGTTGAAGATTGGTAGCACTGGTACAGCTGACTTTGTGATTTTAGCTGACATACCGTCCTTTAACATTCTTGGAATATTCTCGTAGAAGCCACCACCTGTAATATGAGATACAGCCTTAACCTCGCACTTTTCGATAAGAGCAAGAAGTGGCTTTACATAAATTTTTGTAGGTGTTAGCAGTGTTTCGCCTAGTGGCTTGTCTAGCTCGTCATAAGTTTTGTTGATTGTTGTTTCGTCAATACCAAATACCTTTCTAACAAGTGAGAAACCATTTGAGTGTACACCTGAAGATGGTAGACCAATTAGAACATCACCAGCCTGTAGCTTTTCGCCGTCGATAATATCCTTTTTATCTACAATACCTACAGAGAAACCTGCTAGGTCGTATTCGTCAATTGGATAGAAACCAGGCATTTCTGCTGTTTCTCCACCTACTAGAGCACAACCAGCCTGAACACAGCCCTCTGCTACACCAGAAACGATTTCTGCAACCTTTTCTGGTACATTCTTACCAAGTGCCATATAGTCAAGGAAGAATAGTGGCTTTGCACCACCACAAACTACATCGTTAACACACATAGCAACGCAGTCGATACCAATTGTGTCGTGCTTATCTAGCAAGAAAGCAAGCTTAAGCTTTGTACCTACACCATCTGTACCTGATACAAGTACAGGCTCTTCCATACCTGTTAGGTTTGGTAAAAAACAACCACCAAAACCACCAATGCCAGAAATAACACCGTCAATTTTAGTTTTTGCAATGTGCTTTTTCATTAGTTCTACTGATTTATAGCCGGCTGTAACGTCTACGCCTGCCTCTTTATAACTTTCGCTAAAGCTCTTCATAAAAGTTAATCCTCCAACTTAATAATCTATTTTTATAAATTTTAAAAAAATTGTATCTGAATTATAGCTCTGCTACCTTGCTTTGTAGTGCTTCGTTTTTAGCAAGCACGCCAGCTTCCATATCTGCCTTTAGCTGGTCTAGCTTTTCTGCAAGAGAGTCATCTGACAATGCAAGAATCTGTACAGCAAGTAGTGCTGCGTTGTCAGCACCATCAATTGCAACTGTTGCAACAGGAATACCCTTTGGCATTTGTACTGTAGCAAGTAGAGCGTCAAGACCATCTAATGTAGATGATTTTACTGGGATTCCGATTACAGGAATTGTTGTGTGTGCTGCAAGTACACCTGCAAGGTGTGCAGCCTTACCAGCAGCGGCAATAATTACACCAAAGCCGTTTTCTTTTGCATTTGAAGAAAACTCAGCTGCCTGTGTTGGAGTACGGTGTGCAGACATTACCTTAACCTCTACTGGTACACCATATTCCTTTAGTGTTTTTACAGCACCTGAAACTACAGGAAAATCGCTGTCACTACCCATAATAACTGCTACTTTTTTCATTGAAAACATCCTTTCGTATTTAAAGCATTTGCCTATATTTTTAATAGTAGCAATGCTTATTGTTATTTTTATTTACTTTGCAGAAGCAAAGCAAAACTAAAAGGCTGCGGTTATGCACCACAGCCTATTGTTACCTTTTGCAACTGCACGCAAGTACCCCGTTAGCTGGAAACATATTACCTGTTTTGCAAATAATATATGCCATTGTGGGACCTCCGTAAGTAAAATATTTACTTATATTTTATTGCATTTTAAGTAGAATTTCAACCATTTTTCGACTTTTTATGTTAAAAAAATCATTTATAAGCTTTTTGATGTTTTTTAACAATATAATGTACCTTTTTTGGTTAAAACATCCATAATTTTCTAAATCAAATTACTTACCTGCAACGTCATCAGTATGGAAAACTTCCTTAGCTGATGCAGCCAAGCCAGCAAGTGACTGAATTTCTGATGGAATAATAATTTTTGTTGCTTTACCGTCAGCAGCCTTCTGGAATGCCTCAAGACTCTTAAGAGCAATAACCTTATCGCTAGGAGCAGCTTCGTTAAGCATTTTTAGAGCATCTGCATACGCCATCTGTACGCTTCTAATAGCTTCAGCTTCACCCTGTGCTTCACGGATTTTTCTTTCTTTGATAGCGTCAGCCTGAAGAATTGCAGACTGCTTGTGACCCTCAGCAACAAGAATTTCACTTTCTCTTTGACCTTCAGCGTCAAGAATTCTTGCTCTTCTTTCACGCTCTGCCTTCATCTGCTTTTCCATCGCTTCCTGAATTTCTCTTGGTGGAAGAATGTTCTTTAGCTCAACACGGTTTACCTTGATACCCCAAGCGTCTGTAGCTTCGTCAAGGATTACACGAATCTTAGAGTTAATAACCTCTCTTGATGTTAGAGTGTGGTCAAACTCAAGCTCACCGATGATGTTTCTTAGTGTTGTAGCTGATAGATTCTCGATAGCAGAGATTGGGTTATCTACACCGTATGTATACAACTTAGGATCTGTAATCTGGAAGTATACAACAGTATCGATCTGCATTGTAACGTTATCCTTTGTGATAACTGGCTGTGGTGGGAAATCAACAACCTGCTCTTTTAAAGTTACCTTTCTTGCGATTCTGTCAATGAAAGGAATCTTAAGGTGCAAGCCTGTACCCCATGACTGATAGTATGCACCCAAACGCTCAATTACATAAGAATGAGCCTGTGGTACAACCTGTACGTTCCTAACCAAAATTAAAAGAATAATAATAGCGATAACTGTAATAACTACCCAAAATGGCATTTTTCTCTTCTCCTCTTTAATATAAATTTATTTAATATGCATTTTGCATATTATACCATTGTTGTTTGTGGTACCTGTACAGGTGTTACAATCATTTTTACACCCTCAATTCTATTAACCACTACACTGGTACCTACAGGTAGTGATTCACCTGTTGATGATCTTGCTGACCAAACTGAGCCCTCTACCTTTACCTGACCAACTGATTCATTATTGTTTATATCAGCAATAACTTCTGCTATTTTACCAATGTAACGGTCACTGTTTGTTGGAGTTTCACCAGCACTTTTTTTAAGTTTTCTTGCAAGTGGACGTGTAATCAGTAGGCAGATTGTAGAAACAATTGCAAATATAGCCAACTGTACGACAATATCATCTACAAAGACTGATGCAATAGCTGTAACACCTGCACCAACAGCAAACCAAATTGAAACAAGCTGCACTGATGCACCTTCAATTATAGCTGCAATTACTGCAATTATAATCCACATAATAGGAAAACCTAAATTCTCCATAAAAAACCTCTCCTTTCATATGTCTCACTCAACTGTTTTGAGCTTACTAATACAATATCATATAAAATTAAGCTAGTCAACATACAAATTTGTAATCGTTTTATTAATAATCTTTTAAGGGAATTTAATTAATCCTCTAAAAACTTTATTTAAATTATGAATAAATTATGAACGCAATTGTAACATTTATAACATATATATTATAAAAAAGAAAAGGAGATTACATAAATATGGAACTAAAGCTAATTGCTACTATTTTATTGCTATCTACTGTATTTTTTGCAATTTTGTATGGTATAAAAAAAAGCAAACAACCTATTAAAAGAGCTATATCAAGTGTTTTTTCTGGTTTAATAGCACTTACAGCCGTGAATATTGCTGGTATTTTCACTGGTGTTTACATACCTGTAAGCACTCTTAGTATATGCATAAGTGCTGTTGGTGGTATTCCTGCTGTAAGTGCAATGCTTATTATTGATACCTTTATTAAATAGTATTAGATTTTTTTATTTTATGATAATCACTAATTTTTGTTAAAACATATCACTTAAATAAAATCATCTGTATTAAGTTCAGCTGAAGAAATAATATCTAGTGCTGATCGCTTATCTCCTGTCATTAGTGCAACAATAGCTTGGTATACAACATCTGTATTATTGTAAAACA
>JAZSEI010000054.1:0-6451 GCA_045531635.1 Acutalibacteraceae bacterium
ATTTCGAAATTCCCTCCCTTACAATCTTTGCTTACTTTCTTTTGTAAGAAAGTGAGTGCCCGTGCGGCATAAGCACTATAAAAATGAAAAGTTTTATATATAAAAATAGTTTGTAAGAGCATAAAATCTAAGCTTATAATAAAATCAAGAAAGACACCGACGCATTATATGCGTCCCATATAAAAAATACTTTAATCTAGTACAAACTAAATATAAACTATAAAACCATAGCGTTATGCTATAAGCCCCCAGAGTGCAACTCTAACCGACAAACTCCAATTTGCATTTCGTGCTGTTTTAGCGAATTTCGTTTATTTTAGAAAGCTTTGTAAATTTTTGTATGATATACTTCAAACAGAAAAAATATAAAGGGAGTTATTATATATGAAAATTGCAGTTGCAGGTACAGGATATGTTGGTCTTTCGATAGCCACCCTATTGGCACAAAGACACGAGGTTACAGCTGTAGATATAGATCCAGAGCGTGTTGACATGATCAACAACAGAATACCTACTATTGAAGACGAGTACATAAGTAAATACTTTGCAGAAAAAGAGCTTAATCTTACAGCTACTTTAGAGGCAGAAACTGCCTATAAAAATGCTGATTATGTAGTTATTGCAGCACCAACTAATTATGATAGCAAATATCGTTATTTTGATACCTCTGCTGTAGAAAGTGTAATTAAACAGGTAATCGCCGTAAACCCAACAGCAATAATGGTAATAAAGTCTACTATTCCTGTTGGCTATACAAAGCAGATAAGAGAGGCTACTAATTGCGATAGAATTATATTTAGCCCTGAATTTTTAAGAGAATCAAAGGCGTTGTACGATAACCTTTACCCCAGCCGTATAATCGTTAGCACAGATTCAAGCAACGAGGACTTAACTAATTCTGCTAAGGCTTTTGCAGAGCTTCTTAAAGAGGCATCGTTAAACAAAGATGTGCAAACAATCATTATGGGATTTACAGAGGCAGAAGCCGTAAAGCTTTTTGCAAATACTTATCTTGCTATGCGTGTAGCGTATTTTAATGAGCTAGATACATATGCAGAGCTACACGAACTAGATACACAGCAGATTATACAAGGCATTAGCCTTGACCCACGAATTGGTGATTATTATAATAATCCTTCTTTTGGTTATGGTGGCTATTGCCTACCTAAGGACACAAAGCAACTAAAAGCTAATTACGATAACGTACCACAAGAGCTTATTTCTGCTATTGTTGCTTCAAATAACACACGCAAAAATTTTATTACTGAACAAGTTCTTAAAATGCTTGGTTATGATGAAGAAACACTTAACTGTGACAATCCAACTTCTGAAAATTGTCCTGTAGTAGGTATTTACCGTTTAACTATGAAAGCAGGCAGTGATAACTTTCGTCAAAGCAGTATTCAAAGTGTTATGCGTAAGTTGCAGGAAAAAGGTATAACTGTATTGATTTATGAGCCAACACTCGAAAACGACTCTTTATTCAGCGACAGCCGTGTAGTAAACAACCTTGAAGAATTTAAAAACACTTGTAAGGTAATTATAGCAAACCGTTACGATAGCTTTTTAGACGATGTAAAAGAAAAGGTTTATTGTAGAGATTTGTTTAACCGTGATTAATAATATCTTAAGAGGAGATTTTAAATATGAACAACAGAAAATTAACTATTGTAATACCAGTGTACAACGAAGACGAGTCACTTCGTCCACTATATGCAGAAATTATGAAGCATATACCAGAGCTTGACGGACTAATAAGTAGCTATGAGCTATTATTTGTAGATGATGGTTCTTCTGACAATTCTGTACAGGTAATTAAAGAGCTTGCTGAACAAGACCCTAATGTTCACGCTATAGTATTCCGTAAAAACTTTGGTAAAGCAGCAGCATTGCAGGCAGCATTCCGTGCTGCTGACGGTGACATTATAATCACTATGGACGCTGACCTACAGGACGACCCTATGGAATTGCGTAGCTTTATAGAGAAAATCGACGAGGGCTATGACTTAGTATCAGGCTGGAAATTCAACCGATTAGACCCACTAGAAAAGCGATTACCGTCTAAGCTGTTTAACAAGGTTACCTGCAAAATGTCTGGAATAAATCTTCACGACTTTAACTGTGGCTTTAAAGCGTATCGCAAAGAGGTTGTAAAATCAATTGATGTTTATGGTGAGTATCATAGATATATCCCTGTTCTGGCACATCGTAAGGGCTTTAAAATAGCCGAGCTAAAGGTTCACCATAACAAAAGACAGTTTGGTAAATCAAAATACGGCTTTGAGCGTTATCTAAGAGGCTTGTTCGACTCAATGAGCTCATCGTTCTTATTAAAGTATTACGATCGCCCTATGTACTTCTTTGGTAAAAACGGACTAATGCTATCTTTGGCTGGTAGTGCATTAACTGTTGCACAAATTATATTATGGCTTGCAGATGTAGAAAAAGCTGGTGCTACCTGTTTGCTGTTGGGTGCATTAGCATTTGGATTTAGCTTTATGTCTTTTTCTGCTGGATTCCTTGCTAATATGATTGTTGACTCTGCTTATCGCAACGGATATTCAGAGGCACATATAAAAGATAGATTTTAATTGAAACGGAAAAGTACATATGAAAAAGCTAAAAAAGGTTTTCGGAAAAATTTTTAAAAAGGTATTCTCCCGTGAATTTATAACATATGGTGTTTTTGGCGTGCTTACAACACTGGTTAATATTCTTATTTTTAAGCTGTTGTTTGAAAACGTTGGTATTGCCTATGGAATTGCAAATATTATAGCTGTACTTTCAGCTAAGGTATTTGCATACATAACAAATAAACTATTTGTATTTAAACACCACTGTGCAAATACTAAGGAGCTTTTATTAGAGATTGTAAAATATGTTTTTGCACGAGGCTTTACGGGATTGATTGATATATTTGGTATGTTCTTCGCTGTAGAAATTCTTAACGCAGACGAGATGATTACCAAATATATAATCCAAGTTATTGTTATTATACTTAACTATATTCTAGGTAAAAAGGTGGTTTTCAAAAATAATGACAGAAGCAAAAAAGTTGAAAAAGCTACTTAAAAAAGAAAAAAAGAAATATATATTCCCTTGGAGAGGATTAACTGCCTGGGGTCTTTTATTTACATTTGGTTTTGGAGTAGGCACACAGCTTGCGTCTATGGCAGATAATGCGTTGGCTGTATTTGTTTCGGGTAAAATGTATAAGCTTAAAAATGCAGATACAAACGCACTTTATTATTCTCCTGATTTTGATACAGAGCAAGAAATGCTTGACTATGGTAAAGCTATAAGCAAGCAGGTATCAGCAGAGGGTGCTATTCTGTTTAAAAACGAAAATAACGCACTACCTTTAAAGTCTGGTGCAAAAATCAGCTGTTTTTCTACATCATCTGTAAATCTTGTATATGGAGGTACAGGTTCGGGTGCAATTGATACTTCAAAGGCTGACAATCTAAAGGTTGCTTTAGAAAAGGAAGGCTTTTCTGTAAATAAAACATTATGGGATTTTTACGAAACAGGAGAAGCATCTGAATATAACAGAGGCAAAACAGGCTATCTACCTAAAAAGTCAGCAATCTACGAGGCTCCTTGGAGCTTATATAGCAAAGATGTGCTAAGCTCGGTAGAAAAATATAACGATACAGCCATAGTAGTTCTTTCAAGAACAGGTGGAGAAGAATGGGACTTAGAGCATAAGACATTTAACTATCTTGCACTTGATAAAACCGAGCAGGAAATGCTTGAGAATATATGCAAAATGAAAGCAGACGGAAAAATCAGCTCTGTAGTTGTTCTCATAAATTCCTCTAACCCTATCGAGATGACATTCCTTGATGAATACGACATTGACGCTTGTATGCAAATTGGTACTGTAGGTGAATATGGAATTAACGCAATAGCAGAGATTCTTTCTGGAAAAACAAATCCTTCTGGTAGTCTTGCAGACACCTGGTGCCACGAATATTACTCTGCCCCTGCCATGTGGAATTTCACTGCTGTAAATTACGAGGGTGCAAAAGAATTAGGTGTGCCTGATAATGCAGATTCATATATGATCTATCAAGAGGGTATCTATGTGGGCTATAGATATTACGAAACACGTTATGAAGATTATGTTATGGGTACAGGCAACGCTGGTGACTACGACTATAGCTCTGTTGTTGCATATCCATTTGGCTACGGACTTAGCTATACTGAATTTACATACAACGATATGCAGATTGCTTACGACAAGGCTACAGATAATTTTAATATTACTGTAACAGTAAAAAACACAGGCAACACAGCAGGTAAAGAAACTGTTCAGATATACGCACAATCTCCTTATACAGAGTACGACAAAGAAAACGGAGTAGAAAAATCCTCTGTTGTGCTATGTGGTTACGGAAAAACTGATATTATCCAGCCAAACTCTTCTGAAAAAATAACAATTGCTGTAGCAAAAAGAGATTTAGCAAGCTATGATACTAATAAGGCAAAAACTTATATTCTTGATGCTGGTGATTACTATCTAACAGTAGCAACTGACGCTCACACAGCCATGAATCAGATTCTTTCTGCTAAGGGATATACAGTAAAAAATACAGATGGACGAATGACCTCAGACGGAGATAAATCTTTGACATATCATTGGAAGGAAGATAAGCTTGATACTAAAACCTATGCAGTGTCAAAAAGTGGAGGTGCAATCACCAACAAATTGTCATCTGCCGACCCTAACCTTTACGAGGGTGTGTCTGAAACTGTTACTTGGCTAAGTCGTTCTGACTGGACAGGAACATTCCCTTCTGAAAAGGTTGAGCTTACACTTACAAAAATGCTTGCAGAGGATCTACAGCATCTACAATATACCCCTGATGAATATAATACTAGCGATTACAAAATGCCTGTTATGGAGGCTGACAACGGACTAAAGCTATACGATATGATTGGTAAAGACATTGACGACCCTGATTGGCAACTGCTTTTAGACCAGCTTAGCTATGATGATATGGTAACACTTGTTGCAGACGCATTCCATTCTCGCTCAGCAGTAGAATCAGTACAGGCTCCGTTTGCTCGTGATGAAAATGGTCCTTCTGGACTTAATACAAACTTTATAGCCGAGGATATTGCCTCTACAGCATTCCCTACCGAGAGCATTATGGCTTCTACCTTTAATAATGAACTAATATATAACGTTGGTAATGTGCTCGGAAATAACTGTCTTATGGCTAATATTGACTGCTTGTATGGTCCTGGTGCTAATATGCACCGTACAGCATACGGTGGCAGAAACTTTGAATATTACTCAGAGGACGCTTATCTGTCTGGTAAAATGTGTGCTACAGAATCAAAGGGTGTAGAGGATATGGGAGTAGATACCATACTTAAGCACTTTGCTCTTAACGACTGCGAAGCCGACAGAATAGGCTTGGGTGTATGGATTAACGAGCAGACAGCCCGTGAAATTTATCTAAAATCATTCCAGTATGCAATTGAAGATTCAGACGCAAATGGTGTTATGGCTGCATATACTCGTTGGGGTGCAACATGGTCTGGTGGTAACGAAGGCTTGATTACAGGTATTCTTCGTGATGAATGGGATTGTAACGGTTGGCTTATTTCTGATAATGTGCGTACAACTATGATAAGTGGTGCAGACGGACTTGTGGCAGGTTTAACTACATTTGACGCACCTATCCCTGCTATTTTGAGTTTAAATCAGTATAAGAATGATCCTCTTATTATAAATAAAATGCGTGAAGCTTGTCATTATAATTTATATGCTCTTGCAAATTCTTCTGCTATGAACGGAATTGGAGAAAATACAACTGTATGTGCTACAGAATACTTTATGATTCCTCTGTTCCGTTGGTTATCCATAGGCTTTGCTGTACTTACAATATTTTTTGGCTATAAATGGTATAGAGGCAATAAAAAGTGGAAGGAATATTTAAAAACTTCTGATAAAGGAGCAGAGATATGTCCTCAAAACTAAACATTGTGCTTTACGGACAAGAAAAAGAGTGTGAAGAAGCCATATCTCTACTTAAAAAATCCAACCAGACTTTTGATTACTCTACATCATTTACAAATAAAAATGATACATTACAGCAGGTGCTTTCTGTAGGAAAAACAAAGCTTGTAATTGTGCTTGCTGACGGTGCTGATGGTATGGAGGCCGTGTACACTGCAAAATCTTATGAAACAAATCTTATAGTATTTTGGTTCTCTAACGATATTGGTTTTGCAATGCAATCACATCGCCTTGAATGTGCTTATTTTTCAGTAAAGCCACTTACTGTTGAAAAGCTTGCTAAAGCATTTTATCACTGTAAATATATCGGGTTGACAATTTAACACTAAATCTATGTTGCGTACTATCTTTAATACTAAACTCTGATAAAAAGTGGACAAAGATTTACGAGCAGATTTTGTGCCAAACGAATACTGACCC
>JAZSEI010000035.1:0-32586 GCA_045531635.1 Acutalibacteraceae bacterium
TGGCCTCCGACTTCTTAAGATTAATTCTACTATGTACATCGGTTCAATTTCAAAGCAGTTTTGTGCTACAGCAATTATGCAGCTTAAAGAACAGGGCAAGCTAAGTGTTGACGATACACTTGATAAATACTTCCCTGATTATCAATATGGCAAAGACATAACAATAAAAAATCTGCTTACTATGCGTTCTGGTATACCAAATTGTACTGCAGTAGAAAATGAAATTTTTCGTGATATTGACGAGTATAACACCGAGAATGTTCTAAATTGTTTTTTCACTCAGCCACTTAATTTTGATCCCGATACAGATCACGAATATTCTAACCCTAACTACTTTATATTAGCTTGTATTGTAGAACAAGTATCTGAACAAAACTACTATGATTACATAAGAGAAAATATTTTCAATCCTTTAGGAATGGATAATACAGGATTTGTTACAGAGGTAAAAGATAAGCCAGAATGGGCGATTGGAGTAGATTATAACACAATTGTTGTACAAGACCCAGCTGTAGAAATTACTGCTGACGAGGCGATGTTTGTAATAAAGGGTGCTGGCGATATTGCTTCTAACGCTTACGATATGGATAAATGGATGACAGGCTTGGTTAGTGGTAAGGTGATTTCAAGAGAAAGCTATGATGAAATGAGTGATAATTATACTACTGAATACGCCATGCAATATGGCTACGGATTGATGGGAATATTTAAAGGTATTGGTCATACTGGAAATGTTCACACATATAACTCTCAAAATTATATTAACGAGGAATACGGATATAATCTGTTTATTTCAAATAATTCACTTTATGCCCGAATAAACGATCTAACTTTTGATATACTTAAACCTTTGGTTTATTAACACTACGCTTTAATTTTATAATAACTAACGCAAAGGAAAATATTAAAATGAGAAAAATACTTGCAACAATATTATGCTGTGCTATGCTAGCCAGTGCTACTGCCTGCTCAGCTGGTAGTGGTGATAATACAGAGCCAACTGCACCAAGTGCTACAATAAGCACCGATCCTATATCAACAAATACTGAAGCTAAAGCCGAAATGACACCCGATGAAATTAAAGTACATATAGATGATGCTTTAAAAAAGCATAAATTCGAGGGTATTGTATATCTTACACAGAATGGCTCGGTGGTGTATGAGTCGGCAACTGGAAAAGATGAGAAAGGTAACAACCTTACTGTTGGCTCTAATATGTACATTGCTTCTATTTCAAAGCAATTTTATGCCACAGCAATTATGATACTTAAAGAACAAGGTAAACTTAGCGTTGATGATACCATCGATAAATACTTCCCTGAATATCAGTATGGTAAAGATATCACAATTAAAAATCTACTTTCAATGCGTTCTGGAATAGTAGACCCTTTGAATACCGAATCTGACTTTTTTTATGAATTCACTTCTAAGTTAACTACTGAGAATCTGTTGGATTGGATTTTCAATCAACCACTTAGATTTGAACCTGATACTGGTGGTGAATATTCTAATATGAACTATGTTCTGTTAGCTTGCATTATAGAACAGGTGTCTGGACAAAATCATCAGGATTTTATAAGAGAAAATATTTTTGAACCTTTAGGAATGTCGAACACAGGTTTTATAAGCGAAGTAAGAGATAACCCTGAATGGGCTCTTGATAATAACAAATTAATCCCACCTGAATTAGATGGGGGTTTCACTAGTGAAGATTTAATTCCACTTGTAAATGGAGCAGGCAATATTTCATCTAACGCTTATGATTTGGATAAGTGGATGACAGGCTTGGTTAGTGGTAAGCTGATTTCAAGAGAAAGCTACCAAGAGATGACCGATGATTATACTCCTGAACATAGTATTAGCTATGGCTATGGCTTGCAAAAAATGCATAGTGGTGTTGGTCACACTGGAAGCCTTACTCCTTATACCTCAATAAATTATATCAACGAGAAGTATGGATACAATCTGTTTATCATAAACAATGTAGATAATAAAAAGCTTGATGAATTAATGAGTTCGCTACTTAAAGATTGGGTTTATTAATATTACCACCAAATGTGCTTTTACGATGATTATATCGAACAGAAAGCAATAAATAAAAAGGAGAATATAAAAATGAAAAAGCTACTTGCAACGATATTATGCTGTGCTATGTTGGTTAGCGTTACTGCCTGCTCATCTGGTAATGTAAATAATACAGAACCAACTTCTCCAAGTGCTACAACAGGCACTACAGAGCCTACACAAACAGTAGCTAGCCAACCTAACGATGATATTAAAGAAGAAATCGCAAAACAGCTAGAAAATTTTAAGGGAATTGTATATCTTACCCACAACGGAACAGTAATACATAGTCAAGCTATTGGCAAAGACGAAGCTGGTGCAGATTTAACAATTGACTCACCAATGTACATAGGCTCTGTTTCAAAGCAGTTTTGTGCAACTGCCATTATGATACTTAAAGAACAGGGCAAGCTAAGCGTTGACGATACACTCGATAAGTATTTTCCAGAATATGAGCTTGGCAAAGATATTACAATCAAAAATCTGCTTACAATGCGTTCAGGTATACCTGAGCTTGGAGGAACAGAAAGCTATTCTACAGATAAAACAGAGAGCGAAAACATCGCTATTATTAAGGAATGGGTTTTTGAGCAACCACTTAATTTTGATGTTGATACAAATTGGGAATATTCAAATACTAACTACTTTTTGCTTGGGAATATTGTCGAAATAGTATCCGGACAACACTACAATGATTTTATAAGAGAAAACATTTTTGTACCACTTAAAATGGAGCATTCTGGCTTTGTAAATGAAGTAACAGAAAATGATTTCTTCTCAGCTGGATTAACATATAACACCTTTGAATGTGGTGAATCAGCAACAGGAGTGACAAAAGGAGCAGGAGATATAGTAACAACAGCACCAGATATGGACAAATGGATGACTGGTTTAAGAAGTGGTAAAATCATTTCTAAAGAAAGCTTGCAAGAAATGACAGCAGACTATTCACCAGATATGGGTGAAAATTATGGCTATGCCTTAGAGGGAATGTATAAAAAAGGTAAAGGTCACTCAGGTCGCATAGGTAACTATATATCTTTAGATTATTTTAATGATGAATATGGATATAATTTATTTGTTTCAACATCTAACGCCTATACCAACAAAATGCTTGAAATGCCCAAACAATTAATGGATATTTTGATAAGTGATTAAGTTTATTGAATTGATATCATCTCAATTATAAATTCCAACAAAAACAGCCTTAGGTTTTATACTAAACTCTGATAAAAAGTGGACACGGATTTGCGAGCAGATTTTGTGCCAAACGAATACTGACCCACAGGAAGGCTGTTGCCTTCCGAAGACGCAGTATGAAGTTTGGTGCAAAATATGCCGTAAAGAAGTCTACTTTTTAATAGAGTTTAGTATTAATCCTTGGGCTGTTTTTGTTGTACGCAGACAAAGAAAAAGACAGCAAACAAACGCTTACTGTCTTTCTATAAATTATAACGCAATTTTTGATATGAGTTGCATTGTTAGACTGTTTGTGTTATAATTCACAAAAAATTATTACTATAGGAGGGATTCAATTGAACAAACAAAAATATAAACTTCGCTTTTTTATTGAGTGGGGTGGCAGTTTTCTATGGCCAGATTCTTCCGACGCTGTTACATTTGAAAAGTTCGATGTTGGCCCCTTGCAACCTGAAGACCTAAACGTATCTAAAGAACTATGCGATGAGTTACACAACTTAGAAAAAGAGTACCAGACTGCACTGAATTGGGATTACCCTCTCGATCCATCTCCTTGGAGCGAAGACCAGTTCAAAAATTTCTTTGACAGGTTAAAAATAGCCTATAAAAAATTGTGTGATGAATTAAATTATAGCTACGATATCGCTTTTTGTATGAACGAAGATAGATTGTAAAAAACGCAAATAACTATGACATTCTACATCTGTCACTTCCAATAGTTTTCTAAATAAAGGTAAGCCCTTGCTACACTGCGGTAGTAAGGGCTAATTTTTATAATGAAATTATTCTCCACAATGAAACAAATCTTGCACGATGAAATTTTTCTTTTTGAGAAAAGCTTAGTCGTGACTTGTAGGGTTAAAAACGACTGTGTTTTTTATCATTCAAAAGAAAAAGTCAGTAAAAATAGCTTACCGATTTTCTATGTATTAGTTTGATAATAATGATACGGTTTCATAGGGTTTCAAAAAGTTTCACTTGAAAATGAAACCATGATGTAAAAAGTGAAACCATGAATCAGTTAGATATATTGGAGTTTATCTAACTGATAAGACTTTTTGATTCCATCTATCATTCTTTTTCGTCATTACCTCTTTCTAGACTCAGCAAATAATAGCGATAGCTTAAATAACTGATAAATACCAAAAAAATCAGCATATATGCTACCATATCTTTTAAAGCTCTGAGATAAAGTGCAAACAAAACAAATCCGATACTTTTAATCAGAATTTTTATTTTTTTATATTTTTCCATTTTAAATAAACAATAGCGAACTCCTATTACTATTGGAGAAAATACAACTGCTAAAACAATCAAAAATATTGTCTGCCTATCAGTGGCTAACTTCTTTATCATTTTTTTATCTTTATTATCAATATCTAGACATTTGTATAACAACCTTAATGATGCCTCATCAGGTACACTTTTCCCTAATTCCCACTTTGAAATAGTTTGTCTGGTAACGTACACACAATCTGCTAATTCTTGCTGTGTCATACCCTTTTTTGTTCTTGCTTCTTTTATTATTTCTGAAACTTCCATATCTCATGTCCCTCATCATCTACTATCAGTAGCCAGTTTATTACTTGTAAGCGCCACTCCTATACATATTATAGCTAATCTCGTATTCCAATTTTCTATAAACAGAACACCACATATACAAACAATGATAAAAACCCATTTAAATAATTTTGGATAACGATTTACTAATTTAATAGTATAATTTACAACTGGCACTAGCAATAATCCAACTATACCAAATAGTCCAACAGTAACCATCCACCAAATATACTTCTTATTATTTTTTTTGAATTTTAACATGACTAAAACCTCCTAAGTTTTATACTCTCATTTTAAGAGGTTCGTCTGCTAAAGTCACGCAACGGTTACAATAATCAGCGCAACAGTTACGTTTGCTATCAAAACAATAAGATTTTATTGGTTTTCAGGTTTCAATGTAATTAGTTGGATTATCAAATTCAAGTTTGTCGAATTGATTATATCATAGTATCGCAAAAATTTCAAAAGAAAAAGCCCAACCATTCAGATACTCATCGTATCAAAATAGTCGGGCTTATTTGGTCGAGGTGACAGGACTTGACTCGTCACTGCGTGTCGAACAGCTCACGCTTAAGCGTTCGCTACTGTTCGCTAAAAATGTGCCACTGGCACATTTTCTTTACGCTCTCAGCCTTCTCAGGTTCAAGTCCACTAGGATTTTATTTACACAAAAGAAAAAAGTCAGTAAAAATAGCTTACTGACTTTCGATGGTCGAGGTGACAGGACTTGAACCTGCGGCATCTTGGTCCCAAACCAAGCACTCTACCAAACTGAGTTACACCTCGATAATTATTAACTTTTTCACTGTACTTTTCACAGCTTTTATATTATAGCCTATAAAACAGTGAATGTCAACACTTTTGTGAAAAATAAATCAAATTTTATTTAAAACATAGGTAATAAAGATATCTGTTTTTACTTTACTTTAGTAGCTTGTTAGTGGTATAATATAATAGCTAGCGTAAAAAGATGTGCAATATATTCTAAAAAATGGAATATCGCTTTGAAAAACGGTGCTAGAAAATAAGTTCAATAATAATATAGGAGAGAACAAAAATGAAAAAAATATTATCAACATTAGTTGTTACAGCAACTGCTGCAACAATGCTTGTAGGCTGTAATTCAACTGCAACAGACCTAGCTTACATTGAAGGAAATGGCGAAATGGTTATTGGTATTACATATTTTGAGCCAATGAACTATATGGACGAAAATAACGAGCTTACAGGCTTTGAAACAGAGTTTGCAAAAGCAGTTTGTGAGAAAATGGGTGTTACTGCTAAATTCCAGAAAATCGACTGGGATTCAAAAGAGGTTGAGCTTAACGCAAAGACAATCGACTGTATCTGGAACGGTATGACAATTACTGACGAGAGAAAAGCAAATATGGATATTTCTGTTCCTTATATGGAAAACAAGCAGGTTATGGTAACAAAGGCAGAAAATGCTGCTAAGTTTACAAGTGCAGACGCTTTAAAGGGTGCTACAGTAGTTGCCGAGAAGAAGTCAGCTGGTGAAGATGTTGCTAAATCTGACGAGTTTTTTGCTCAGGCTACTTATGTTTCTGTAGATTCACAGGCTAAGGCTTTACTAGAGGTTAAGTCTGGCACAGCAGATATCGCAGTTATCGACTATGTAATGTCAATTGGTACAATCGCAAATGGTACAGACTATGCAGATTTAAAGGTAATCGACGATAAGGGCTTTGCTCCAGAGCAGTATGGTATTGCTTTTAGAAAGAACAGCCCAGAAACAATTAAAAAGGTTAACGACGCTATTCAGCAGCTTGCTAACGATGGCACACTAGAGAAAATTGCATCTAAATACGAGCTTCAAGATTTAATTTTAGTTAAACCTGAATAAGATAGGAATTATTATGGAAGAATTTATTAATGTTTCGCAACAGCTTTTAAAGGGCTTTGGCGAAAACTGTTACATATTTTTAATTACATTATTGCTTGCATTACCACTTGGATTAATAATTTCAATGGGCTCTATGTCAAACTTTAAGCCACTTAAATGGCTTACAAAAACCTTTGTATGGGTAATACGAGGTACACCTTTAATGCTACAGCTTTTTGTAGTGTTCTATATTCCACCACTTGTTAGTAATGGTGCTTTTAGCTTTCCTAGAATGAACGCTGCCTTAATCGCTTTTGTTATTAACTATGCAGCATATTTCTCTGAGATTTACAGAGGTGGAATAGAGTCTATTCCAAAGGGTCAGTACGAGGCAGGACAAGTGCTTGGTATGACAAAAACACAAATCTTCTTTAAGGTTGTGTTAATGCAGGTAATCAAAAGAATTACAGCACCTATAGGCAACGAGATTATAACACTTGTTAAAGATACATCACTTGCAAGCGTTATTGCTATTCCAGAAATTCTTATGAACGCAAAGGACTACTCTATGTCTGGTTTGATATGGCCTATGTTCTATTCAGCAGTATTCTTCTTGGCATTCTGTGGAATTTTAACATTACTGTTTGCTTTTATTGAAAAGAAGCTTGATTATTACAAGGGTTAAAAGGAGGCGATTATATGTCTATTCTTGAAGTTAAAAATATTAAGAAGAGCTTTGGTAAAACTGAGGTTCTTAAGGATATTAGCTTTTCACTTGAAAAGGGTGAGGTTTTGGCTATAATCGGCTCATCAGGTTCGGGTAAAACTACTTTGCTAAGATGCTTGAATTTTCTTGAAACACCTCAGTTTGGTACAATCACAGTAAATAACAAGGTTCTTTTTGACGGTGTTGATAAGTCAAAGCATAACGACAAAGAGATCAGAAAAAACAGACTTCACTTTGGTATGGTTTTTCAGTCTTTTAATCTTTTCCCACAGTATAAGGTTATCGACAACATTATGCTTGCACCACAGCTACTTGCTAAAGAGCAATTAAAGCTTAATGGTGAATATATGGGAGTAAAAACCTTTAAAGAAGCACAAGAAAAGATACTTGAAAATGCTCTTTTACTACTTGATAAGGTTGGTCTTGCTGAGAAAAAGGACTCTTACCCATGTAATTTAAGTGGTGGTCAACAGCAACGAGTTGCTATTGCAAGAGCCTTGGCTCTTAACCCAGATATACTTTGCTTTGACGAGCCTACATCTGCACTTGACCCTGAGCTTACAGGTGAGGTTCTGAATGTTATCAGAGGCTTAAAAACCTCTGACAGCACAATGATTGTTGTTACACACGAAATCGAATTTGCAAGAGATGTTGCAGATAAGATTATATTTATGGATAACGGTGTAATCGCAGAAGAAGGTACACCACATCAGGTTATCAACGAACCTAAAAATCCACGAACAGTTGAATTTTTATCTAGATTCAAGCAAAATTTTAATATTTGATTTTGAACAAAACACCGTTTTCTTAGTGAAAACGGTGTTTTTACATACATTTTTAGAAAAAATATAAACAAATTGGAATTTAGCGGGGTACGCACAAACCAAAACTTGAAAGTTTTGATTAAACTTTTTCAAAAGTTTATGGGTCGAGGGCAAAGCCCTTAACTCCTCAAGATTATTTAAAAATGCCTTTTCAAGGCATTTTTAGAAAAAACTATGAGTTAAAGGGTTTCACCCTTTAAAATCCCACGATGGGCTTTGCCCCTCGACCCCAAAAGCCTTTAAAAAGGCTTTACCCAAACTTTAAGTTTGGGTTTGTGCTAATCTTAACTTTTCGATAAATTCCAATTTATCCTATAAAACAAAACCGAAGTCTTACTTTTAGACTTCGGTTTTTATGTGTTTATTCACTTTTGTACTTATTACTTTTTAATTTATTTACTCTTATTAGCCTTACGCTGCTGCTTTTGGATATCTAAGATTTTCTGGTATTCCTTTGTATCCTTTGCAAGCTTACCACTAAGTAGAATTAGTGCAATCAAGTTAGGTATAATCATAAGTGCGTTTGCAATATCCGAGAAGCTCCACACAATATCAAGTGATATAACTGCACCTACAAATACAAGTGCTGAGAACACAACCCTGTAAATATAGCAGTATATAGGCTTTTTAAGTAGATATTCAAGCGACTTTTCACCATTGTACTCCCAACCTATGATTGTAGAAAATGCAAATAAAATAAGACCTATTGTTACCAAAAAAGCACCCACATCACCCATTACGCTTCTAAATGCAAGTATTGTAAGTGACGCACCTGTAACTACTGACATTTTCTCATAAGTACCATTCTCTTTAAAGGTTATATGGTTACCCTCTGAGTCAGTCCATACACCATTAAGTGTTGTAGCGTTAGCCACACAGTCAGCAGTATTAAGCTTTGTTTCACTTACCTTTTTATCCTTTAAAACAACCTCTGTATTACAAGGTGTGTATTCTGTTGTGCCTGTTTTACCTGTTAAAGCAAAGCCATTCTCAGTTATTTTATATATGTAAGAATGTTCGGTGTTTTCTGCATTTGTAGCAGTCATAACAACCATACCGTCATTTACACTATATTTACCAGCTTGGTCAGCCTCTACTACGCCAAGCATACCAGATGACGCTATTGCAAGACCTGTGATTGTACAAACAACAATTGTATCTATAAATGTACCACACATACTGATGTAGCCTTGACGAATGTGGCTGTCTGTATGTGCAGCAGCAGCTGTAATTGCAGCAGAGCCCATTCCGGCTTCGTTACTGAATACACCTCTACCCACGCCATAACGCATAGAATTTATTACAGTAGCAGTAATTGTACCTGCTAAGCCACCCGCAACAGACTTACCTGTAAATGCCATTGAAAAAATATTTGCCAAGCCCTGTGGTATAGCCTCTATATTGCCAAAGATAACAATCAATCCAGATACAATATAAAACACAGCCATTACAGGCACAAGCACAGATGAAACCTTAGAGATAATCTGAATACCACCAATTACAATTGCAAATGCAGCTACCATTAATATAACACCAGTTACCCATGTTGGAACATTAAATGTTGTGTTAACAGCATCAGAAATTGAATTAGCCTGTGTCATATTACCAATACCAAATGAAGCAAGCAATGCAAACACAGCAAATAATACTGCAAGCACCTTACCAGGGAGTTTATTGTTAAACGCAGCCTTAATTGAATACATAGGGCCACCAAGTATTTCTCCCTTTTGGTTTTTCTCACGATATTGAGTAGCCAGTGCACACTCGGCAAACTTTGTGGTTATACCAAACGCAGCCGATACCCACATCCAAACCAACGCACCAGGGCCACCAGCAACCATAGCTGTTGCAACACCTACAATATTACCTGTACCTATTGTAGATGCCAAGGCTGTCATAAGTGCAGAGAACGGAGAAATATCTCCCGAGCCACTGCCCTCTGTTTTTCTTGCTTCCTTACTGAATAATTCCTTTAACGACGGAAAAAGATTTCTCCACGGTAAAAATCCTAGCCTTATCGTTAAAAATACACCTGTACCAACAAGAAGTATAAGAGTACCTGGCCCCCATACTAAATTGCCGATACTTTCTAAGTAGCTTTGCAATACTTCCATTTTACACCCACCTATGTAATGTTTTGTTAATTATAAATAAAAAACAAGAGGTACAGCCTGTGTACCTCTTGTGTACAGCATATTAATTATATAGCATTTCTAAACTAAATTCAACCAAAAAGTACATTATTTCTGTATATTCTAAAAGCTAAAAGCCTAGCAAATACTTTAAACAAATTAATTTTGGTTTTGATTTAATAATTAATATGTAACATTAATATTTGGATATTCGTCTAGTGGATTGTATTTTATATTGTCATAGCGTGTTTCATAATGCAAATGTGCACCTGTTGAATAGCCTGTTGAGCCTACAAAACCAAGTAGCTGACCAGCCTCTACATAATCACCATAGCCCACTGTAATAGAGCTCATATGTGCATAAATTGTAGTATAGCCATCACCATGGTCTATTCTAACCCAGTTGCCATAGCCACCACCACAGCCACAGCTAGAATCCTTACCCCAGTTATGCACGCAGTTATTTTCGGCTATATCTACTATACCACCTCTTGCTGCTACAACATTAGCACCGTCTATACCTGCACTTGCTATATCAAGTGCACCATGGTTATAAGAGCCTCTATCCTCATCCCACAAAGATGTAAGATGATAAAAGCCTGGCACTGGCCATACATAGCCTGTTATTGTATTATTTGTACCACCTTGATTACCTGTATTATTATTGTTTGTAGGTGGCTGAGTTGGTATTGGCACAGGCTTTGGCTTAACAACTGTTGAGTTAGAGCCTGTATTTGAACCAGTAGTTGGCTTTTGGGTTGGCTTTTGGGTTGGCTTCTGGGTTGGCTTTTGCACTGGTTTTTGTGCTGGCTTTTGAGTTGGCTTTTCTACAGGAGCCTGTGTTGTATTATTTGTATTTTGCTGTAGCTGTTGCTTGTCGTAATAGCTTAAAATGTTTTCGTCATAGGTGTCGCCATCACCCTCTTCGTGAGTATCAGCGATAACTACATTTTGTCCATACAAATAATTAAGTCTATCCTGATTAGCAATTAATATATCCTCAAATTCAGTACGTTTGCCCACAAGATTTTTTTGCTTTGTATCAAGTGCACTAAGATTAGTTTTAAGCGTTTTGTTTGCCTTGGTGCTTATATTAACCTGCTGTGTTAAGTCGCCTATAAGCTTAGAGTCGTTTTCTGCGATAATAGAAACATATTCAAGTCTGTTCAAAAAATCATCAACGCTTGTTGCACCTAAAATAACCTCGATATTACTTGCACTACCAGCAAGATACATATCTAATATTCTCTCTTTTAGCTTATCCTTGTTAGTACCTATATCTGTACTAAGGCTTTTTATAAGAGCATCTGAATCATCAATTTGCTGTTGAAGCTGTGCAATCTCAAGCTTTGTAGATTCTATATCTGTATTAAGTTTGGTAATATCTGCTGTTAATGTTACATTTTCGCTCTCTTTTGTTGCAATTTCGTCAGCAGTGCTTGTAGCAGAGTAGCTAACAGTTTGCATACTAATAAGTGCAATAGCAACCACAGCAAGAAATCCCTTTTTCATTTTATTTCACCACCATTAATTTTGCTGTCTGATAAATTGGAATTTATCGAGGAGTTAAGATTAGCACAAACCCAAACTTAAAGTTTGGGTAAAGCCTTTCTAAAGGCTTTTGGGGTCGAGGGGCAAAGCCCATCGTGGGATTTTAAAGGGCAAAGCCCTTTAACTCATAGTTTTTCCTAAAAATGCCTTGAAAAGGCATTTTTAAATAATCTTGAAGCGTTAAGGACTCCGTCCTTAAAACCTGCAAGGGCGTTGCCCTTGACCCATAAACTTTTGAAAAAGTTTAATCAAAACTTTTAAGTTATCTCGCCATTAGTAACTGCGTAAGCAGTTACACAAATTCTAATTTATTCTTTTGTTTTCACACAATCATTAAAAACGCCTTTGTTTACACACAACAAAAACTCCCATTCAAGCGAAAATTATCGCCAAAATGGGAGTTAATTTTTTATGTATTAATTTACAAGGCGTAAACTTATGTATAGCTTAACAAGGGCTGATAATTAGTCAGCGTACTTGTCCTCGCCACCCCAAGAATACATCTTTCTTAGCTCCTCACCTACAGCCTCTAGCTGATGTGAAGCCTCGATTCTTCTTGTTGAGTTGAAGTGTGCTCTACCGTTCTTGTTCTCAGCAATCCACTTAGAAGCAAATGTACCATCCTGAATCTCCTCAAGAACCTTCTTCATTTCCTTCTTTGTTTCCTCTGTGATTAGACGCTTACCTGTCTCGTAATCACCAAACTCAGCTGTGTCAGAAATTGAATATCTCATCTTAGAGAAACCACCGCTGTAGATTAGGTCTACGATTAGCTTCATCTCGTGGATACACTCGAAGTAAGCGTTCTCTGGTGCATAACCAGCCTCTACTAGAGTCTCAAAACCAGCCTTCATAAGAGCTGTAACACCACCACATAGAACAGCCTGCTCACCAAATAGGTCAGTCTCTGTCTCTGCCTTGAATGTTGTCTCTAGAACACCAGCTCTGCTACCACCAATACCAGCAGCGTAAGCAAGACCCATATCTGTAGCCTTACCTGTAGCATCCTGATATACAGCGATTAGACAAGGTACACCCTTACCCTCTACATACTCACTTCTTACTGTGTGACCAGGACCCTTTGGAGCGATCATAAATACGTCAACATCAGCTGGTGGAATAATCTGCTGATAGTGAATGTTGAAGCCGTGAGCAAATGCAAGTGCCTTACCTGCTGTTAGGTTTGGCTCGATGTCGTTCTTATATAGAGCAGCCTGTCTCTCGTCGTTGATAAGAATCATAATGATGTCTGCGTTCTTAGCAGCATCTGCAGCTGTCATAACCTTTAGACCAGCCTTCTCAGCTCTAGCCCAGCTCTTTGAACCCTCGTATAGACCAACGATTACATCTACACCACTCTCGTGTAGGTTTAGTGCGTGAGCGTGACCCTGGCTACCATAACCAATGATTGCTACTGTTTTGTCGTTTAAAAGACTTAGATTACAGTCTTCCTGATAATAAATTTTTGCCATTGCAATACTTCCTCCTTATGCCATAAATTGTGGCTATCTAATATAATACATCATAAAAATGATTATGTCAATTATTTACCTAATATACTGCCCTTTTCTACTGCTACCACACCAGTTCTTATAATCTCTTTAATACCATATGGCTTTAGTAGGTTGTTAAGTGTTTCGATATTGTCAGAAGTGTCTGCCATTTCAAGTGTAATTGAAGCAACACTAACATCGATTATCTTTGCACCCATAAGCTCTGCAATTTTAACAATTTCAAGTCTATTGGTTGTATTACACTTAACCTTTAAAAGTGCAAGCTCTCGGCTGATATATGTATTCTCTTTTAAAAGCTTAACCTCTATAACAGGAATAAGCTTGCTAACCTGCTTTTGAATCTGCTCGGCTACATATTCATCACCGTCGGCTACTATTGTAATTCTTGATATAGTTGAATCGGCTGTAACACCCACAGCAAGACTGTCTATGTTAAAGCCACGTCTTGAAAAAAGACCTGTAATTTTACTAAGAACACCTGCCTGATTTTCAACAAGCATATAAATAGTATGTTTCATAATAAAGCCCTCCCGTTAGATTAAATAGACGGTGTGTCAGGGCTTACCTTACACACTAGGATAAACGCCTTGTCAGAATTTACCATCTTCTCAGCGTACATTTCTGCTTCTTCATTAGATGTAGCATAAGCTGACTCTATATTGTAAGCCTCTGCAATCTTCATAAAGTTTGGTGTTTCTTCATCAAGGAAGGTAGCAGTATAGTGAGCGTTGTAGTGGTTTTTCTGTAGCTCACGAACCATACCAAGTCTATCATTACGCATAATAATGATTTTTACATTTAGGTGATTCTGTGCTATTGTGCCAAGCTCATTCATACCCATCTGGAAAGAACCATCACCACAAACAGCAACAACCTGTCTGTCTGGTCTTGCAAATTTTGCACCCATAGCAGCAGGTACAGAGTAACCCATTGTACCCATACCACCTGTTGTTAAGAATCTACCCTCTTTAATACGGAAATTATTAGCACACCAAATTTGGTTTTGTCCAACATCGGCAACAAGAATAGACTTATTTGGCATCATCTCTGAAAGCTTAGCGATAAAGCTTCTTGGCTCTACACAGCCCTCAAATGTAGGTGCTTCTCTAAGCATCTCGTTCTTCCAACGGTCTGTTGTGTCTTCCCACTCCTGTGAAACATGGTAATCACCAATAGTATCACAAAGCTTATTGATAACATTATTCATATCGCCAACAATTGGTACTGTAACCTCTACATTCTTGCCAATTTCAGCAGGGTCAATATCAATGTGTATAATTTTAGAATTAGCTGAAAGCTGACCAGGAGCAGCAACTGCTCTGTCACCTACTCTGGCACCACAGATAAGAATTACATCAGCCTCGTGTATGGCTCTGTTAGCTACACGCTTACCATGTGAACCAAGCATACCAAGGTATAGCTTATTCTCTGTTGGCATTACACCAATACCCATCATTGTAGAAACAACAGGAATACCTGTTGTTGTTGCAAACTCAACAAGCTTTAGCTTTGCACCAGATGTAAGCACACCACCACCAGCACAGATAATCGGTCTTGACGCAGACTTAATAAGCTCTACAGCTCTTTCAACCTGCTTTGTATGACCCTCTGTACAAGGCTTATAGCCTGTAATCTCTGCCTTTTCAGGATATACAAATTCTTCTATTTTATTTGTCTGAATATCAATAGGTACATCTATAAGAACAGGACCTGGTCTGCCAGATGTTGCAATATAAAAAGCTTCTTTAAATATTCTTGGCAAATCCTCTGTTCTCTTTACTAAATAACTATGCTTAACAAAAGGCTCACAAGCACCTGTGATATCTGCCTCTTGGAATACATCTCTACCTATAAGGTCACTTCTTACCTGACCTGTAATTGCTATTATTGGAATAGAATCCATATAAGCAGTAGCAATACCTGTAATTAGGTTTGTTGCACCAGGACCCGATGTAGCAACACAAACACCAGGCTTACTTACAGAACGGGCATAGCCACTTGCTGCATGAACTGAATTTTGCTCTTGTCTTACAAGAATGTGCTCAATTGGCGACTCCATAAGTGCATCATAAAAAGGACAAATGGCTGCACCAGGGTAGCCGAACAAGATTTCTACGTTCTCTTGCTCTAGGCATTTTACCATTATTTCAGCACCGCTAATCATAGTCGTCACACTCCCATCAAAATATACATTTTCATTGTACTATTATAGACTAAAAACGCATTAAAATCAAGTAAGATTACACACTATAATTTTTTAAAAAATTTTTTTAAAAAAGTGTTGACAAAACCATTGCCACGCGATATAATAATGAAGCTGAAAGAAAACAGCAAGTTAAATATCGCGGGATGGAGCAGATGGTAGCTCGTCGGGCTCATAACCCGAAGGTCGTCAGTTCAAGTCTGGCTCCCGCAACCACACTAAATGGCTTAAACACTACGTTTTAGCCATTTTTCTTTTTGTCAAAAAACTCGTAAAAATAAGCATTTCTAACACTTTTCTAACACAAATTCTTTTGAATTGTGTTAGATTTTTTATTTTCTGGTTAAAAATAAAAAAATTATAAAAACGCAATAGATTTACAAATCAAAAAATAATAGCCGAAAGTTAGAAGCTATCAGCCTATATGCTGATTTCAAAATCTGACTTTCTGCTTTTCTTTTATTACTTTTAACTGGAAGTTGTAATGGTATCCACTTCTGCTTACGTTTACCACTCTTATCTTTAAAATTAAGCACTGCATAAAATAAGTCGTTCTTAATTTGCAGAGTTCCTATCATATTACTCACCAGCTTTCTTATAGCTCTGACTTATATAATCTATCAATGCAGATTTCAGGATTTTATAAGCATTACCAATTTTAAAGTAAGTAATTTTGCTAGACTCCAACAGAGTATAGAACGTTCTTGTTGATACCATAACAACTACACAATCAAACTAAATAAAATATATTTCATATATAATTACATTTTTGTTAAAATATTGAATTTTGCACAAGAAATTGTATAATTAAAGTGAATATTATTCACTTTTGCGATCAAAAACAGCAAAAGGGGGTTAAAAGGGAGAAATAAGTACAATGGATAAAATCACAAATGTCGGTGTTAATATATCCGAGAAAGCTACACTTATATGGAATGTGGCAGATATGCTCAGAGGGCCATTTAAGCCACACGAATATGGTCTTGTTATCTTGCCTATGACGGTTGTTAAAAGATTTCACGACTGCTTATTATCTACACATAATAAGGTACTAGAAACATTTGAAAAGGTTAAAAATCTTGAGGTTATTGACGGTTTTCTTACTCGTGCGTCGGATTATCAGTTTTATAACACATCAAAATTCACTTTTGATACACTGGTTTCTGACCCGGAGCATATAGAAATAAACTTCAAGGATTATCTTGCAGGCTTTTCTGCTAATGTGCAGGATGTTCTGTCAAAGTTTGATTTTGAGAACATCATCAAAAGAATGGTAGAAAGTAACACACTATATCTTGTTATTAAAGAGTTCAATTCAGCAAAGGGGTATCTTGGACCAGATAAGATTTCTGCTGTTGATTGTGGCTATGTTTTTGAAGACCTTGTTCGCCGTTTTAACGAAAGCTATGGTGAAGAGGCAGGAGCACATTTTACAAGTCGTGACATCATCTACCTGATGACAGATATTCTACTTTGCGACACACAGTTTAATGGTCAGAATATCACAGTATATGATATGGCTATGGGTACATCACAGATGTTATCCTGTATGGAAGAAAGAATACATGCTCTTGATGAAGAAGCAACCGTAACCTGCTTTGGTCAGGAGTTCAACCCCTCTACATTTGCTATTGCAAAGGCAGATATGATGATTAGAGGTGGCGACCCTAACAATATGCGATTTGGCGACACCTTATCTGACGACCAGTTTAAAGGGTACCAGTTTGACAGAATTATATCTAACCCACCCTTTGGTATTGACTGGAAGCGAGAAAAATCAGCAGTAGAAGCCGAAGCAAAGCTGGGTGAAAATGGTCGTTTTGCGCCAGGCTTACCAAAGATTTCTGACGGTCAGCAGTTGTTTGTTCTTAACGGACTTGCAAAGCTTGCTGATGACGGTAGAATGGCAATTATTCAGAATGGCTCTCCGTTATTTTCGGGTGACGCTGGCTCAGGGCCTTCTAATATAAGACAATATATTCTTGAAAACGATTGGTTAGACGCTATCATTCAGCTAAGCACAGACCAGTTTATGAATACAGGTATCAGCACATATATATGGGTGTTGTCAAAGGACAAGCCATCATACCGTGCTGGTAAGGTTCAGCTTATTGACGCTTCTCATTGTTATGAGCCAAGAAGAAAATCAATAGGCACAAAGAGAAACGATATTACCAATAAATGCCGAGAGCTGATTGTAAAAGCATACGGAGAGTTTGCACAAGGTATTTACGGAGATAAAAACGGTATCTGCTGCGAAAGCAAGATTTTTGAAAGTGTAGAATTCGGATACCACAAAATAGTAGTAGAAAGACCACAGCGAGATGAAAACGGAGAGATTATCAAAAAGAAAGGCAAGCCAGTTGCCGATACCTCTTTAAGAGATACAGAGAATGTTCCTCTTGTAGAGGATATAGACGCTTACTTTGCCCGTGAGGTATTGCCTTATGCTCCTGATGCATGGATAGACAAAACCAAAACAAAGGTTGGCTATGAAATTCCTATGACACGATATTTCTATGAATATCAGAAGCCTGAAAAATCAGACGATATTCTAAACAGAATTATCAGTCTTGAAGCTGAAATCTCTACCACCCTGCAAAACCTGTTCCACAAGGAGAGTTAAGTATGGCACGAGAAATGAAAAATAGTGGTATTGAGTGGATTGGTGAGATACCTGTTGGGTGGGAAGTTAGACGAAATAAAACCTTATTTAATTGTTCAAAAGTAATTGTTGGTTCAGAATCTAACACAACTCAACTTCTATCTTTAACTACTCAAGGAATAAAAACTAAAAGTCAAGAAGCAATTGGAGGTAAAGTGCCAGAAAGTTTCGATACATATCAAATCGTAAATACAGGTGACATTGTTATGTGTTTGTTTGATTTGGATTGTTCGGCTGTTTTTTCAGGTATTAGTCCTTATAACGGAATGATATCTCCAGCCTATAAAGTGTTAAAATGTAAAGATGAAATTTTACCACAGTATGTAGACTATTGGTTTAAATTTGTTTTCAACGGAAGAAAATTTAAAACCTACGCCAAAAATCTTCGCTATACATTAAATTATGATGAGTTTTCAATTCTTCCTTGCGTACTTCCAACTTATTTAGAACAACAAAAAATCGCCTCTTTCCTTGACCAAAAATGTGCAGAAATTGACGCTGTTATTGAAAAGACAAAGGCGACTATTGAGGAATATAAAAAGCTTAAGCAATCGGTTATTACCGAGGCAGTAACCAAAGGTATTCGTGGCAACCGACCTATGAAAGATAGTGGTATTGAGTGGATTGGTAAATTTCCTGCAGAGTGGATTTTTGCTGAATTGAAAATGTTTTCAAAAGTTAATAACGGAAAAGAAATATCTAACGAAATTGATAAGGAAACAAAAAACTCTGTTCCAGTGTTTGGGTCTGGTGGTGTCTTTAAATATACTGATGTACATATGTACGATGGTGAAACCGTTATGTTTGGCAGAAAAGGTACTCTAGGTAAACCAATTCATGTTACAGGCAAAATATGGGTAGTGGATACTATGTATTACTTAACACATACATCGAAACTATTGCCTAAGTTTAATTATTATCAATTAATTGCATTTGATTGGATACCCTATATAACTCAAACTGCATTACCAAGTATTGTTGCTTCACAAATTGTTGCTTGTAAATTTGTATTCCCTGATATTTACGAGCAAAAAGAAATCGCAGACTATCTTGACCAAAAGTGTCTAGAAATCGATACCCTTATCACAAAGAAAATAACTTTGCTTATAGAGCTTGAAACATATAAAAAATCATTGATTTACGAATATGTAACGGGTAAAAAGGAAGTGAAATAATATGCCTGTTGATTTTACAAACGAAAGACGCTTTGAAGAGGATATAGAAACCTTTTTAGTGTCAGCAAAGGGTGGCTATACTAAAACCACAGATACATATAATACTGAATACGGTTTATATGTTGGTACTTTTATTAATTTTATTCAGAGAACACAACCAAAGGAATGGAAACGCTTTGAAAATACCTGCAACTCCGACCCTGTGCGTAAGCTGTGTGTAGCCTTTAATAATGCCTGCGATACCTTTGGTCTTATTTATGTTTTAAGGCACGGTTTTAAGCACAGGGGTATTACATTCCGTGTGTGTTACTTCAAGCCCGAAACACACCTTAACAAAACTGCAACAGCTTTATATGAACAAAATATTTGTAATGTGGTTCGCCAGTGGCACTATTCAGCAGAGAATAATAATTCTGTTGATATGGTGCTTGTGTTCAATGGTATTCCTATTTTTGCTTTGGAGCTTAAAAACCAATTCACAGGGCAAAATGTAGATAATGCCAAAAGACAGTGGATGTATGACAGAAGTCCAAGAGAGCTGTGCTTTCAGTTTAACAAAAGAATACTTGCTTACTTCTGCGTTGACCACACCGACGTATTTATGGCAACTAAGCTAGCCAAGGGCGATACATACTTTTTGCCTTTTAATCAAGGCTCTAACGGTGCAGGTAATGACGGTGGCAAGGGTAATCCTGCCAACCCATATGGCTACCCAACTGCTTATTTGTGGGAGAATGTTCTGCAAAAGGACAGTGCCATTGATATTATCCAGAAGTTTATACATAACAAGGATAACAAAACACTTATATTCCCTCGTTTTCATCAGCTTGATGTTGTTCGTAAATTAATTGCAGATGTTCGTGAAAACGGCACAGGCAAAAATTATCTTATTCAGCACAGTGCAGGCTCGGGTAAGTCAAACTCTATTGCTTGGACTGCATATCGTCTGGCTTCCTTACACGACCTTGATAATAAAGCCTATTTTTCTTCGGTTATCATTATCACAGACAGAACAGTACTTGACAGACAGCTACAAGACACAATTTCTTCCTTTGACCACACCTTAGGAACAGTTGAAACTATTGGCGAGGGTAAATCTTCAAAGGACCTTCGTGACGCTATAAACAATGGTTGCCGAATTATAGTAACCACCTTGCAGAAGTTCCCTGTTATCTACACCGAGGTAGAAAGCACCAAGGGCAAGTCATTTGCAATTATAGTTGATGAAGCACATTCTTCACAAACAGGTAAATCAGCAAACAAACTAAAAACAGCTCTTGTAGATACTGAGCTTGCTCTGCGTGAATATGCAGAAATAGAGGGCAAAGCAGAAGAAGAGATTGATAAACAGGATAAGCTTATTCAAGAAATGCTTGCTCACGGCAGACATAAAAATCTTTCATTCTTTGCCTTTACAGCTACTCCAAAAAATCAAACTCTTGAAATGTTCGGCACAGAATATACTGACGGTTCGTTCCACCCATTTCACGTCTATTCAATGAAACAGGCTATTCAAGAAGGCTTTATAATGGATGTTCTTCAGAATTATATGACCTACAATACCTGCTTCAAAATTGCTAAAACTATTCCAGATAATCCAGAAGTGCCTGCTTCTCGTGCTGCAAAGGTTATTCGTCGCTTTGAAGAGCTACACCCTTATAATATTTCTCAGAAAGCACAGATTATTGTAGAAACCTTTATTTCTACAACCTCTAAAGCTATTAACGGTAAGGGTAAAATGATGGTTATTACATCTTCTCGTCTGGCTGCTGTAAGATATTACCACGAGGTTAAAAGATATATTCAGGAGCAAGGCTATGATAATATAGATTGCCTTGTAGCCTTTTCAGGTGCTATAAAGGACTATGACAAGGAATACACCGAAAGCAAGCTGAATGTTCGCAAGGACGGAACACACATTTCAGAGGAGCAAACAAAATCAGAGTTCCACGAAAATTTTAATGTTCTTATCGTTGCAGAAAAATATCAGACTGGCTTTGATGAACCACTGCTTCACACTATGATAGTTGATAAAAAGCTTCGTGGTGTAAAGTGTGTTCAGACATTATCAAGACTTAATCGTATTCACCCAGATAAGAAAGATACATATATCCTTGATTTTGTAAATACAGCTGATGACATTAAAGAGGCGTTCCAGCCTTTCTATCAAGAAACCTCACTTTCACAGGAGGTTAATGTAGATTTGATTTATCAGCTACAAAAGGAACTGCACGACTATAATATTTATTCCGATAACGACATCGAAGCATTTTGTGATATATATTATTCTAATAAAAAGCAAGACGACACTATGCTCGGTAAAATGACATCTGCTTTAAAGCCAGTTGCAGAAAGATATAATGCTTTGGCAACAGATGAAAGATATAACTTCAGAAGACAGATTCGCTCTTATATCAAATGGTATGGGTATATCACACAAATATGCCGTATGTTTGATACCCAAATGCAAAAGGAATATGTTTTCTGCTCGTATTTACTCAAGCTTATTCCTAACGAATCAGTCCAGATGATTGACCTTGAGGGTGCTTTAAAGCTAGAGTTCTATAAGCTTGAGCAGACATTTAAAGGAGAAATTACACTTGATAATCAATCAGGCGTTTATGACCCAGCCAGTTCAAAAGGTAAAGCTGTACCAGAACAAAAAGAACCATTAGAAGAAATTATCGAAAAAATAAACGAGCTGTTCAATGGTAATTTTAATGACGCAGACCGTGTAATTATATTCTCTATGCACGAAAAAATGAAGAACGATAAAAAGCTTAAAAAGGGTGCTAAAACTTCAAATCAGAAGATTTTCATAGAAAGTATCTTCCCAAAAACCTTTGATGAGGTTGCTCAGGATAACTACGTAGAGCAAACCGAAGCCTATGCTTCCCTATTCCAGAACAAGAAAAAGTATAACGCAATTATGAGTGCACTAGCCGAAATGCTTTACAGAGAATTCAATTCATAACATTCAGATTAAGATACTTCTCCAAATAAAGTTTTAAAAATCAAGCTGTCCAGACTGCAATGGTAAGTGTGATATAATGCTTGCATATAGCACCTAAAGTCTTATATTCTTCCAACCATTTAAAACGCAACAAAGACTTTTTCATCAGAACTTTTCTAACAATTTTTCTAACAAATATCCAAAAAAGTTCGTATCTCAGCTTTAGTTTTACATTGAATTACGAATTGCAGAAAAATCACCACTATATATTGTTTTTCAGGTATTTTCAGACCACGATATACAACTGTATAGAAGCGTGTATTTTATTCAGAATTTCTCATTGTTCTGATGAGTTAACCTGCCCAAGAGCATAAATGTTTCGATGTTGGAAACACGGACATATCAACACCAATTTCTACGATGATGGATATAGCAGAAAAGGAGTTGATACCCGATACAGTCAAAATCGGTTTTCTTACCTTTGATAGCTTTAACATATTTAGGGTGAGCAAGAACAATATCGCAGGTTGATTCGAGAATATTGTAAACAGTAATCCAGTATTTGCCTGTTGATTGCATACAAACGTTTTTGCAGTTCTTTTCAGAAAGCCAGTTTGCACATTTTCTGAGTTCTCCTGTAGAAGTAGATAAACGCTTGCTTTTGTAAGTGGTAACACCGTTATCGTTTGTTGAAGTTATGCACGCTACGATAAATGATTTGTGTACATCTATTCCACAGCATATAGGGTAAACAATTTTTAACATACACATCCCTCAAAAAACTTATTTTGAGAAAAGAAACAAAGACTGGATACTCATTGTAAGATTTAAGTAGTCCGTCTCTCCAAAGATGAGTTTACAGGGTTCAATGCCCTAATTATTTGTGCTTGAAAGAGCAACCGACACACATAAATATTCAGTTCAGCTTTCACTGTTCCTGCTCATCTCCACGTGTTTTGTAGTGTGTTTGTTTTTTAAGTATATTCTAACAAATTACATTGCTTTCCCGCAATCCACTTTTATTTTTGTGCCTTGTAGAGAAACGGAAAGGAATGTTGAAAAATAAGCTGAAAAGATATCTACTTGTTAGAAATGAAACAGTATTAGTGGTATTACCATTGATTTCTTCTGCTCATTGGTGTACAATCCTTTATGCTGATTTTGTTTTGTCTTAATTACATTACACACCATTTTGGAGACTTCTTCACCGAAGTCTCCTTCTTTTTTGCATAAAATTAGGCTGCCTCACTCGATTAGTGAGACAGCCTCTTTTTTCTCTATTTATTATTAGAATAAGATAATCAAGAACTGTGATACAAGAACAACTGCGATAAGTGCAATTGGATATGTAGCAGCGTAAGCAGCTGCAACATCTTCTGTACCTGCTGTTTGAATAAGTGTACCAAGTGCTGGTGTACTTGTCATACCACCTGTAATTGAACCTAGACTGTTTAGTAATGGTAGCTTTAGAACATACTTTGCAAATATATAGCCAACAATCATTGGAATAATTGTCATAATGATACCATATACAAAGTACATACCGTTGAAGTTTGCAACGAAGTCTGCACCACCAGGGATACCTGCACCAACTAGGAATAATACAAGACCAAGCTCTCTGAATAGCTTTAGTGTTGTTTCTTCTGGCATTAGGCTTAACTTACCAATTCTGCCAAAGTGACCAAGAATTAGTGAAACAAGCAAGCAACCACCTGTTGTTGTTAGTGAGAAACAAGTGCCATCTAAACCAGCACTACTCATAGGAATTTTCACCTTACCGATAAATGTACCAAGAATAGCAGCAAGTGAGAATACTGCAATACCCATGTGGTCTAGGTGGAATAGCTTTACTGCCTTTTTGCTTTCAGCCTTTGTAGCCTTAATAGCAATCTTTGCTCTTTCTTCATCCATATTAGCCTTTGATAGCTTTGGAACAAGCTGAACAAATAGAACAACGCCAACAACGCCAAAGATATAAGCGATACCATGACCAACTGATACAAGGCTCTCATACTCAGGAGCAACAGTTGCCTTTGCTGCTGAGAATGCAGGAGTTGAAGTTAGTGAGCCTGAAAGCAAACCAACAATCATTGCTACAAAACCGTCAACGTCTTTGATTGTATCTGCACCGAAGCCAAAAACGTGCTGACCAAGCATAACACAGCCTAATGCAGAAAGACCACCAATAACGATAATGATAAGACCGATAAGCACATAAGACTTAAAGTTCTTCTTCATATTCGCAAAAAACTTAGGGCCAGCAATAAAGCCTACGCTTGTTACAAATAGGATAAGACCGAATGTTTCGATAATCGATAGCCAGTCGTGTTCAAATTCGATAGGCTTAGCACCAAAGGTGTTTGTCATAAAATCCGAGCAGAACAAAGCACCAAATAGAAGTGCTACGATAAACACACCTGCATCTCCTAGAGATACGCCTTTGATAGTAATTCTACCTAGTGCGTAGCCTACAAGTAAAATTGCAAACACGCAGAATAGGAAGAATGAAATACCTGTAACAGGAATAACACCGCCAAACAAATTCATTTCATCTACTCCTCAAATAATTATTTAATTTTATTTTACACTACACACCATTTAAAATGGGTAAATGAATTTTGAGCATATTTTGTGCTGAACAAATACTGACCCACTTCAAAGGCTAGTGCCTTTGAAGTACGCAGTATGAAGCACACAAAATATGTCAAAATTATTTCTGTATTTTTAAAGGTGTTTAGTTTTATATTACTTTCTACGGTAATCAGGTAATAGCTTTGGAGAAACAGCTTCAGTTTCGATACCAGCCTCTTTAATCTCGTTTTCAAAGCTTGCTACGTGGTCAAGTGAAAGCTTACCTACTGTAACATCCTTAGCCTTAGCAGCAGCACTCTTACCTGCACTACGACCGAATACGATGATATCTAGTAGTGAGTTACCCATTAGACGGTTTCTACCGTGGATACCACCAACAGCCTCACCAGCAACAAATAGGTTTTCAACCTTTGTTGTCATACAGTCAGGTGTAATATCAAGACCACCGTTCTGATAGTGTAGTGTTGGGTAAACGATGATAGGCTCCTTACGGATATCAATGCCGTACTTACCGAACATACGCATCATAGCAGGAATACGCTTTTCGATTGTACCCTCACCACCGATTTTCTCGATCATTGGTGTATCTAGCCATACGCCTAAGCCCTGACCTGTTTCTACACCGTTGCCTCTTGTGCTACACTCACGAATGATAGAAGCAGCAGCAACGTCACGAGTTTCTAGTGGGTGCATAAATACCTCACCCTTGCAGTTTACAAGCTTAGCACCAAGTGAACGAACCTTCTCTGTTACCAAAGCACCAAAGATCTGCTCTGGGTAAGCAGCACCTGTTGGGTGATACTGTAGTGTTTCAGCATATAGTAGGTTAGCACCTGCACGATATCCAAGTACAAGACCGTCTGCTGTAGCACCATAGTGGTTAGATGTTGGGAAGCCCTGATAGTGCATACGACCAGCCCCACCTGTAGCGATGATAACTGTTTTAGCCTTAGCAACTAGAAGCTCTTTTGTTTCCATATTCATTAGAACAGCACCAGCAGCGTTACCGTTCTCGTCAAGAATTAGCTCGATAGCTGATGTAAAGTCTACTACAGGAATCTGACGGTTAAGAACCTCGTCACGAAGTGTTCTCATAATTTCAGCACCTGAATAGTCCTTAGCAGCGTGCATACGCTTTCTTGATGTACCACCACCATGTGTAGTAATCATTGTGCCGTCAGCGTCCTTATCAAACTCAACGCCTAGCTCGCTTAGCCACTGAATAGCCTCAGGAGCGTCACATACTAGCTTTGATAGAAGCTCACGCTTAGCAGCAAAGTGACCACCACCGAAAGCGTCTACAAAGTGAATTGCAGGAGAGTCGTTCTCTTTATCAGCAGCCTGAATACCACCCTCTGCCATCATTGTGTTAGCATCACCCATACGAAGCTTTGTAACGATCATTACATCAGCACCAGCCTCGTGAGCCTCGATAGCAGCAGATGTACCAGCACCACCTGCACCGATGATTAGAACATCTACATCGTAATCAGGTGTTGATAGGTCTACACAGTCAGCAGTAATTCTGCTGTGAGCCTGTAGCATTTCTGCAAGCTCCTTTGGAACCATCTGACCCTTGTTAGGACCAATTTTTAGCTCCTCGAACTCATCCTTTTTATAGTCAGGGTGATATGCAGCAAGCAAATCTTCCTTCTGCTGTGCTGTCATACGAGCTGGCTCAAGAGCAATGTTATTTTCTCTTGCAGCTTCAACAGCCTTTATAGATTCTTGAAATTTCTCTGAATACATATTCTGTTGCCCTCCTTACTTCTCTATTTCACGTGTGTTGTAAAGCTCTTTCATCTCGTCGATTGGCTTCTGCATTAGTGCCTCGATAAGCTCTACAAATGTACCGTCTTTAATCTCTTGAACACGGTTGTCAAGGTGGTCACACTTTGGTGCTAGGTACTTACCGTTAAGTCTTCTTGCAAGCATAGCAACCTGTGGGTGTGAAATACCAGCTGGGCAACGAGAAGAACATACGCCACACATTACGCAGTCGAATGACTCCTCTGCACACTGCTCGAAATCGCCACGCTGAGCATAAGCGATGTACTGCATAACATTTAAGCCCTGAGTACAGCTTTTTGTACAAGCGTTACAGCCGATACAAGCATAAATCTCTGGGTAAAGCTGCATCATAATAGCATCTGTTGGGCTTACCTTATCCATATCGTAAACCTGCTTTACAAGTGGGAAGTAAGGTAGAGTAGCTATGTACATATTCTCTTCTACCTTTGTCTGGCAAGCTAGGCAAGACTTTAGCTCACGGTCGCCCTTAATACGGTAAATAGTAGCACAAGCACCACAAAAGCCGTTACGACAGCCACAACCACGAACTAGCTGATAGCCTGCATATTCCATTGCGTTCATAATTGTTAGATTGTCCGGAACCTGATATTTCTTTCCGAACAGAAAAATGTTAACCATATTTTCCATTGTTATTCTCTCCTTGTATCAATACTCATCTGGTAGCTCATCAAGTTCATCAAAACGGAATACAGGACCATCTTTGCAAATATACTTTGAGCCTACATTACATCTGCCACATTTACCAATACCACACTTCATACGCATTTCTAGTGTAGTGTAAATCTGCTCTTTCTCAAAGCCAAGAGAATAAAGTCCGTCCAGTGTAAACTTAATCATTATAGGAGGACCACATAAAATAGCTGTTTTGTTTGTGTCAAAGCCAAGCTCTTTTACATAGTTTGGTACAAAACCAACGTGTCCGTCCCAACCCTCTTGTGGGTTATCTATTGTTAGGTGAACATCAACATTAGTGTCGTGTGTCCATTCTTCGATAATTTCTTTATAGTCAAGCAAATCGTCTTTACTTCTTGAACCGTAAACAATATCAATTTTACCATAACGGTCACGGTAATGACGGCAGTAGTTGATAACTGAACGAAGTGGAGCAAGACCAACACCACCAGCGATGAATAGCATATTTTTGCCTACAAATTCATCATCTACTGGGAATGGTGAGCCGTATGGTCCACGGATTGTAACCTGCTGACCAACCTCTGCCTGATGTAGCCACTCTGTTAAGCAACCACACTTTTTAATTGAGAATTCCATAAATTCTGTGTTTGTTGGTGAAGAAGTAATAGAGAACATAGCCTCACCTACACCTGGTATAGATAGCATTGCACACTGACCAGGTCTGTGCTCAAAAGGCTTTACGCCATCTGGAGTAACAACACGGAATGTTTTAATATCTGGAGTATCAATACGAACATCTGTAATAACTCCAAGCTTTGGTATTAAAGCTTCTACACGCTCATTCATTATTTGTTACCTCCAACTGTTTTCATTACTTTTACAATATTCATTGAAATAGGACATTTTGCAAGACAACGACCACAGCCAACACAGCCAAACATACCGTCGTTATTCTCTGGGTAATATACAAGCTTGTGCATAAAACGCTGACGGAAACGCTCAACCTGTGTAAGTCTTGGCTGACCTGCAGACATCTTTGTAAAGTTTGAATACATACAAGAGTCCCAGCAACGGAATCTTACAACACCATTACCTGTGTTAAAGTCCTTAATATCATAGCACTGGCAAGTTGGGCATACAAATGTACAAGTACCACAGCCTAGACAAGACTCTGAAAGTGTACTCCACTCTGGAGCGTCAAAGAACTCCTGAGTTTTACCAGGGCCAAACTTCTCTCCTGTTAGGCTAGCTAGTGGAAGCTTGCTCATAATCTTAGCTGTTTTCTCTTTCTGAGCGTCAACAGCCTCTGTGCCACACTCCTCGGTAAGAGCCTCAATGCTCTTTAGTAGTGCCTCACCCTTTTCTGTATTGCTCTGCCAGAAAATTTCTGTTTCTGTTTTCCATACAGAAATATCACCTGCTGGATTTGTTGCATCAATGCCAAATGTCTGGCAGAAGCAGGTTTCTGATGGCTTTGTACAAGCAACAGAGATAATCACACCGTGCTCTCTGCGTGATGCATAGTAGCTGTCGATTGGGTCTACTAGGAATACACGGTCAAGAACATCAAAGCTCTTTACATCACAAGCACGAACACCAAATACCACAAAGTCCTCAGACTCCTCACGAGTGTCGATAATCTCGATGTTTTTACCCTCTGTTTTGAACTCTACAAGGTTTTCCATCTGTGGGAAGAAGAAATCCTTAGGGCTTCTTACAGTGTTAAGAGCATTGCTCCACTGCATACCTTCAGCCCATTTTGTGTAAGCTGTTTTGCCTTTAGCATCATCTACAGGCATATATAATGTAGCGTTTTTTGCAATCTCTGCAAATACAAGATTTAAAGACTCAACTGAACACTTACGCATCGTTCTCACTCCTCTCGAAAACCTCTGAAGGCTCTAGGTCTTCTGTTGTGTAGTTAACAAGTGGTGCTCGTAAGCCTACCTCTGCACCAGCCTGATACTCACCATAGAAGCTGTCTATATCTTTAATAAATTTACGGTTTAGTAGGTGTAGTGGAATATTCTGAGGACAAACTCTTGAACACTCACCACAGTCTGTACAACGACCTGCTACATGGAAAGCACGAATGATGTGGAACATCTTCTCTTCAAAGCTATTAGCAGGAGCCTTGTTTTCAACAGGTGACTTAGGGTTGTCGAATACGCACTGCTCACAAGTACAAGCAGGGCAGATATCACGACAAGCGTTACAACGAATACACTTTGAAAGCTCATTCTGCCAGAAAGCAAAACGCTCATCAGCTGTCATATTCTCTAGCTTTTCAACCTCGTCAAAACGAGCTGAGTCGATAACATCGCCGTCTTCACCTAGAAGCTCGTCATAAGCAACGTGCTTTTTACTCTTACAGTTCACACAACGCTCAGCGATAACCTCAGCTGTATTTACTACAACAGGCTCGTCCTCATAAATGCTGTGTACTAGAAGTGTATCGTCCTTGCACTCAATAGCAGAGATACCCTCACAAACTGCCTTTACCTTTTCAACATCAACCATACCCTCACAAGGAATACCAACTGCATAAACCTTTTCACGGTCAAAACGGTGCTCAGTTAGAAGCTGGTTAAAGCTGTATGTATCACAAGGCTTTAGGAACACAAGAATTGTTCCCTCTATCTTTCTTGTTTTAGCAACTAAATATTTAGAGAAATTGGCACCACAGAAGTCGTTCCAAACAAAGTTCTCTTTAATATCTTCTGCTGTTGTGAACACAGCAGGAGTAATATCATAGTCGAATTCACCCTTTCTCCAGCCAAGTACAGCAGCAACTGTACCATTTTCTAGCAGAGAAATTGCCTTTTCAACTAATACTTCACGCATTACTTTTTGCATCTTAGATCCTCCAATCTCTTGTTTTCACCAAGACTTGCAACTGTCTGTGCGAAATCGTTCATTGTAGCAGCAAACTTAGCACCCTCTGCTGCTGATACCCACTCTACACGAGTTCTTTCTTTTTCAATACCAAGATAATCTAGCATTGAGAAAAGAAGAGCCATTCTACGACGAGTATAATAGTTACCGGAAGTGTAGTGACAGTCGCCTGGGTGACAACCACAAATGATAACGCCATCTGCACCACGCTGGAAAGCACGTAGAATAAACATTGGGTTTACACGGCAAGAACATGGTACTCTGATGATTTTTACATCAGCAGGGTAAGCTAGTCTGTTATTACCTGCAAGGTCAGCACCGGCATAAGAACACCAGTTACAGCAGAAAGCCACGATTAAAGGTTTATATTCGTTTACTTGCATATTGCATCCACCTCCGCAATAATTTGTTCAGTAGCAAAGCCATTTAGGTCCATAGCACCTGATGGGCAAGCAACTGTACAAGCACCGCAGCCCTGACAAACAGCTGGGTTAACCTTTGCAACTCTACGAATTGCAGTTGTTCTGTTTGGCATACGGAATTCTTTATTTTCATAAGTAATAGCACCATAAGGGCATACTCTTTCACAAGTTGAGCAACCGTTACACATCATCTCGTTAGAATGTGCAACACAAGGGTTACTTGTTAGCTTATCCTTAACAAGCAAGCCAATTACCTTAGAAGCAGCAGCACTTGCCTGAGATACTGTCTCTGGAATATCCTTAGGACCCTGACAAGCACCAGATAGGAACACACCTGCTGTTGGGCTTTCTACTGGTCTTAGCTTTGGATGAGCCTCTGTGAAGAAGTCGTTTGTATCCATACTTGCTGTTAGCATTGTAGCAAGTGGACGTGCTGACTTGTCTGGCTCGATAGCAGCAGCAAGTACAACTAGGTCTGCGTCGATATGTAGCTGCTTGTTAGCAAGTAGGTCAGAAGCCTGAACCTTTAGCTTGTCACCCTCTGGTGAAACCTTACCAACCATACCCTTAATATAATGAACACCAAAGTCTTCTACTGCACGGCGATAGAACTCATCAAAGTTCTTACCAGGTGTTCTTACATCTATATAGAATACATAAACATCTGTATCTGGATACTTATCTCTTGTAAGCATTGCGTGCTTTGCAGTATACATACAGCAAATCTTTGAGCAATACTCCTTACCCTTTTCAGCACAAGCGTCACAACGAGAACCTACGCACTGTACAAATACAATTGTATGAGGGTGCTTACCGTCTGATGGACGAAGTAGCTTACCTGCTGTAGGACCTGCTGCGTTTGTTAAACGCTCGAACTCAAGAGATGTGATAACATCCTTTGACTGGTTATATGCGAATTCATCAAACTTATCCATACTGATTGGATTAAAGCCAGTTGCAACAACAATTGCACCGTACTGCTCCTGAATGAACTCGTCCTTCTGTGTATAATCAATAGCACCTGCTGTACAAACCTTTGAACAAACGCCACACTTACCAGTTTTTAGCTTTGTACAATAGTTAGGGTCGATTGTAGCAACCTTTGGTACAGCCTGAGCAAATGGAATATAGATAGCACGACGGTTATCCATACCAAGGTTAAACTCGTTTGGTACTTTCTTCTGAGGACACTTCTCTACACAAGCACCACAGCCTGTACAAGCGTCTTCATTTACAAAACGGGCATTCTTCTTAATAGTAACATCAAAGTTACCAACAAAGCCCTTTACATCTGTTACTTCACTATATGAGAAGATACGAATCTTATCATTCTGTGCTACGTCAACCATTTTTGGTGTAAGAATACAAGCTGCACAGTCAAGTGTTGGGAAGGTCTTATCAATCTGAGCCATCTTACCACCGATTGTAGGCTTCTTCTCAACGATATCAACAGGGAAGCCAGCATCTGCAATATCAAGTGCAGTCTGGATACCTGCAATACCACCACCGATAACCAAAGCACGCTTTACTACTGGAGTTTCACCAGGAGTAAGTGGTGTGTTAAGGTTAACCTTAGCAACAGCAGCCTTACCAAGAATAATAGCTTTTTCCGTACCAACAGGCATCTCTTTATGTACCCAAGAGCACTGCTCTCTGATGTTTGCAATCTCAACCATATATGGGTTAAGACCAGCCTCAGCAGCTGTTTTACGGAATGTAGCCTCGTGCATACGAGGTGAACAAGAACAAACAACAATACCTGTTAGGTTATGCTCTTTGATAGCGTCTTTAATTACATTCTGACCTGCCTGTGAGCACATA
>JAZSEI010000112.1:0-6117 GCA_045531635.1 Acutalibacteraceae bacterium
TTTAAAGATAGAATTATTCATAACAGTACCTCTTTTTTTGATATTTATTTGATATTTATATAAATAAAATTTATTGATAAGCTTAGTTATTTATGTTAAAATTATTATTATAAACTATTTCTGGAGAATTAATATGAAGATACATGAATCTGCTGAAAATTATTTAGAAGCAATACTTATTATAAAGGAGCGTAACGGCGAGGTACGCTCGGTAGATGTAGTTAACGAGCTTGGATTTTCTAAACCAAGTGTAAGCGTTGCAATGAAAAACCTTAGAGAAAATGGTTATATTACCATGAATACAAGGGGATTTATTGAGCTTACTGAAAAGGGGTTAGAAATTGCTGAAACAATGTATGAGCGTCACAAGGTTTTTACCCAATGGCTTTTAAAGCTGGGTGTAAGCGAAAAAACAGCCAAGGAAGACGCCTGTAGAATTGAACACGCTATAAGTGCAGAAACCTTTGAAGCTGTAAAAAAGCATATTTCAGAAACTTAAACAATTTAACCTTAATACAATTCCATCTAATATATTATATCGTTTTATATTAAATATTTGTTAATATTTTTTTAATTTTGTGCTTACTGTTTATTTTGTAGGAGGTTATTATGAATTTTTCCTCAGTTTATCATATCGCTACCGATAATTTTTGTTTTGCATTAAACGAAAATGAGCTTATTATAAGAATACAAACAGGTTATGATGTAGATAAAGTAGAGCTTGTTTACGGAGACCCTTTTATGAATGGTATATTCGGCAGTAAAGATAGCTGGGGTGGTAATCCTATAGAGCTTGTAGATAAAAAACACTTGCAAAACCATATTATATGGCAAACCACTGTAAAGCCCGAATTTAAAAGATGTAGATATTATTTTATTCTGTACAACAACAGCGAGATATATTATTTTACTGAAGATGGTATTAGAAGCAAAAGTGAATTTAAAAGCTATAAAGGCAGGCGTCAGGATTTTTTCTTCCCTTGGATGAATCAAGCTGACATTATTAAGCCAGCTGAATGGGTTAATGATACTGTATGGTACCAAATTTTCCCCGATAGATTTTGCAACAGTGGTACAAAACGCTACAGAAGCTACGACAAATGGGCTTCTCCAAAAAAGAAAATGGGATTTCTTGACCGTTATGGTGGTGATTTAAGAGGCATAACAAGTAAGCTTGATTATTTAAAGGATTTAGGAATTAACGGTATTTACTTTACACCACTTAATAAAAGTAATTCTAACCATAAATATAACACAGCCGATTACAGCACGATTGACCCTGATTTTGGCACAGACGAGGATTTAACCACATTGGTTAAAGAGGCTCATAGCAGAGGAATCAGAATAATGCTTGATGGTGTATTTAACCATAGTGGTGATGACTTTGCACCTTGGCTTGATGTACTTGAAAATGGTGAAGACTCAAAATATTTTAATTGGTTTATGATAAACGAAATGCCTAAAAAGGTAAACAGATTTTCTCAAAATGCTAAAAATGGTAAATATTATACCTTTGGATTTTTTGATTGGATGCCAAAGCTTAACACAAATAATCAAGAGGTTATAGACTATTTTATAAATGTATGCACCAATTGGGTTAACAAGTATGATATAGACGCAATCAGACTAGACGTAGCCAACGAAATGTCGCACAGCTTTAACAAGAAATTAAGACAAGCTATGCTAAAGCTAAAGCCAGATTTTTATATTTGTGGAGAAATATGGCACAACTCTATGCCATGGCTTCGTGGTGATGAATATGATGCAGTAATGAATTATACTTTACAAGAAAGTATAGACAGCTTTTGGGCAAATAAAAACACTACAGCTCTTGATTTTGAGCACCAAATAAACCGTTGCTTAACCCTATATCCCGAGCAAACTACAAATGTGCTATTCAATTTGCTCGATTCGCACGATACTATGCGACTAATTACACGCAGTAACGAAAATATAGATATCTTTTACCAAAAGCTTGCTGTGTTATTCACTTTAAATGGCACTACCTGTATATATTACGGTACCGAGCTTGCACTATCGGGTGGATATGACCCTGACTGCAGACGCTGTATGCCGTGGGATTACATTAACAACGGCGTATATAATGATAGAATTGAAACTGTAAAAAAGCTTATTGCTATGCGTAAAAGTTATAGCGAGCTAAGAAATGGTGAAATAAGATTTTTACATTTTAACAGCAGAATTATTGCTTACGAAAAATACAGCAAAAATCAAACTGTAAGAGTAATTGTAAATTGTACTAACAATGATTTTATAATTGACTCTGCCTACAAAGACATTTTATTTAGCAACGAATTAAATAATAACGCCTTAAAGCCTGACGGTGTTGTGGTTCTATTAATTTAATAAGCCGGATAAATTATAATAATTACAGTCATCTATTTTAGTATTTTATATACTTTTTAGATGGCTGTTTTTTTAATAAAAATTGACTTTTTTTGTTGTAAGTGGTAATATAAACAGGTATATAATATATGAAAACTTTCAGAATTTTTATAGATTTAAAGGAGTTGTGTGTATGAGAGTTTCTAAGCTATTGGGCGAAAGATTTAAAAACGCTCCATCTGATTGCTTGATTGAAAGTCATAAGCTGATGGTTCGTGGCGGCTATATGAAATATATGGCTAACGGTATTTATTCGCTTTTTATGCCAACAAAAAGAATTACTAAAAAAATTGAAAATATTATCCGTGACGAGATGGATAGAATTGACGGACAAGAGGTAATGTTCCCTGTTGTTATGCCTGCTACTCTTTGGGAGGAATCTGGTAGATATACAAGCATTGGTAGTGAAATGGCAAGATTTACTGACAGAAACAACAATAAAATGGTGCTTGGTATGACTCATGAGGAGGCTGCTGTTCATCTAGCAAAGGATACAGCTCAATCATACGCAAATTATCCATTTATGATTTATCAGATTCAGACAAAATTCAGAGATGAGCCTCGTGCAAGAGGTGGTCTAATCAGAGTGCGTGAGTTTACTATGAAGGACGCTTATTCTTTCCATACCTCACAGAAAGACTTAGAAGATTACTACGAAAAGTGCTTTGTAGCTTATGAACGTATTTTTAAGCGTGCAGGTGCTAAGAATGTTATTTCTGTACAGTCTGACAGTGGTATGATGGGTGGTAGCGTATCTCACGAGTTTATGCTACTTACTGATATTGGTGAGGATTCTTTAGCTATTTGTGCTGATTGTGACTTTAGAGCAAACATGGAGGCTTCTCCTTGTATAATCGAAAACGAAGCAGGCGAAATTAAGCCACTTGAGAAAATTTATACTCCAGATGTTAAAACAATTGAAGACTTACAGAAATACTTGAATGCAGATGCTAAGGCATTTGGTAAGGCTGTTGTTTATCAGAAAAATTCTAACGATGAATATGTAGTTGTATTTATTCGTGGTGATTTAGAGGTTAACGAAACAAAGCTTAGAAATTATCTTGGAGAAGATATTCACCCTGCACAGAATATTGTAACAGAGGAATGTGGCATTGTACCTGGCTTTATTGGCCCTGTTGGTTTAACAGAGAACGCTACAGTTGTTTTTGATAGCTCTTTAAAGGGTATTAACAGCTTAGTTTGTGGTGCAAACGAGATTGACTACCACTATTCTGGTATTAATGTTGAGCGTGACCTTGGCGAGATTGAATATGCAGATGTTGCTAAGATTTTTGATGGTGCTATCTGTCCTAAGTGTGGTAAGCCTCACATTAACATTCAGCGTGGTATAGAGGTTGGTAATATATTCCAGCTTGGCACAAAATATACAAAGTCAATGAATATGACATACCTAGACAACAAGGGTGAAGCTCAGCACCCAATTATGGGCTGTTATGGTATTGGTGTTGGCAGACTTGCTGCTTCTATTTGCGAAGAAAGTCACGACGATTATGGTCCAATTTGGCCAATGCCTATTGCACCTTGGCAGGTTGAAATTTGTAACCTAAGAGTTAAAAACGAAGAAGTTACAAATGCTTGTGAAAGCCTATATGACGAGCTTACAAAAATGGGCGTTGAGGTTCTATATGATGACAGAGATGTAAGACCAGGCTTTATGTTTGCTGATGCTGACTTGTTTGGTATTCCTGTAAGAGTAGTAATAAGTCCAAAAACACTTGAGCGTAACAGCTTTGAAGTTTCTTACAGAGATAAGTCATTCAAGGGTGATATTCCTGTAGAGAACGCTGCAAGCGAAATTAAGTCAATGGTAGAAAAGCTATTGGCTGAATATAACCTTTAATTTAAATAAATAAAAAAATCCACTTTAAAGAGTATGCTTAATAACAGCTCTTTAAAGTGGATTAATAGTAATTTTTATTTAAGCTATGTATAGTTTACTGATGATAAAATAAAAATTAGTATAAATTTAATTTTGCTTTCTTACCATTTTGTATTCATCGTAAAGCTTGAAGTAATGACAATCATCAAAGGTGTTTTGCATAAACTTAACAACCTCATCCTCATCAAGATTTACCTGACAAATATAGCAATCATATTCTTCATCATAAACATAGTTTGCACAATGCTCGCAATTAGATTTGCCTGACATAATATCACCCCTTTGTGTTGCTGTGTTGAAGATTTTTTATTAACTCTACCCTTTGCTTTATTATATCACAATAGTGATGTTAAACTCAAATTTTTCTTTAATAAAGCTTACTTAGAGTGATAGAAAGGATGGTTAATTAATGTATATTAGCTGGAAGCCTATAGCTGTATTCTGGAGAATAATAATAGCACTTGCTGGTACTATGGCATTAGTTTTTGGTTTTGGACTAACCCAAGGAGAGTTTCAAACAATTCAGCTAAAGTATTTTTATAATTTGATAACTATTTTAACCGTAGCTTATTACTACATACTTTCTTTTTGGCAAATTAATAACACTAAAAAAGAAAAAACCTGTTTATTCCCTTGGTTAAAGGGTACAATAACGGTAAGCTGTGCAGGTATACTTATTATTACATATTTCTTTATAAATCATCGTCAAATACCTAGATGGGACGAGTATTTTATTGCCAATGTTTCACATTATTTTATACCTGTTATGGTTGTTTTAGACTGGCTTTTATTTGACAAAAAGGGGCATTTTAAACCCTTGTTCCCTATTATTTGGACAATTCCTGCAATGCTATATACTATATATTCTTATGTTTCTGTTCTAGTATTGCACAATAGTATAAATTTTGAAAAAACCTTTTGCTACCCAATTTCGGGAGCTGGTAATTATCCATACCCGTTTTTTAATATAGAGCAAAACGGTGGTATTTCAAATACAATAGGCAAGCTATTATTATTTGCTTTAATTTTTATTGCATTTGGTTTTATTATGTATTTTATTGATATAATACCACGCTCAATTAGCAATTTTATTTCTAGTAGAAAAAAGAGTGAATAATCTTTTGTTAGTAAACGCACTTTGAATTATTTTCAAGGTGCGTTTTTGTTAAATATATATCTTTTTTTATTGCAATAAGTATGGTATAATTTATATATAAATTATAGGGGGAAACAACATTGGGTAAAATATCAGCAAAATCAAATAAAAGTATATATCATACTACACGAGAGGACCTTGGATGGTCACGAGAAAGAGCAAGTGAAGTGCTTGTTACTGTATCTCCTGAGAGAATAGAGCGTATCGAAAACGGCAAAATTTCTGCACATCCTGACGATATTCTTGCTATGTCAAAAGGCTACAATTCTCCACATCTTTGCAATTACTACTGTTCAAACGAATGTCCTATTGGTCAACATTATGTTCCAGAAATTCAAGTAAAAGACCTATCACAGATAGTTTTAGAAATGCTTGCTTCTTTAAATTCTATGAAGAAAAGCCAAGAAAAGCTTATAGAAATTACTGCTGATGGTATAATAGACGATGATGAGCTTGAAGATTTTGTTAACATTCAAGATGAGCTTGAGAAAATTTCGATTACAATAGAAACATTACAGCTTTGGACAGAGCAAATGATAGCAAACAAAAAAATAAACTTGCAAAAATACAACGAACTAAGAAATAGATAATATTAAGGAGCTCAGTAAATTTCTGAGTTCCTTTTATTTTGCATTTACCGTTAATTATGTTGAAT
>JAZSEI010000031.1:0-2480 GCA_045531635.1 Acutalibacteraceae bacterium
AAAATCTAAGCTTGCAATAAAAGCAAGTAAGACACAGACGCATTATATGCGTCCCATATAAAAAACACTTTAAATCAATACAAACCAATTTTAAGTAATAAAACTATAGTTTTAAATAGTAATCCCCAGAGTGCAACTCTGCCCGACAAATTCCAATTTATTATACTCTTTATATTCTTTCTTTAGGTGATATTATGATTTGTATGATTGGTGATTTAAGACATAAAGAGGTTATAAATTCTAAAAGTGGTTCAAGGCTTGGTTTTGTAGATGATGTAGAGATTGATACAAAAAACGCAGTTATAATATCATTGGTAATATATGGTCGATTGCGTTGCTTTGGGCTTTTAGGAAAAGATGAAGATATAATAATAAAATGGGACTGTATTGAGCTTATAGGCGATGATACTATTCTTGTGAATTATATAGACCCATTTAAGCAAAAGCAAAAAAGAAGATTATTTAGTAAATGAATTTTGAATAATTTTACACTCCTACTATAAAATAATAACTATATAATGTTTAAAAAAGTTTAGAGGAGCTGTAAAAAGTGAATTTATATAACAAATTTGATGTTAATTATCAAATGCTCAATAAAGCAATGCGTGCAAGTCAAAGCTTTGACCTTGTATGTAGACATATTAATATAAATGGCAGAAAATCATGCTTGTTTTTTATAGACGGTCTTGTAAAGGATGAGATTATGGAAAAGATAATGGAGTTTTTCTTTTCTGTAAATGATGAAAGCTTTATGGAGAATGCTTATACCTTTTCAGAAAATTGTGTGCCATATGTCGAGGTTGATATAGTAAAAAATGTAGAAGAAATAACTGTAAGTGTGCTTTCGGGTATGACGGCATTGATAATTGATGGCTTTGATAGTGCCATTATGATAGATAGCCGAACATACCCTCAAAGACAAACAGCCGAGCCAGAAAAAGACAAGGTAATGCGTGGTTCAAAGGATGGTTTTGTAGAAACCATGATAAGTAATCTGGCACTAGTACGCAGAAGAATAAGAAACCCAAATCTTACTGTAAAGCCATTTTTAGTAGGAGAAATAACAAAGACTGATGTTGCTGTGGTTTATATGGATAATCTAGTTGATAAACAGCTACTTAAAAAAATTTGCGAAGGTATTAAATCTTTAAGAGTAGAGTCGTTGGCTTTAAATCAGCAAAGCTTATTAGAGGCACTTTATAAGCATAAATGGTACAACCCTTTGCCAAAAATAAAATATACTGAACGACCAGACACAACTGCAACAGCACTACTTGATGGTAATATAGTTATTTTTGTCGATAATTCACCCTCAGCATTAATTTTGCCTACATCTATTTTTGATATAATAGAAGAAGCTGACGATTATTATTTTCCACCGGTTACCGGCACGTATATACGTTTTACAAGATATATTGTAACTTTGGCAACATTGTTTATAACACCTGTATGGTTATTGGCATTGCAAAATCCAGATTTTGTACCACAAGCATTTAAATTTATATTATTAACCGAACCTGTTAATATACCTGTATTTTGGCAACTTATGTTGCTCGAAATTGCTATCGACGGCTTACGTCTTGCTTCAATCAAAACTCCAAGCTCGTTAAGTGCTTCGCTTAGTATTATAGGTGCAATAGCATTAAGTCAATTTGCAGTTGATGTAGGTTGGTTTTCTACAGAGGCTATGCTTTATATGGCTTTTGTTGCAATATCTAATTATACACAACCAAGCTACGAACTAGGCTATGCACTTAAATTCTTTAGAATATTAATACTAATAGGCACCTATGTCTTTAATTTTATTGGCTTTGTTATTAGCATAGTAATAGTAGGAATTTTACTTGTAACAAATAAAACAGTTTCAGGAAAAAGCTATTTATATCCATTAATTCCGTTTAACGGCAAAAAGCTATGGAGTAAAATCATAAGAAAAAGAGCCTGATAAAATTAAAAGTTATACCAGAATGATTACACTAATCTTTGCTTGAAATATGTATTTATTTTAAGCAAAGATTAGGGGCTGTTTGAAAAATAAAAAGCACCGTATGTTTTGTTCTTAAATCGTTGATTTATGTGTTAAAAATCATTTGATTCGTAACAAAATCCAGAACTATTTTCAAACAAGCCTTAATATTTTACATTGTTCATAAAATGACATTAAAAATATTTCAAAAAAGTATTGACAATATGTTTTGAGTTTGCTATAATATTAATCGTTCCACTGAGGAACATAAATGAATAACACACGCGGGTGTGGCGGAATTGGCAGACGCGCTAGATTTAGGTTCTAGTGTCAGCAGACGTGGGGGTTCAAGTCCCTTCACCCGCACCAGAAAAAGTCAGTAATTAAGTTTACTGACTTTTTTCTTTTGTGCAAATAAAATTTATGGACTTGAACCCGAGAGGGCTGAGAGCGTAAAGAAAATGTGCCAGTGGCACATTTTTAGCGAGCAGTAGCGAACGCAAAAGCGTGAGCT
>JAZSEI010000043.1:0-2753 GCA_045531635.1 Acutalibacteraceae bacterium
TGGATACAGAAAAACAGATAAAAGATATGTTGCTACATATAAGAATGGTAAGTGGGATAATGGTACACTTACAGAGGACGATACAATCACAATGAGCGAGTGTGCTTGTGTATTGCAGTATGCTCAAACTTGTTTTGAGGGCTTAAAGGCTTATACAACAGCTGATGGCAGAATTGTATGCTTCAGACCAGACCTTAACGCTCAAAGAATGGCAGATACCTGTAAAAGACTAGAAATGCCTGTTTTACCAACAGAGCAGTTTGTAGAGGCTGTTAAGGCTGTAGTTTTAGCTAACGAGGCATATGTACCACCATATGGTTCAGGTGCTACATTATATATCAGACCATTTATGTTTGGTATTAACCCTGTAATTGGTGTAAAGCCTGCTGACGAATATCAGTTTAGAGTATTCTCTACACCAGTTGGTCCTTATTTTAAGGGTGGTGCAAAGCCTATTACTATTAAGGTTAGCGATTTTGACAGAGCTGCACCAAATGGTACAGGTAATGTTAAGGCTGGCTTAAACTATGCAATGAGCTTACACGCTATTGTAACAGCACACGCAGAGGGCTATGACGAAAACCTATACTTAGACCCAACAACAAGAAGAAAGGTAGAAGAAACAGGTGGTGCAAACTTCTTGTTTATTACTAAGGATAACAAGGTTATTACACCAAAATCAAACAGTATTCTACCATCAATTACAAGACGCTCACTAATGACTGTTGCTAAGGAGTATTTAGGTTTAGAAACAGAAGAGCGTGAGGTTTACCTTGACGAGCTTAAGGATTTTGCAGAGTGCTGTCTATGTGGTACAGCAGCAGTAATTTCTCCAGTAGGTAAAATTGTTGACCACGGCAACGAGATTTGCTTCCCAAGTGGTATGGAGAAAATGGGTCCAATTTCTCAGAAGCTTTACGATACATTAACAGGTATCCAAAATGGAGAAATTGAAGCTCCAGAGGGTTGGATTTGCGAAATTAAATAATTTTCAGAGATAATAGTAACTAATGGTAATTGCAGAGCAATCTGCAATTACCAATTTTAGTATAAGTAAGGATATTAGAAATACTAAATTCTATAAAAGTGTAGCCTTTTATAGATGTTTAGTGAGAAATGATGAAATAAGAAAAGGAGTAGGTGTAACAGATGAGAACTTTTGAAAAATCACATAAGCTTGATAATGTGTGCTATGATATACGAGGCCCTGTAATGGATGAAGCAAACAGAATGATTGCTCAGGGCGAAGAAATTTTAAAGCTTAATATAGGAAACCCTGCTGTTTTTGGCTTTAGAGCACCTCAGAATATTCTAGACAAAATGACAGAAAGTCTGGAGCACACAGAAGGCTATTCAGATTCAAAGGGTATCCTTAGTGCAAGAATGGCTATTGTAGAGTATTGCAAGAAAAAGGGTATGCACAATGTAACTGTAAACGATGTTTACACAGGTAATGGTGTAAGTGAGCTTATTACAATGTCTATGCAGGGCTTGCTTAATAATGGTGACGAAATGCTTGTACCTGCGCCTGATTATCCTTTGTGGACAGCGTCAGTAACTCTTGCAGGTGGTAACGCTGTGCATTATTTGTGCGATGAAAAATCTAATTGGTACCCAGATATTGAGGATATTCGCAGTAAAATTACAGATAAAACAAAGGGTATAGTTGTAATTAACCCAAATAACCCTACAGGTGCACTCTATCCTAAGGAGATTTTACAGCAGATTGTAGACCTTGCAAGAGAGCACAACCTTATTATTTTTGCAGACGAAATTTACGACAGACTTGTGTTAGATGGCAAAGAGCACACAGCAATTGCGTCATTAGCACCTGATTTAATGGTTGTAAGCTTTAATGGCTTATCTAAATCACATTTAATTGCAGGCTATCGCTGTGGCTGGATGTGCCTATGTGGTGATAAATCAAAGTGCAAGGGTTATATAGAGGGACTTAACCTGTTATCCTCAATGCGACTTTGCTCTAATGTACCAGCACAGTCTATTATAGAGCTTGCTTTGAAAGAAACAGAAGAAACCGAAAAGATGCTTTTACCTGGTGGTAGGGTATACGAGCAGAGAAACTTTATTTATAATGCTCTTAACGCTATCCCTGGTGTATCAGCTACAAAGCCAGAAGCAGCCTTCTATATCTTCCCAAAGATAGATATTAATAAATTTAATATAAAGGATGACGAAAAGCTTGTATTGGACATTCTAAAGCAGAAGCATATACTTCTTACACACGGTGGTGGCTTCCACTTAGAAACACCTGACCACTTTAGAATAGTTTATTTACCAGAGGTTGCAGAGCTTAAAAAAGCATCAGACAAGCTAACAGAGTTTTTCAGCACATATAAGCAGGATTAATTATAAAAGTATAAATTCTTCAAACACGGCATACCATAAAAAGATAGTATGCTGTGTTTGAAAAAAATAAAAAATATTTCAAAAAAGTATTGACAATATTTTTTGAGTTTGATATAATATTAATCGTTCCACTGAGGAACATAATTGAATAACACACGCGGGTGTGGCGGAATTGGCAGACGCGCTAGATTTAGGTTCTAGTGTCAGCAGACGTGGGGGTTCAAGTCCCTTCACCCGCACCAGAGAAGTCAGTAATTAAGTTTACTGACTTTTTTCTTTTGTGCAAATAAAATTTATGGACTTGAACCCGAGAGGGCTGAGAGCGTAAAGAAAATGTGCCAGTGGCACATTTTTAGCGAGCAGTAGCGAACGCAAAAGCGTGAGCT
>JAZSEI010000127.1:0-6846 GCA_045531635.1 Acutalibacteraceae bacterium
CCAAAAGGATTGGGAAAACAGCCTTGACGAAGCAGAAAAGATTCTGATTGGTAAGGCAGCATATAAATCCTTTAAGGTTACAAATGCTACATGTGCAATTGTATGGTGTATTTCATTGATTGCTCAGATTATCTATAATACAGGAGTTTTTCCAGTTCTATTAGTTACAGTTATCTGGATAATTTTAACTCTTTCATATCAAATAGAGGCATATAAGCTAGAAAACAAAAAATAATACATAATACTAAACGGATATATCGGGTCTAAAATCGGTATATCCGTATTTTTTGTTGTTTTTGTAGCCTTTTAGTTGATTATTTGTACACAGTGTTGTAAAATTATAATACCAACTATATTGGAGGTAACTATGAAGAATAATTATTTACTTAGAGAGATAGCAGGCGAGTATATGCTTATACCATTGGGTGATAGCTGTAATAGCCTGAATGCAATGATTACTTTTAACGAAACTGGTGCGTTTATCTGGAAAAAGCTTGAAGAAAATTTAACCAACGACCAGATTGCACACGCATTTACTCTTGAATACAATGTAACACATCAGCAGGCACTTAAAGATGTAGAAGAATTTGTAGCTTTTCTTAAAGAGAAAAGCATAATTTAATCTATACCTATTTATAAATAGGGTATAATAATTATAATAAATACGAATGGACTGAATCAGATGAATAAAATTATAGAAGAAACAAAAGCAGTTGTTACCGAGCTTTTAGACTCTGCAAAGCTAAAAAGTGGCAATATCTGTGTTATAGGCTGTTCTACAAGTGAGATAACAGGCAATAATCCAGGAACAAACTCAACACCACAGCTTGCAAACGAGGTGTTTAAGGTTATTTATGAAATGCTTAAAGAAAATAATATCTATATAGCCTCACAATGCTGTGAGCATTTAAACCGAGCAATAGTAATAGAGGCAGAAGCAGCCGAAAAATATGGCTATGAGCCAGTAAATGTAATTCCACAGCCAAAGGCTGGTGGTTCATTTGCAACAGCAACATATAATTCGCTCGAAAACCCAGTTGTTGTCGAAAAAATAAAGGCTCATGCTGGTATAGATATAGGTGGAGTGCTTATTGGTATGCATTTAAAGGATACAGCAGTGCCTGTACCACTAAAGCAACGCACAATCGGTGAAGCTAGAATAATAGCAGCACGCACACGCCCAAAATTTGTTGGTGGTATTCGTGCAATATATAACGATTCATTAATGTAATATAAATAAGAGGTAACATTATGAGCGAGCTAATCAAAGATGAATTTCACGATTATAAAGCAGAATTTCTTGATTTATTTAACCAGTATGTAAATCGTCCAGGCAAAGATAAGCTTCTTGATTGGATGAGCAAAACAGATTTTTTTACAACACCTGCAAGCTCTAAATTCCATTGTGCTTGTCCACAGGGCTTGGTTATGCACAGTATAAGTGTATTTAATGTAATGATGGAAAAGCATTTTGATGAAGATACCGACAGTCTAGAAAGCTTTGCTATCACCGCACTTTTGCACGATTTATGTAAAGCTAATTTCTATAAAATTTCTACACGAAATGTAAAAAATGAAGAAACCGGCAAGTGGGATAAGGTGCCATATTATAGCATAGAGGACGCTTTCCCTTATGGTCATGGTGAAAAGTCTGTATTTTTAATTGAGCGTTTTATGCGTCTTAAAATTGACGAGGCTATGGCTATACGTTGGCATATGGGTGGCTTTGACGAGTCAGCAGGCTATACAATAAGTCAGGCTTACGAAAAATACCCTCTTGCAGTAAAGCTACATTTGTCAGACCTAGAGTCTACATATCTTAGAGAAAAGCACACCTCTGTTGTAAGCAGATAAATAGGGTAAAAGGTAACTAATATGTTTAATGCAAAAAACGCTAAGATTATTATAGATAATACCGATATGGATTATATCTGCTTTGGCAAAGGTGAAAAGGCTCTTATAATGATACCAGGCTTAGGTGATGGACTTAAAACAGTTAAGGGCTATGCAATACCGTTTTCTGTTATGTATAGAGAGTATGTTGAAAAATATAGAGTATACCTTTTCAGTAGAAGAAATAATCTGCCAAAGGAATTTTCTACTAAAGAAATGGCAAAGGATATTGCAACTGCTATGCTACAGCTTAATATACCAAAGGCAGATGTTCTTGGTGTGTCACAGGGTGGTATGGTAGCACAGCACCTAGCTATTGATTACCCACAAATGGTAAATAAGTTATGTGTTGCAGTGTCACTTTCAAAGCCAAATGATACAATGGTAAGCGTTGTTTCTAAGTGGATTCAAATGGCAAAGGTTGATGATTATAAAAGTATATTTATAGATACAGCCGAAAAATCCTATTCAGAAAAATATCTTAAAAAAAGCAGATGGATGTTTTCGCTACTTAGCAGGGTAGGTAAACCAAAGGATTTTAGCAGATTTATTACACTTGCAAACGCTTGTCTTAATCATAACTGTTATGATGATTTACATAAAATCAATTGCCCTACATTGGTTATAGGTGGAGCAGACGATAAAATAGTTACAGCCAACGCATCAACCGAAATCGCCAATGCAATACCAAACAGCCATCTATATATGTATAATGGCTTAGGTCATGCAGCATACGAAGAAGCAAAGGATTTTAATCAGCGAGTTATAGAATTTTTTGATAATTAAGTTTTGAAAGCTGACAGCCTTTGTCGGCTTTTTACTTTAATTAGGTGTCAAATTCTTGACAATAACTGCAATAGGTAGTAAAATTATACGGTAAATAATTATAGATTGTCTGCTTATATTTGTGGCGATGATGGGAATAACAGCAAGCTTGCTGAATATATTTGCCTGTTACAAGAAAAATCACCTCTTGTCTCAAGTATTTGGGGCAGAGGCTTTATTTTTGTTTTAAATTTAGGTAAAAATTATAAGTAGATACAATTAAAAATCAAATTGAATTATATTAAAGGAGAATAAATTATGCAGTGGACAGGCTTGAATGAGCTAAGAGAAAAATATCTTGCTTTTTTTGAAACTAAAGAGCATTTAAGATTACCAAGCTTTTCGCTAGTGCCAAAGGACGATAACAGCCTATTGTTGATTAACTCTGGTATGGCACCAATGAAGAAGTATTTTACAGGCGAGATTACACCACCTAAAAAGCGTGTAACAACCTGCCAAAAGTGTATTCGTACACCAGATATAGAGCGTGTTGGTATTACAGCAAGACACGGTACATTCTTTGAAATGCTAGGTAACTTCTCATTCGGAGATTACTTTAAGCACGAGGCTACAGCATGGGCTTGGGAGTTCTTCACAAAGGTGCTAGAGATTCCAGAAGAGAAGCTATATGTTTCTGTTTACGAAAAGGATGACGAAGCATATAAAATCTGGACAGAAGAAATCGGTGTAGACCCATCACATATGGTTCACCTAGGTAAAGAGGATAATTTCTGGGAGCATGGTTCAGGTCCTTGTGGTCCTTGCTCAGAAATTTATTTTGACAGAGGCCCAGAAAAGGGCTGTGGTAGCCCTGACTGTGCAGTAGGCTGTGAGTGTGACCGTTATGTAGAGGTTTGGAACCTTGTATTTACTCAGTTCGAAAGCGACGGCAACGGCACATACACACCACTTGCTAACCCAAATATCGATACTGGTATGGGTCTTGAGCGTCTAGCTTGCGTTATGCAGGGTGTAGATAATCTTTTCCTTGTAGATACAGTTAAGGGAATTATGGATAAGATTGTTGACATTGTTGGTGTTAAGTATGGCGAAGGTGAAAAGACAGATATTTCACTTCGTGTAATTACAGACCATATCCGTAGCACAACATTTATGATAAGCGACGGTGTAATGCCTTCTAACGAGGGTAAGGGCTATGTTCTTAGAAGATTACTAAGAAGAGCTGCAAGACATGGCAGACTTTTAGGCTACAACAAGCCATTCCTATATAAGGTTGCAGAAGAGGTTATAAACTGCAGTAAGGGTGCATATCCAGAGCTTGCAGAAAAGCACGACCTGATTATTACAATGATTAAAACAGAGGAAGAGTCATTCAGTAAGACAATTGACCTAGGTATGGCTATTCTTAACGATATTATCTCTAAGGAAGATGTAAAGGAGCTTTCAGGCGAAAATGCATTTAAGCTTAACGACACTTACGGCTTCCCAATAGATTTAACTAAAGAAATTCTTGCAGAAAAGGGTATAGGCGTAGATGAAAAAAGATACCACGCACTACTTGCAGAGCAGAAAAAGCGTGCAAGAGATGCCCGTAAGAATGCAGGTGCAGACGCTTGGCTAAGTGACAATGTAGATTTAACAGACCTACCTACAACTAACTTCACAGGCTACAATACTCTTACAGATAATGGCAAGGTGCTAACAATCATCAAAGAGGGCAAGCGTGTAGAGAACGCAACAGCAGGCGAAAAGGTAGCAATTGTATGCGATACTACACCATTCTATGCCGAAAGTGGTGGTCAGATTGGCGATGTTGGTACAGCTAAGTCAAACGCTTGCGTAATTGATGTATATAACACTTCAAAAGACCAGACAGGCTGTTTTGTACACTCAGTAGAGATTACAGAGGGTATGCTAACAGTTGGTGATACTATAGAGCTTACAGTAGATAAGGAATACCGTGAAAAGGTTATGCGTAACCACACTGGTGCTCATATTTTACAGGCTGCACTTCGTAAGGTGCTTGGTAACCACTGTGAGCAGGCTGGTCAGCTTGTAAACGAAAACAGAATCAGATTCGATTTTACACACTTCTCAGCACTTACAGCAACAGAGCTTGCAGATGTTGAAAAAATGTGTAATGAAGAAATTCTAAAGGCTGTGTCTGTAGAAGTAAAAGAAATGCCAATTGAAGAGGCTAAGAAAATTGGTGCTATGGCACTATTTGGCGAGAAATACGGCGATGTTGTAAGAGTTGTAAAGCTAGGTGATTTCTCAACAGAGCTTTGTGGTGGTACTCATGTTTCTAACTCTGGTCAGATTGGTATGTTCAAAATTCTTTCAGAAACTTCAGTTGCATCAGGTGTAAGAAGAATAGAGGCTGTTACTGGTACAAATGCTGTTGTAGAGTATAACAAGCTATTATTAACAATAGCACAGACAGCAGATATACTAAAAATAAACAACCCACACGAGATTGTAAAGGGTGCTACTCATATTGCAGCTACACTAAAGGCTAAGGATAACGAAATTTCAGACCTTAAAAACAAGCTTGCTTCAAGCGAGATTGATAGCGTTCTTAATAATGCTGTTCAGGTTGGTAACTTTAAGGTTATGACAACAAAGCTAACTGGTGTAGATGCAGATGTACTTCGTTCAATCTGTTCAAATATCATCAATAAAGAACCTTCAGCTGTATTTGTTGCAGCAGGTGTTAACGATAGCAAGGCGACAATCGCTTGTGCTTGTGGTGCAGACGCAAGAGCAAACGGTGCTATGGCTGGTAAGGTTGTAAAGGCTGTTGCTCAGCTAGCAGGTGGTAACGGTGGTGGTAAGCCAGATATCGCTATGGCTGGTGCTAAAGACCTAAGCAAGCTAGATGGTGCACTATCAAAGGTTGCAGAGATCGTAGCAGAGATTTAATCATTAATAATAAAATAATAAGCTTAAACACCCACCCTTAGCAACTAAGGGTGGGTGTTGCAATTGTGTGCTCTGTTTTTGTTCTTAATAGCAAACTCTATTAAAAAGTAAACTTCTTTACGGCAGAGTTGAGCTAAAACAGACAGTGCTCTTGATTATTAAAACATCTCCTAGTGTAACTAATTTTTATGAAAGCTTTTGTAATAGAAGTAAAAGCTGGTACATAATTATTTAGTAGAGCAAGGGGTGGTTAATTTGGTTGTAAATCTTAAACAGCTTTTAAAATTGATTTTAATTTCAATTTCTGTTATAATATCATCCGTATTATTTTTGTTTGGCTGTGGTATGTATATAAGTGCAAATACGCAAGCTGTTGAGCTACCAGTTATAATAATAGACGCAGGGCACGGAGGAGAAGACGGAGGTGCTACTGCCTTTGATGGCACAAACGAAAAGGATATAAATCTTCAAATTGCCAAATATCTGAACAGCTTTTTTACAAGTGGTGGCTTTAAAACCATTATGACACGAAATGAAGATATTGCAATCTATGACGACGGATGTACAACACTCAAGTCAAAAAAGGTTTCAGATATGCACAACAGGTTAGAAATATTCAACAGTAATAAAAACTCAATAGTAATCAGCATACATCAAAATAAATTCGAGCAAGAAAAATATAGTGGTACACAGGTTTTTTATTCTCCAAATTCAGACCAAAGTCAAAAACTTGCCGAAAATATAAGGTTATCTGTTGTAAATATGCTTCAGCCCGAAAATACACGAGAAAATAAAAAGGCAACCAAAGATATTTATCTTCTTTACAATTCTACACAGCCATCAGTAATTGTAGAGTGTGGATTTTTATCGAATAATACAGAGCTTGAAAAGCTTAAAACAGAGGAATATCAAAAGCAAATGGCATTTTCGATATATTGTGGTGCTCTTGAATATATAGCTACAAAAGAAGTTCAAAGCATCTAATAAAAATTAAAATAAATGCTTGACATTTGTATTTGTGTTTGGTATAATCATTTAGGAAAATAAAGAAAAGCAGATATGCTTTCACCTATGAGGTTCCGTCTTGCATGGGTCAATCATTTAAAAGCTACGCACTAATAAAGTGTTATTGTGTTTGATTGCAGACGGATTATATCTGTCTGCTTTTTTATTTCTTACAATATTTTGGAGGTGCTTACCAATTAGCAACAAGGAACTACAGATCAACGATGAAATTCGTGATAA
>JAZSEI010000040.1:0-3971 GCA_045531635.1 Acutalibacteraceae bacterium
TTACCGATAATAATATCATTAGGCCATTTTATCATAGCGTTCAGATTTGTATATTTGCGTATGGCATTGCATATTCCCAACCCACTGGCAAGTGTTATGCCAGCAATTTTATTTGGAGGAATTTGAGGCTTTAGCAAAACACTAAACCACAAGCCAGTATTTTTAGGAGAGCTCCATACCCTGCCTAGTCTACCCTTACCGTTTGTCTGTTTTTCGGCAATAACTATAGTACCATTAGGCTGATTATCAGCAATTCTTTTAACCTCTTGATTTGTTGAGTCGATTTCGTTTAAATAGATAAGCTTTTTACCAAGCCATTTTGTATTTAAATCAATTGGTAAATTTAATTCATTAATTTTATTACTATGCATAAAAACCTCTGTATGTTAAATGGTGTTTAGTGTAAAGCTTACCGTTACTTAAAAATCCAATCACTTATATTATCACCCTTAACCATATAGCTCTTCTTAGCTAGCTTTGCAAGTGGAGTATCGCTGTAAGAATCTGAATAAAATTCTTCTATTACAGTTTCTTTTGGGTACTTTTCGTAAAGTCTGTTTACCTTTTCTTCACCGTGGCAATTATCGCCTGTATATTTACCTGTTTTAGGGTCAACTCGGCTTGCCATAAGATATTTTATACCTAGCATTTGGCATGGTGTTTCAAGTAAAAACTCTGGTGATGCAGATATTATAAGATCATCTTCCCTTTGCTGTTCTTTATACCAATTTTTTATATTTTTAATTTTCTCCTGCCAAAAATCCTTAACATCTTTTTCTGTATCGCAACAGGTTAAAAATTCATACATTTTTTCTTTAAACTCTGTTTTACTACCTTGTTTAAATATGTAAAATTTCGCAAAGGCTACAAATAGCTTTGGGAACTTGCCGATGATTTTAGGGTGCTTTTTTAAGCAATAAAGATAAAAGTCTGCTGTGCTATCGCCTCTATAAATTGTGTTGTCAAAATCATATACATTCATAATCATTTCTCTCCGTTATCTAAATATAGTTTATAGTATAAAGAAAAAAAGTATAATTTTCAATTAATTTCTTAAAAAAATTAACATCTTGTTAATTATAAGTGATTTTAAATATAGTAAAATATATATGATACTACACTGGGAGATTTATATGTTTGGATATTTAAAACCTTGCAAACCATATTTACTTGTAAAGGATTATGAGCTTTACAAGAGTGTTTACTGTGGTTTGTGTAAAAAGCTTTCTGAAGAATATGGTGTGCTTGCAAAAATGGTTTTAAGCTACGACTGCACCTGCTATGCATTGCTTGCAATGGGGTTAAATGGCAGATGTGAAGGAGTTGAAAAAAAGCATTGCACTTGCAATCCACTAAAAAAATGTTTATACTGTTTAGGTGGAAATGATGAGCTTAGTCTTGCCTCTGCAATTACTGTTATTACGGTTTATTATAAGCTAGAGGACGATATTAAAGACAGCTCTTTTATAAAATCTATACCATCACGCTTTTTAAAGCTTTTTGCGTCATCCTGGAGAAAAAAATCTTTAAAAACATATCCCGAGGTAGATAACATTGTAAGCGAGCTTAACGATAATCAAGCAAAAGCAGAAGCTTTAGAAAACCCCGATATAGATCAATCAGCAGAGCCAACTGCAATTATGATGAAAAAGCTTTTGCTCTTGTTGGCAAAAAATGACGAAGAAAAGGCTATATTCGGAGAATTTGGATATTTTTTGGGCAGATGGATATATCTAATGGATGCTGCTGATGATTATGATAAAGATATAAAAAAGAATAATTTTAATCCGTTTGTATACACATTAAAAGACAAACAGCTTACACAACAACAACGAAGTGAATATATAAACTCCGTTTTAAATGTAACTGCAAGCCGAGTGGTATCTGCTTTTAATTTAATGCAGGTAAAAAGCTTTACAGCAATAGCAGATAATTTAGTGACTATGGGCTTGGGCGAAATGCAAAAGAAAATAATTTTTGATAAATATATAGATAAAAGCAAGAAAGGATAATCTTTATGAAGGAACCCTACAGTGTTTTAGGTATATCACCAAATGCAACAGACGAAGAGGTTGCAAAGGCTTATAAGGAATTAGCTAAAAAATATCATCCAGATAATTACACAGACAGTCCACTAGCTGAATTTGCAAATGAAAAAATGCAGGAAATTAATGCAGCATATGATACAATCAGAAAGCAACGAAGAGAACAAGGTAGTACCTATGGCAGTAGTAGCTATGGTAGTAGTAGTAGCTACACAAACTCACGATACCACGATGTTCGTATGATGATAAAGGGTGGACGAATAGCTGATGCCGACCAGATTTTAAGTGGTGTTCCTGACTCGGACAGAAATGCTGAATGGTATTTTTTAAAGGGAACAATTCTATATCGCAAGGGTTGGACAGAACAGGCTTATAATTATTTTCAACAAGCCTGCAATATGGAACCACATAATAATGAATACCACGCAGCACTTAACCAGATAAATTCAAGGAGAAACGGTCAGTTTGGTGGGTACAATCCTACACAGCCACAAATGGTAGGAGGCTGCTCTAGCTGTGACTGTTGTACAGCTTTATGCTGTGCCGATACCTGCTGTGAGTGTATGGGTGGCGACTGTATAAGCTGTTGCTAAGGTACAAATTATGCATAAAAACACCTTTAATGTAGCCCTATGTGGTGTTATTTCTGCACTGGGTGTAGTAATAATGATGATTACAGCTATTGTACCTACAGCAACCTATGCCACACCTGCTTTAGCTGGGTTAATCGCAACGGTTATAGTGATAGAAATTAATAAAAAATGGGCTTTAGCCTCTTATTTTGTTGTAAGTGTACTTTCAATTTTATTAGTACCCGACAAAGAGGCTGTAGCTTTTTATATTTTCTTTTTCGGATATTACCCTGTATTTAAACAGATTATTGAATCAAAAATTAAATCTATGCTTCTGCAATGGATATTAAAGATATTGCTATTTTCTTTAGCTGCTGTGTTGGTTTACTATATAGCAATATTTTTTCTGGGTGTTCCCTCTGAGGAATTTGTACTATTTGGTATAAATATTCCGTTAATCTTTTTATTTGCTGGCATTATTGTTTTTATAATGTTTGATTATGCAATGTCAGGAGTAATAACAACATATATAAACAAATATAGAAAAAAGCTTTTTGGTAAATGGTTAAGCTGATATAGTTATTCTTAATATTAATAATAAAACAACAAGGGTATTAGTCGCAGATAAATGGCTAATACCCTTGTTCTTATTAAGCAAATATAATCCTACAAATAAAAAGAGCACAGAAAAATCTGTACTCTTTAGTATGCTACAATATTCAGTTATTAGAAATAAACATCCATTCTGAACTCAATTTCGCCATTGATTACACAGTAAGCTGCGTTCTCCTGTGGCTTTAGGTATACTGTAACAGAAGTAATCTCTGCACCCTCGTTCTCTGCAAGAAATACCTTTTTAACGTTCTCAACGATAGTAGCGTACTGCTCCTGAACACCGTTAAACTCTACATAGAAATCAACTGTTGGCTCTGTAGCCTTCTTCTTTCTTGTTGTAGTTGTCTTCTTTGTAGCTGTTGTCTTTGTTGCAGCAGCCTTAGTTGTTGTCTTCTTAGCAGCAGTCTTCTTTGCAGGAGCCTCTGTCTTCTCCTCAACTGTTGTTTCTGCCTTTGTTACAACCTCTGCCTCTACAGGTGCCTCAACAGGTGTTTCAACCTTTGTTGCTGTTTTCTTTGTTGTAGTCTTCTTTGTAGTAGCCATGAAAAAATACCTTCTTTCAATCGAATAAATTAAAATTAATAGTCCTTAACACACCCATACAGAATACCTGTATGAAGCTTACTTGTACATTATATAATTATTAAAAGTGAATTGTCAAACGAATATAAAAAATTCCATTTCTATAACAATTTTACCGAAATTTAAAAATGTAATTTAGTTATTATAACAACTAAAT
>JAZSEI010000070.1:0-2444 GCA_045531635.1 Acutalibacteraceae bacterium
GGCATTTTTAGGAAAAACTATGAGTTAAAGGGTTTCACCCTTTAAAATCCCACGATGGGCTTTGCCCCTCGACCCCAAAAGCCTTTAAAAAGGCTTTACCCAAACTTTAAGTTTGGGTTTGTGCTAATCTTAACTCCTCGATAAATTCCAATTTGTCAACCAACGAGGTTATTTATATGAGTTATTATTCAGCTAATCAATATTATAAAAGTATATTTAACAGCAAGGTTTATAAAATATCACTTAATGGTGGTATGACTTGCCCTAATAGAGATGGTACCAAAGGCAAGGGTGGTTGCATATTTTGTAGCAATAAAGGCTCTGGAGATTTCTCTCCTGTTAGCAGTATGTCAATAGATAATCAAATAGAAGAAGCTATTGCTCTTGTAAGAGATAAAATAAAGGAAGATAAGTTTATCGCGTATTTTCAGTCTTTTACAAACACCTATGCCCCAGTTAGCTATCTTGAAAGTATTTTTATGCAGGCTATTAATCACCCAAGTATTGTTGGCTTGTCTATAGGCACAAGACCCGATTGCTTAGGCAATGATGTTTTACAGCTTTTGCAAAAGCTTAATAATATAAAGCCTGTTTTTGTAGAGCTTGGTTTGCAGACCATTCATGATAAAACTGCAGAATATATAAATAGATGCTACCCACTAAGCACCTTTGACACAGCAGTAAAAAATCTTAAAAGTATAGGTGTAAATGTAATTGTGCATACTATAATAGGCTTACCGAACGAAACAGAAGAAATGATATACCAAACAGTGGATTATGTAGGCAAAAGTGGAGCAGATGGTATAAAGCTACAGTTATTGCATATCCTTGAAAATACAGCACTTGCTGATGACTATAAAAAAGGCAAATTCAGTGTGCTTACACTCGAAAAATACACTGAAATTATCTGTAACTGCATACAAATTATTCCAAAGAATATGGTAATACACCGTATTACAGGTGACGGTGCTAAAAATATTTTAATAGACCCAAAGTGGAGTGGCAACAAAAAGCTTGTATTAAACACTATAAACAAGGCGTTAAAAGAGCAAAATATAGTGCAGGGTTCAAAAAGCTTAGAAGTAATAATCGAAAAAAATAACTAATTAAAACGCAATTTACAAACAAAGCACTTGCATAATATGTCAAAATTTTGTATAATGTAGAGTAAGCAAAATCAATAATAAAATATTATAGTTGCTATGTATTTCTTATTGATTTTTAGCTAAAGATATTATATAATAATTAGTTGAGGTGAGGCTAGTGAAACAAGCACTCGTAATTTCTAAAGACGAAAGAAACGCTCAGGTGCTTAATGCCTTACTAAGAAAAGATGGCTACACAGAGTTAAAAACTGCTAAAACAGCTGTAGAAGCTAAACGCTGTGTTGCTGAAAACAGCTTTGATTTAATCTTCATTTATACTCCACTTGAAGACGAGCTTGGGCTTAATTTGTCGGTATATCTTGCACAGCGTTCAAGGGCAGCAGTTTTTATAGCGTTAAGCGAGAAAACAGCCGAGCAAACACAGCAAATGCTTTGCAAGCAAGGCGTAATAACTATGCAAAAACCACTTACCGAGGCAACGCTAAGGCAGAGCCTTATGGTGTGGAATACACTAAGCAGTAAAATTAATTTACTAAAGAGTGAAAATGCAGAGCTTAAAGCGAAGCTAGAGGAAATTAAGCTTATAGACAGAGCTAAATGTGTGCTTATGCACTGCCTTGCAATGAGCGAGCCACAGGCACACAAATATTTAGAAAAGCAGGCTATGGACTTACGCATAAGCAAAAAGCGTGTAGCCGAGCAAGTGTTGAATACCTATGAAATATAGTTATTTATATTAAGTACATCAGAGAAAGGGATTGATTAAATGAGCCGCAAATCATATCTTATTTTGGAAAACGGCAAAGTTTTTGAGGGCAAAGGCTTTGGTGCAGAGAAAGATGCAGTAGGAGAAATTGTTTTTACTACATCTATGGTAGGTTATTTAGATACTGTAACTGACCCAACCTATTATGGACAGGTTGTTGTACAGACATTTCCATCAATTGGTAACTATGGTGTAGTGCCTGCTGAATTTCAGAGCAATTCACCAAAATTAAAGGCTTATATAGTAAGAAATAGGTGTCAAGAGCCGTCCAACTTTCGTTGCGAGGGGATTCTTGACACTTTTTTAAAGGAGTCGGGCATACCTGGCTTATATGATGTAGATACAAGAGCCATTACAAGAATAGTAAGAGAGCATGGTGTAATGAACTGTAAGGTTACATCAACACTTGATAATCTTGTTAAAGATCTTGAAGAAATCAGAAGCTACAAAATTACAAACGCAGTAGAAAGCGTAACAGCACAGCAGGTTACAACAGTTAATGCAGAAAATGCTAAGTGCAATATAGCTCTTTGGGATTTAGGCGTAAAGGCTTCTGTTATCAGCACACTTAC
>JAZSEI010000076.1:0-3417 GCA_045531635.1 Acutalibacteraceae bacterium
GCGTTGTTTAATTTTCAAAGTCCTGTTCGCTTCTCTTTAGCTTTTCGCTATCAAGTAGCTTTGTTATTATATCACATTGAGTTTTGTTTGTCAACACTTTTTTGAAATTTATTTTTCGTTTTTCTTTTCAGTTTCTAGCGAAACTTACTAAAAAACGTGTTTGAATTTCGTATTTTGTTGTCGCTCTCTATGACAGCTTGATTATTATATCAAATCAAGTTTCATTTGTCAACACCTTTTTTCAAGTTTTTTGAAATTTTTTTCGCTCGGTTTGTACTAATCAAAGTCAACCATTAAGCTAATTTACACTTCAATTTTTCAACTTGTTTTCAGTGTTTTTACTGCCGTTTTTCGACAGCTTTGTTATTATATCGTTTTTAGGTTCGTTTGTCAACGTTTTTTATAACACATTTTTTAATTTGTGCATACAATATAATAAATGATTTTTTGTTCAATTTGATAATAGCATTTTAGACAAAATCAATATATAATATACCATTATATATCAATATATCTTGGAGTGAGACAAATGAAATGTAAATCGGTAATTACTATTAGCCGAGAATTTGGTAGCGGTGGTCGTGAAATCGCTATGGATGTTGCAAAGGCTTTAGGCGTTAAGTTCTATGATAAGGAGCTTATCTCTCTTGCTGCTAAAGAAAGTGGTATTGACCCTGCTTTATTCGAAAGAATCGACGAGCAGGCTTCTAACAGCTTATTATATAGCCTTTCAATGGGATTATTCACAATGGGACAAACTGGATTTTCTCCTCGTGATCAAATCTCTGTAAACGACCAGCTATATTTATTGCAGCACGAAATTATCAAAAAGCTTGCTGAGGAGCCTTGTGTGATTGTTGGAAGATGTGCTGATTATATTCTTAGAGAAAGAACAAACTGTATTAATGTTTTTATTCATGCTGATCTTGAATACAGAATTGAACGAGCTATCAGGCTTCACGATCTTCCAGAAGCTAAGAGCGAGGCTATTGTTCGTAAGACAGATAAAACAAGAGCAAACTATTATCAATTCTATACAGAAAATAAGTGGGGCGTTGCTAGCAACTACCATTTATCTCTTAACAGTGCCAAGCTGTCTAAGGAGCAGGTTGTGGATATTATTACCCATTATGTAGAGGTTTTTCAATCATAACTTATTTTAAAGGGGTTGATTCTATGAAAAAATGTGTTGCACTACTATTATTAGAATGTCTTTTGCTTACTTTTTTATGTGGCTGTGATTCCACCACATATCCCGAACAAGCAATTTACATTTGTGAAGAGCCATTTTTTGAATACAACAATACAGAATCACAATCACCTTTAGGAAATTCCAGACTTGAACACAATGGTGAAATAATTTACGCCAACTTAGGTTATCGTGGTTATTCAGGAACTATTTCTCTTGTTGAAGAAGTTCCCCCTGAGGAAAACCCTGACGTTAAAATTGATTATACAGAATACGCATCTACAGAGACTATATATCTAATCGATTGGAAGCTTGACAAGAAGGGAAATATTATTTTAAAAAGATATACCCCTGATGATGAGTACATTGATACTATAACTCTTGTAAAGCAAACGGACGAGGTATAATAAATACATTACACTTTTACTTATTCTTTAGTGTGTATTTATAGATAGCCATAATCAAAAGCTTTTAACTAAACACAACTTTTTTCATACTTAAAACAAAAACTCGAAATTCTGTTTTCTGGAATTTCGAGTTTTCTGCAATCTACAGCAAGCTGTTAAGGCTTGCCGTTTTTTATTATTCAATTAGTAATATACACTTAAAGTATCTTAGACAAAAAGTCTTTTAGTCTTTGGTTTTTAGGTGAGTTGAATATCTCGCTTGGTGTGCCGTCCTCGGCAATAACACCATCGTCAATAAAGATAATTCTTGACGCTACCTCTTTTGCAAAGCCCATTTCGTGTGTTACACACACCATTGTCATACCTGATTTTGCAAGCTCCTTCATAACCTCCAGAACCTCACCAACCATTTCTGGGTCAAGTGCAGAGGTAGGCTCGTCAAATAAAATTATCTCTGGTTCCATACATAATGCACGACAAATAGCTACACGCTGTTTTTGTCCACCAGAAAGCTGGCTTGGGTAAGCGTTTGCCTTTTCTTCTAAGCCTACTCGTTGCAAAAGCTTCATTGCCTTGTCTTCTGCCTCTGCTTTTGATAGCTTTTTAAGCTTTATAGGTGCAATGGTCAGATTTTCGAGAATTGTTTTATTTGGGAACAAATTAAAATGCTGGAACACCATCATAACCTTTTGGCGTTCTTTATTAATATCAACCTTTTTATCTGTAATATCTACGCCGTCAAGATATACATTGCCCTCGCTTGGAATTTCAAGCAGATTAAGGCAACGCAGAAATGTTGACTTACCACAGCCAGACGGACCTATAATTACAAGCACCTCACCCTTGTGAATATCGGTTGTAATACCCTTTAAAACTTCTGTTTTACCAAATGATTTTTTTAGATTTTCAACATGAATCATAGCTTCTTTTTTATTTTCCATCGTTCTTCAGCCTCTTTTCTAGCTTACCTAACAAGGCAGTAAGTACAACAACAATTACAAGGTATACAAGTGCAACTGCTATAAGTGGTAAGAATGCATCGTAGGTACGGCTTCTTATCAGGTCGCCACCACGGGTTAAATCCATAATACCAATATAGCCTGAAATTGATGTTTCTTTTATAAGCACAATAAATTCGTTGCCAAGTGCAGGCAATACATTTTTAATAGCCTGTGGCAAAATAAAGTTTGTCATAGTTTGGCTGTAGCTAAAGCCTAAGCTTCTACCAGCTTCAAACTGACCCTCATCTATTGACATAATACCAGAACGCACAATCTCTGCAATATATGCTGATGAGTTCAGACCAAATGCAATTACAGCAACTAATACCTTGTCAATATCGCTTGAAGCAAATATTACATAATAGATAATCAATAGCTGAATCATTGCAGGTGTACCTCTTATGATAGTAAGGTATCCCTTTAGTAGAAGATTTAAAAGCTTGAACTTGCCTGTTTTATCGCAAGAAACTCTGGCAACTGCAATTAAAAATCCAAGTGCAATACCAATAAGTGCTGCAAACAAAGAGATTTTTAAGGTTGTTGTTAAGCCCTTTGTAATGTACTGCCATCTGTTCTCTTCTACAAAGTCACTGTTGAACTTTTCAACAAATTCATCTATAAATGAACCCTCTGTACTTGAAGGAACATTGGCTGAATTTTGGTTAAGTACAATAATTACCTGCTTAGCATTTGTATATGGAATTGTAAAATTAATATTCTTTTTGCGTTCCTCGGTTACTGTCATACCAGATACACCCATATCTGCTTTACCAGATGATACAGCTGTAATAATAGAATCAAATTCCATTTCTTCTATTTT
>JAZSEI010000057.1:0-14501 GCA_045531635.1 Acutalibacteraceae bacterium
ATTGATTAGCTGAATAATAACTCATATAAATAACCTCGTTGGTTGACAAATTGGAATTTATCGAGGAGTTAAGATTAGCACAAACCCAAACTTAAAGTTTGGGTAAAGCCTTTTTAAAGACTTTTGGGGTCGAGGGGCAAAGCCCATCGTGGGATTTTAAAGGGCAAAGCCCTTTAACTCATAGTTTTTCCTAAAAATGCCTTTTCAAGGCATTTTTAAATAATCTTGAAGCGTTAAGGACTCCGTCCTTAAAACCTGTAAGGGCGTTGCCCCGAGTAACCAATTTGCTTTGCAAATTGGTTACATTACCCCATAAACTTTTGAAAAAGTTTAATCAAAACTTTTAAGTTATCTCGCCATTAGTAACTGCGTAAGCAGTTACACAAATTCCAATTTATTTAACAAATAAAAAAGCCTCCAGCAGAAATTAGCTGGAGGCAGTTTTTATTTGAATTAGTTTTAAATTATAAGAGTTGCAATTCTTACAGCAAACAATACTGTAACAACCCACATTATAGGGTGGATTTCTTTAATTTTGCCTGTGCATACCTTTAGGATAACCCATGTAAGAATACCATACATAATACCATTTGCAATAGAATATGTGAATGGCATAAATACAAGTGCAATAAAGCCACTTAGCACATCGGCAATGTCACCGTCGAAGGTCATATTTTTAACTGACTTCATCATAAGCAAGCCTACAAACACAAGTGCTGGTGCAGTAGCAAAGCCTGGAATAGCCAAAAATACAGGTGACAAGAACAATGCAAGAATAAACATTACAGCCGAGCTTACTGCTGTAAGACCAGTGCGACCACCTGCAGCAACGCCTGCTGTTGACTCTACATAGCTTGTTACTGTAGATGTGCCTAGCATAGCACCAGAAATTGTACCCACAGCGTCACAGGTTAGGGCTGTACCAACCTTTGGTAGCTTGCCGTCTTTGTCAAGAAGATTTGCCTGACTTGCTACACCTACCAATGTACCAACTGTGTCGAATAAATCTACAAATAAAAACGCAAATATAACAGCGATAAATTCTAATGTATGAGAAGCCAAAAATTCAAAATTAAATTTCATAAAGGTAGGCTCTAGTGACGGTGGTAAAAATCCACCTGAAAAATCAGGGATTAATGAATTACCATTATACCAGCCTATAAGCTCTGCAATAATACCAAGTACCCAAGTTAATAGAATACCCCATAAAATTGAGCCTTTAATGTTAAAGTGCCACATAACACCAATCGCAAGAAGTCCCACCATAGCAAGAACAAATTCTGGTGTTGCTACATTACCTATGTTAACAAGTGTAGAAGGGTCATCAATAACAATATTTGCACCCTTTAAGCCAACTATTGTAATAAACAAGCCTATACCTGCCGAAATAGCATATTTAAGATTTTGAGGAATACAGTTTACAAGTGTTTCTCTAAATTTAAATAGTGATAAAATAACAAAAATTATACCCTCAAAAAGAATAGCAGTAAGTGCTACTTGCCATGGGTTTTCTACTCCCATTGCTTTTACCATAGGACATACGGTGTACGCAAAGTATGCGTTTAGTCCCATACCAGACGCAAGCACTACAGGATAATTTGCAAAAAGTCCCATAAGTAATGTTGCAAATGCAGCCGATACTGCTGTGGCTGTAAATATTGCACCACTATCCATTCCTGCATCTGCAAGCATTGCAGGGTTTACGGCAAGAATATACGCCATAGCCAAAAAGGTTGTAACGCCTGCAATAATTTCTGTTTTAACATCAGTTTTATGTTCTTTAAGCTTAAAAAGCTTATCTAACATATTCATTTGTTTCACTCTCCTTTTAATTTTTAATAAAATACAAAATAATGTATTCTTTATGAAAATTATACAATATATCATAAGTGTTTTCAACTATAATTATTTAATTCGTTAATAATTTATTAACAATAAACAGATTAAAAAATGTTATTATATACCTAATGTAGGTTTAATTGTTATTTTTGGTTAACCTGCATATTGAATTTTTGTGCACTTAAGACAAAAATCGACTTATAATTATATTTAATATTAAATTGGAGGTTTATTATTATGGGTAGATTTACATTACCAAGAGATTTATATCACGGCAAGGGTTCTTTAGCAGAGCTTAAAAACCTACAGGGCTCAAAGGCTATTATTGTAGTAGGTGGTGGCTCAATGAAGAGATTTGGTTTTTTACAGCAGGCTGTTGATTATTTAACAGAAGCAGGTATGCAGGTTGAGCTTTTTGAAAACGTAGAGCCAGACCCATCTGTAGAAACAGTTATGAAGGGTGCAGAGGCTATGCGTGCTTTTGAGCCAGACTGGATTGTAGCAATGGGTGGTGGTAGCCCAATTGACGCTGCTAAGGCTATGTGGGCGTTCTATGAGTACCCAGAGGTAACATTTGAAGACCTTATTAAGCCTTTCAACTTCCCAACACTTAGAACAAAGGCTAAATTCTGTGCTATTCCTTCAACATCAGGTACAGCTACAGAGGTTACAGCTTTCTCTGTAATTACAGATTACTCAAAGGGTATTAAATATCCTCTTGCAGACTTTAACATTACACCAGATGTAGCTATTGTAGACCCTGCACTAGCTGAAACAATGCCTAAAAAGCTTACAGCCCATACAGGTATGGACGCAATGACACACGCTATAGAGGCTTATGTTTCTACATTACATTGTAACTATACAGACCCTTTAGCACTTCACGCTATCAAGATGATTCACCGTGACCTTAAAAAGTCATTCGATGGTGATATGCAGGCTAGAGATGATATGCACGATGCTCAGTGCTTGGCGGGTATGGCATTCTCTAACGCACTACTTGGTATAGTACACTCAATGGCACACAAAACAGGTGCAGCGTTTACAGGTGGTCATATTGTACACGGCTGTGCTAATGCTATGTATCTACCAAAGGTAATTAAGTTTAATTCTAAAAACGAAGAGGCTGCTAAGAGATATGCAGAGATTGCACAGTTTATCGGCTTAACAGGCGACACAACAGAGGCATTGGTAGACGCTCTTATTGCAGAGTTAAGAGCAATGAATGTTTCACTTGAGATTCCTGCTTGTATTAAGGATTATGAGGGTGGTATTATTGATGAGGCTGAGTTTAACTCAAAGCTAAGCAATATTGCAACTCTTGCTATTGGTGATGCTTGCACAGGCTCTAACCCAAGAATCCCAACACAGGAAGAAATGGAAAAGCTACTTGACGCTTGCTTCTATGATAAAGAAATAGATTTCTAATATGATATAATTTATACATAATTAAAAGGCACCTGCTGTAGGCTTATGGCTTACGACAGGTGCTTTTTGTGTTTAGTATAGGATTCGATAATTTAACACTTGCTTGTTAAAAATACAACTTATTTTCGTAATAAAAATATCAAAACTGTAACATATTTTAGCAATTTATTTAGCAATTTATTTTCAGTTAATTAACAATTTGTTCTTAATTAAGGTGTACAATAGCAACACTTCAAAAAAGAATTAAGGGGTTTGAAAAAATATGAATAATATATTAAGAAAAACAGCAGGTGTTATGATTGCGACGAGTATGCTATGTGCTTTGTTTACAGTGGGCTGTTCAAGTGCAGATAAATCGAACAACAATACTTCTGCAAAAGAGACTACAACAGAGGCTACAACTGAGCAGGTAACAGAAGCACCAACTATAAAGCTATTAGATGAGCCAGTAGTAATAGAAGAGGATAGCATACAAAAGGCTACTAATGTAGGAATTACTGTTGAGGGTAGAAATATTAATTATTCATATATTCAAACAAAAAGGCTATCTGCGTCAGATGTTAAGTATGATATGAAAGATAAAAGCACAAAAGAAGTTTTTAATATTAGTATGAAATATCACGTTAATAACATAGATGAAAATGGCAGAGAAGAACATTCTGCTACTCAGCTTGCAGAAATAGTAAAGGTAAGCATACCTTACGATGAGGGAATGTATGTTGTTCGTTCTGAAGATGGTATTGCTTATGATGTTAATGCTAAGTATATTGACGGTAAATATGTGTTCGAAACCGACAAGCTTGGTACATTTATGATGAGAACAGAAGCCGTAGGTAGAACAACACCAGAAAAAACTAAAAATCTAAAGCTTTCACAGCAAACCTTGGTTGATGAAGCTACAGGTATACAGGTGTCGGGTATGTTGCCAGATGGAGCAGAGGTAGAGGCTGAAATACACTATATTGATAATAATGATTTTTATGATAGATTTGAATTTTCGTACAATGTAGAAAGTGATTATCCAAGAATATCAGATTTATCTGATTATTACACAGTTTTTGCATACGAAAAGGGAGCTAGTAATATTGCAGGAACAATCAGTGAAGAAGGCTGGGCAGATAAAGAGGGTACAGCAGGTGGTAAGCTGAGTGTTAGTATTAATGTTGTGAAGGATCTTGAAATTCTGGATTTTGATTCTGACCTTACTGTTACACTACCTTTTGATTATCACAATGGCTTAGCTATTGGCTCTGCAAAGACAGAGCTTGGAATGGCTAAGGCTGTACATTATGATTATGACACAAAGGAATTTACTACACTTGAAATTATACCTAAAGAAAATACAGCAAAAGATACATTTGAGTTTAAAGCAAAATCAATTGGACTATTCTTTTTGGGTAGTGAGGGTGAAATAGATAAATTGGTAGACTACTATACAGATTAATAAATAAAAATTATTTTTTACAATCCCAACAGCAAGCTTGCAAAGGCTTGCTGTTAGTAACTCAAAGAGGTGTTTAGTTTATGAAAAATACATTTAAGAAAACAGCTGGCATAGTGCTTGCTACAAGTATTATGTGTGCAATACTGGCAACTGGTTGTAGTAATACTACTGATACAGAGAAAAATACTGCAACCGAGGCTACAACAGAAAGTACAAAAGAAAATACAAACAAGAATAAAAAAGAAGCTGAAAAAGAGAATGCAACAGAGATGCTGGAGTATATAGAGTTATTAGATGAGCCAGCAGTAATAAAAGAGTCTAGTTTATTAGCAGCTACCAATACAGGTATTACTGTTGAAGGCAGAAACAGTAAGTATGCTTATATTGATGTTTTTAAGCCAGGGAGTTCAGAGTTTGAGTACGAAATAAAAGACGATAGTATTAAGGAAATATTTTTGGTTTCTATGAATTATCTGCCAGACGGTACAATAGAATATTTGCGTCCAGCCAGTGCCAGTGTTTATCTTGCAGAAACAGTAAAGGTAAGCATACCTTATGAAGAGGGAATGTGTGTTGTTCACTCTGTAGATGGTGTGGCTTATGATATCAATGCTGAATATATAGACGGTAAATATGTTTTCGAAACCAACACACTTGGCACATTTATTATGAGAACAGAGCCAGTGGGAAGAGCAACACCAGAAAAAACTAAGAATTTAGAGCTTAAACAGCAAACTATTGTTGATGAAATTACAGGTATAGAGGTATCTGGTATGCTACCAGTTGGTGCAGAGATAGAGTCTACAGTAGATTTTATAGATATGGTAATGATGAGTGACAGATGGGACCCTCCATACACTGTAGATTCAGATTATCCGGAATTTAGTAATGTAGAAGATTATTACATTGAATACGAGTACGAAAAAAAGATTGATAATATTGCTAAGATTATCAACAGAAAAAATTGGGCTGAAGAGGAGCCTACATTAGGTGGTAAGCTTAATGTTTCTATCGCTTTTGTAAAGGATTACGAGATTTTAGATTTTGAGTCTGACCTGACAGTTACACTACCATTTAATTATCGTCGTGGTATGGTTACAGGTGGTCTTACAGGAGAGCCTGTGATTGTACAGTATGATTATGATACTAAGGAGTTTGTAGATATTACAGCTGTGTCAGCAGAAAACACACCTAAGGGTATGTTCCAGTTTAAAACAAAAACTCCTGGTCGTTTCTTTATCAGTACAAAAGATGGAATAGACAGCATAAAGGGATTTTACACTTACGAAGAGTAAGCGTGATTTTATACCAAAACAGAAAACGAGGAAATAAATTATGAAAAATATATTTAAGAAAACAGCAGGCGTTATGCTTGCCTCTAGTATGCTTTTGGCTGTTATGGCAACAGGCTGTGGTCAAGAGAGTTCAAATACTGACACTAAAAACACTGACGCTACAAACACTGTAGCAAGCTCAACAACCAGCTCTGCTGATGATAAAAGTACAGTAGAAAGCTCAACAACAAGCTCTGCTTCTGCAGATTTAGAGCTTGCACAGCAAACATTGGTTGACAGCGTTACAGGTGTAGAGGTTACTGGTATGCTACCAGTTGGTGCAAAGGTATTGGTAACAGCAGATGTTCTTAGTACAGTAGACCTATACGACAGATTTGACAGCCCATACTCTTTGGAGGGAGATTTCCCTAGATTTACAAGTCCTATAGGCGATTACGAAGCGTACCAGACAGATAGAAAAACCACAAATATTGCAAAAATAATGAACAACAAGGGCTGGACAGAATGGGAAGGTACAGCTGGAGGTATGATTTTTACCGAGGTTTACATTGTAAAGGATTCTGAAATTCTTGATTTTAAGTCTGAGTCTGATCTTATAGTTACAATGCCGTTTAATTATCGCAGAGGCTTAGTTACAGGTGGTATTACAGATGAGGCTGTAGTTAAACAGTATGATTATGATAAAAAAGAATTTGTAGATATCGAGATTGTACCTGCTGAGGATACAGCTAAGGGTATGTTCCAGTTTAAAATTAAAAACTCTGGTATTTTCTTTATGGGTGGAGAATCAAATATAGATGGACTTATGGATTTTTATGATGATCACTACGAATAAATAAGTTTATTTAAAAACTATACAATAAGAAAGGTTATTATAATTATGAAAAATATATTTAAGAAAACAGCTGGTGTAATGCTTGTTTGCAGTATGCTTTGTGCTGTTATGGCAACAGGATGTACTGCTTCTGACAGTGGCAATAACACAGCAACCGAAAATGCAACAAAAAACGCAACTGAAAATGTAACCGAAAAAGCAACAGAGGCTTCTACAAAGGTACAGCAGGATGGCAATTTTACAATTAAAGCAGGCCCTTACAATGGTGTTGATGACCTTGGTATTACAGTAGAAACTACAGACAGTAATCATTATTATCTTGATACAACTACAGTAAAAGATACAATATGGAAAACTGAAATGACCGATGACCGTATAAAGGATATTTATACTATTCTTATGGGCTACAGAGTAAACGAGCCTGATGAAAACGGTGTGTTTGAATATTCAGAAACCGAGCTTAACCAGACAGTAAAGGTAAGTATTCCTTATGATGAGGGTATGTATCTGCTATTTTGTGAAAATGGTACTGCATACGATGTTAATGCAGAATATATAGACGGTAGCTATGTTTTCGAAACAAATAAGCTTGGCACATTTATGTTCAGCACAGAATCATCTGGTAGAACAGAGCCTACAAAAACTGAAAATATAGAGCTTGCACAGCAGACAATTATGGACCAGACTACAGGTGTACAGGTGTCTGGTATGCTACCAGTTGATGCAGAAATGGATGTTTTCTTAAGCTTCTATGGAGATTCAAGAATACACAATAATTTTTCTTTTGAAAGAGGAGAGTTTGAAGAGGATTATCCAAAGGTAACTGATATATCAAGATTTTTCTATAGTGATGAAATAGACAGAGAGATTGATTATGATGCCGGCAGATTTTCGATAACCTTTAATAAGGAAGGCTGGGCAAATTATGTATATTCAGGAGAAACTAGTAAATTAGAGGCTCAGATCACATTTATAAAGGATTTTGAAATTCTTGATTTTGAGTCTGACCTGACTATTACATTACCATTTGATTACCGTCAGGCTTTAATTAAGGGTAGCCGTATAGGCAAGGCGTCTGCAATGCAGTATGACTATAACAATAAAGAGTTTGTTACACTTGAGCTTATTGCAGAGGATGCTACCGAAAAGGGTAAATTCCAGTTTAAAGCAAAAGCACCAGGTCAGTTCTTTATTGGTGATGATATAGCTTTAAACAGTACAGTTAAGGCTTATACCACAGATGAGGTACAGGAACCTATTTTATAACTGAGGTATTAAATTTATGAAGAACATATTTAAGAAAACAGCTGGTGTTGCACTTGCATTGGGTATGATGTGTGCAATGTCCTGTACAGCCTGTACAACAAAGGAGACTACAGAAAGTAACGTAGGGCTTACACAGCAAACCTTGGTTGACGAAGCTACTAACATAAAGGTAACTGGTATGTTGCCACAGGGTGTAAAGCTGTGCACAACAATCTCACTTGTAGATGGGGAGTTCCTCTCGGAGCGTTATAGCGTTAAAGTTTCTATGCCTGAAGATTCTCCGTATGAAGAGCTTTATATGCATAGAGATTATCCAGTTGCCGACCATGTAAATATTATTAATAAACGTGAATACAACAAAGCAGAGGGTAACACAGAAGATTATACAAGCTATGATGTTAGCTGGGTAACAGAAAATAACGGCTGGGCAATGCCTGTAATGTGTGTTGATGTAGGGTTTGTAAAGGACGGTGCAGAGGTTGATGTAGACTCAGAGCTTACTGTTACACTACCTTTTGATTATCGTAAGGCTTTAACAGAATGTAGAGAAGACAGCAACGCAACAGCCTTTGAGCTTGAAGTAATCAGCGATGAAGAAGAAAAGCTTAACGAGCTTGAGGTTATCTCTAAGGGGAAAACAAAAAAGGGTACATTCCAGTATAAAACAAATGGTGGTGGTGTATTCTTTGTTGGTAACGATTACCAGATGAAGTGCTACACAAGCCTGTATGAGTATGAGCCAAAGGATGTATTTGCACCTGATGTAGCAGAAAGAATAAGTAAAGCTACAGAGGCAGATAAAAGCAGTGCAGTGGAGATAACAGTAGAGGAAGGGTCAATGTTACCATATATTATTTATGCTGTTGCAATGTCTATATTGGTTTTGGTGGTTATAGTTATAATCATAAAAAAATCAAAGAATAAGTCATAATATTATTTATCAGAAAAACACCATAGAGTAGTTCGGTATAATGCTGACTGCTCTAATGGTGTTTATTGTAATTTTATATAGGGATTTTCAGGAGGATTAGAATGAGTAAAGCTGAAAAAGAAAATATTGATGTTAAGACAATAGTTGATAATTTTTTATCTGAAGATCCATCTAAAATTTTAGATGCGTCACACAAGGTGATAAACTCTGTAATAAGAAATCGTCCACTGATAGAAGCATTAGTGCCATATCTTGATGAGATTATCAGCTATACAGCATGGATAAACTATGGTGGAGCAATTATTTCTAACGAAAGATTTGTAGAAAGGGCTATTAAGATTATTAAGACAAGCCAAACCAGAGAGTGTATGTGCTATCTGACATTCGATTCATTTGGCTGTACAGCAGAAATGGTTGCTGATTCTCATGGCTTTATACTTGTTGAGCCTTCAAAAAGAGATGGCTATATATCTACAGGAGTAATTCAGTGCCCAGTTTGCAAAAACAAATATGCTGTTAGCGAAGAATACACAGGCTGGCATACAACCACAACTAAATATAAAAAGCTTTAAAAATGCATTTTTAGCAGATTTTTTTAAAGACAAAATGCAACGAAAAATATGAGGATTTATTCTATTTTTGTACTAAATGTGATATTAATTATATCTGCTTGACAAACCCTTTTTTTAAGGGTAAAATCTAATTTGATTGTAATAGTAGAATAAAATTAGAACAAAATAATTTGATGAATAGAAAGAGGATGTAAGTCTTGAATACTCAAATTTTTGAACAGCACGAATCAGAGGTTCGCTCATATTGCAGACACTTCCCAACAGTTTTTTCAAAGGCAAAGGGTTCAAAGCTTTTTGATGAGTTGGGTAACGAATATATCGACTTTTTCTGTGGAGCAGGAGCAGTAAATTACGGACATAACAATAACTATATAAAGCCAAAGCTTATTGAATATCTTGAGGGTGATGGTATTATGCATGCTCTTGATATGTACACTACACCAAAGCGTGAGTTTATAAGCTTTATGCAAGATAAGATTTTAAAGCCAAGGGGATTAGATTATAAAATTATGTTCCCAGGTCCAACAGGTACAAATGCTGTAGAGGCTGCTTTAAAGCTTGCAAGAAAAGTAAAGGGCAGAAGCAATGTTTTTGCTCTTATGGGTTGCTTCCACGGTATGACATTGGGTGCACTTGCTCTTACAACTGACCAAGGTGCAAGAAAGGGTGCAGGCGTTAAGCTTAACGATGTTACACATATTCCTGCTCCATATATGTACCCTAATTTTGACACAATAGAGTATATGCAAAACCTTATCAACGACGATCATTCTGCTATCGAAAAGCCAGCTGCTGTTGTAATCGAAACAGTACAGGCTGAGGGTGGTATTCAGGTGTTCGAGGTTGAATATCTACAGCGTTTGCGTAAATTCTGTGACGATAACGATATTCTTCTAATGATTGACGATATACAGGTAGGCTGTGCAAGAACAGGTACTTACTTCTCATTCGAGAGAGCTGACATTCAGCCAGATATTCTTGTATTGTCAAAGTCAATTGGTGGATATGGCTTGCCATTTGCTCTTACAATGTTTAAGCCAGAGCTTGATAAGTGGACACCAGGCGAGCATAACGGTACATTCAGAGGCAACCAGCTTGCTTTTGTTGCAGCTAAGGCTGGTCTTGAGTTTATGCTTAACGAGAAAATCGAAGAAAAGTCACAGAAGAATGGTGAAGTTATAAAGGAATTTTTAGAAAAAGAGATACTTCCTCTAGACAGCCGTTTACAGATAAGAGGTATTGGTATGATTTGGGGTATTGAGTTTGAGAATATTCCTGATGACGGTATAAGCGAAAGAGTAACAGAAAAAGCATTTGACCGAGGCTTGATTGTTGAATGTGCAGGCAGAAAAAACTCAGTAGTTAAGATTATGCCACCACTTGTAATAGAAAAAGAGGTACTACAGGCAGGTCTTGCAAAGCTAAAGGCTGCAGTTGAGGACTGCCTTGCAGAGTTAAAGTAATAATTTTTAGAAGTATAATAAGGCAGAGGCAACCCTCTGCCTTGTTTTTTGAAAGCATAAGATTTTTAAAATTATAATTATTAATATCAGAAGGAGCGAAAATATGAATATTAAGTATATAGCAAGAGTTTTAAGTGGTGCAAAATTCAAAAAAATGTTCGAGAAGATTGACCTTATCCACGAAAAAACAGGTAAAAATAAGGTTGGCTTGTTCTTTGATATGATAGGCTGTACACTAAAATATGGTGCAGGCTATAACGATTATATAATCTTTGAGTTTTACAATATGAACGCAAAAGAGAGAAAAACATACCTTACTCGTATGAAGAATAAAAAGCTTGTTACAACTCTTAACGATTTAAGATATTCTCATATTTTCGACGAGAAAAATCTTTTTGACGAGAAGTTTGCAGATTTTATGGGCAGAGAAATTCTTGACGTTGCAAAGATTGACTACGATAGATTTGCAAAGTTTGTGCAGGGTAAGGAGTATTTCTTTGCAAAGCCATATATCGGCGAAAGTGGTAAGGGTATCGAGAAAATAAAGGTTGCTGATTTTGCAGACACAAAAGAGCTTTGGAAGTACATAACAAATCCAGAGAAAAACTTTGGCGTTATAGAAGAGGTTATTGTACAGCATCCACAGGCTGCCGAAATTTACCCACATTCACTTAACTGCTTGCGTGTAGTTACTCTTGTAAATAACGGCGAGGCTCATATTCTATACGCTGTGTTCAAAATGGGTAATAATGGTGGCTTTGTTGATAACCTAGAGAATGGTGGTCTTGCTTGTCATTTTGACTTGGATAAGGGCGAAATTATCGGTCAGGGTCATACATCAGCACTTGTTAATTATGACGCTCACCCAGCAACAGGCATTAAGTTTGTAGGCTATAAGTTACCATTTATGGACGAAGTAAAGGATATGGTTAAAAAGGCTGCTATGGTTATTCCAGAGTTCAGATATGTTGGCTGGGATGTATGCCTTACACCAAATGGCCCTGCAATTGTAGAGGGTAACGACTACCCAGCTTACGACTTCCCACAGCTACCAGACCCTGACAAGCCAAGAATAGGTCTTATCCCTAAAATTGAGCAGTTTGGTATTAAGCTTTAAGTTGCCTGTAAAAGGTGAATGTTAAAATAAAAAAAGCTATGAGAGTTATTTTAATTGTAATTTTAATACTGGTAATTTTGCCTGTTATAATTATTTTTGGTTTTAGAATAGTAAACAGCATTAAAAATTCAATCTCTACCGAAAAGGGTATTCAGGAGTCAACCTATATTGATGTAAACGGTATACAGCAGTACATTCAGATAAGAGGAGAAAATACAGACAATCCTGTAATGATCTTTATACATGGTGGTCCTGCAAGCCCTATGGGGTATGTTTCTGCTTACTATCAAAAGGATCTTGAATCAGATCTTACTATTATAAACTACGACCAGCGTGGCAGTGGCAGAACCTACTATGAAAACGGAGAATCTCGTGACGCAGATGTGAATACTCTTATTGCTGACCTTGACGGTATTGTAGAGTATGCAAAAAATCGCTTTGGTAAAGACAAGGTAATTATTGCAGGTCATTCATGGGGTACTGTGCTGGGCAGTATTTATGTTCAGAAATATCCAGAAAAGGTTGACTGTTATATTGGTATAAGTCAGATAACAAACCTTTATAAGAATAAAATAAATGTTGCATACGACGCTTTAAAGACAGACAAGATAAAGGGCACAGAGGATGAAAAAACTCTTACAGAGCTTGCCAAGCGTATGGAAAAGGTAAGTAATTACAATGATATGTCGGTAGATGACATATTACAGCTTGTTAATCTGAGTGCTAAGTATATAAAGAGCAGTGGAGAAATGTCTGGTATGGGGCAAATGTGGACAGGTATAACATCACCTGATATGAACCTGACTGATATAAAATGGTTTATGACACAAATGGATATGAAAAAGTTTTTTGATGATAATAAAGCAATTCTGGAGTATGCGTTCTTTGGCTTTGATATTTCACAGCTGTCAGAAAGCTACGATGTGCCTGTGTATTATATTGCCGGTGACTCAGATTATGGTGTATGCCAGAATGATGTTAAGCAATATTATGATAAAATAACTGCACCAGATAAGGGTTTTTATATGCTTAAAAATACAGGTCATAGCCCATTTATGGATAACCCACAGCTTTATTGCAATACCATAAAAGAAATATTAAATAAGTAAGATTTTTTGTTGTATACATAAGTAAAAAATCTTAAAAAACTCTTGCAATTTGTAAAAGTATATGTTACAATTCTAATGTTACTATGATTGGAAAAACCGAAAGAGGTGAAACAACAATGAAAGAGGGTCTACATCCTAATTACAAGCAGACAACAATCACTTGTGCTTGTGGCAACGTAATCGAAACAGGTTCAACAAAGGAAAACATTCGTGTTGAAATTTGCTCAAAGTGTCATCCTTTCTTTACAGGAAAGCAGAAGCTTGTTGATACAGGTGGACGTGTTGACAGATTTAACAAGCGTTTTGGTATCACAAACAAATAATCAACTATTGTTTATTAAGCGACACAGCACAGCTTGTGTCGCTTACTTTGTTTTATATAAAAAATATAAATTTAAAGGAGGGTATAGGCTGTATGTCTACAAGCTATAAAACTGTACAGCAAGAGGCAAGCGACGAATTTGTAGAAAAGCGTTCACGCTTTATAGGCTATTGCAAGCCAGTTACTACCGAAGAAGAGGCACTTGAGTTTATAAACAGAATAAAATCAAAGCATTGGGACGCAAGGCACAATGTGTATGCCTATAGCCTTAGAGAGGGTCAGATAAAAAGATATTCTGACGACGGTGAGCCACAGGGTACAGCAGGTATGCCAGTGTTAGATGTGCTTGTTAAGGGAGAGCTAACCGACCTGGTGGTTGTTGTAACACGATATTTTGGTGGTGTGCTACTTGGTACTGGTGGCTTGGTTAGAGCATACTCACATAGTGCTAAGCTTGCCACAGAGGCTTCTCATATAATAAAAATGGAGCAATGCCTTATGTGTACGCTTGGGTGTAATTATAATCAATACGGCAAGGTGTCAGCACTTGTGGCACAATGTGGTGGCACAGTTGATGATAGTGTATTTGGCACAGATGTAGAGCTTTCGTTCCATATAACTCAAGATGGCTTTAATAAGCTGACAAAAGAATTAGCCGATGCAACCTGTGGAGAGGTTGAGCCAGTTGAGGAGTTTAAAGAATATTTTGCAGTAGAGCTATAAATTGGAATTTTTCGGTCAGAGTTGCACTCTGGGGATTACTATTTAAAACTATAGTTTTATTACTTAAAATTGGTTTGTATTGATTTAAAGTGTTTTTTATATGGGACGCATATAATGCGTCTGTGTCTTACTTGCTTTTATTGCAAGCTTAGATTTT
>JAZSEI010000120.1:0-8083 GCA_045531635.1 Acutalibacteraceae bacterium
AGAATACAACTTGATTTTATGATAATCTATAATTATAATAAAATTATTATAACATAATTGAGGTAGATGAATAATGATTGATGATATAATTGAATTATTTATAGAGATTTTTGGTGAAGTGATTATAGAAATGGTAACATCACTTATACCTGAAGATAAGATGACTAAAAGGAAAGCAAAATTAATTAAAGTTACCGTTACCATTTTAACCTGTGTTATATTTCTTTTGTGTATTATTGGTATTGCTATGCTTATTGAAACAAAGTGTGCAAGCTTGATTGGTTGGAGCTTTGTGGGAATATCTGCAATATATTTTATTGTTTGCATTGTACTGTATTTTGTTTCTTTCAAAAAAGGAACCAAAGATACGCATTAATGCACTTTAAATTTTATTATCTAACAGTAAAAAAGCCTTGCGACACTGTAAATGTAGCAGTGTTGCAAGGCTTTTACATTTATACTAAACATTAATCGTATACTAAACATTAATCGCTTTCGTCTATATATTCAATGGTATTTGCAAGTGATTTTTTTATCATTCTACCGTTTACAAATACATATCCTTCTGAATCATTTCCACTATTGAGATTAATTGGATTTCCTTCATCATCTGTTGGAACCGGTACTGGCATTGTAGGGAAGCTTTTTTCTTCCTCTTTTGGTTCAAGCTCAAAAAGTCTTTCCATTCTAGGGTAAAGTCTGTATACAGAGCAATATGAAATACCAGTTGGTAATATAAGTAAAACAGCAATTATCAGTACAATAACGCCTGCTATTGGATTACCTGTATATAGCGATAGTGATAAGCATGCAGATATCAAAACAAATGTTGTTACTGCTACATAAAAATTCATTAGTATCTCACCAAATGACATTAAAGCAGCATTTTTTATGTAATGCTTTAGCTTTAATTCTAGCGTTACTGTAAGGATAGGCAACGAAAAAGACATAAACAGCAAAAATAATGATATTAGCAATGCGATAAATGCAGGTATATAAAATATCCAACTTTTTGACGCAAAGCTTAAGTATAAAGAAATGCTGTAATAAGAAATAATTACAGATAAATATATAAAAACACCATACAAGGCAAAATATTTTATATTGTTTTTTATACCCTTTTTAAATGCTTGAAATGGCTTTATAGTGTCTTTTCCTCCCTTTACTATATCCTTAGTTATTTGTGTAACACCTGAATAGAATGGATATACCAAAATTATAACAAGTGCCAAAAACCACAGATTAGTTGTTTGGTTAATTGCCATTGCCAACAGATATATTATTGTTGAAGCAATAACCAAAGGTACTGAAAATAAAATATTACCTACAAACATCGACTTAAAATTTTTAAAATACAGCTTAAAAAAGCCTAGTCTTTCTTTTTGTGTACTCATAACAATTTATTATCCTTATTTTTTATTTATGAAAAGGTAAATATTCCTACAAACAAAAAATTTAAAACAGCATCTACCATTGCACTTACAGATAAAACAATTAAAATAAAGCTATTATTAACTATATATTTATACAAGGTGTTTTCTTGATTATATGCTACGCCACGCACCCTAGCAAATAAATTATTTGCAAATGCTATTGCAAGCTTGCCTTGAAAAATAAGTGCGAGTGTTGAAATAATACAACCCAAAAGCATAATCAAAAGAAAAAATCCTACCCCCGAAAAGCTGTAACAGCTATACAGATAACCACCTGTAATACCCATACCAAATCCTTTAAAAGCTATGATAATCGGTACACCCAAGCTCCCCCATACTGACAAGCCTAGTAAAAATACTGCTGTAAAAAATATAAAATTTGCTGTTAATCCTGCCATAAATGATGATAACAGGGTTTGGTTACATCTAAGCGTGAAGTCAGATGTAAAAACAATATCAAGTGAGTCTATAAGCGATTTATCAGCTTTACCTGCACAAACTGCACCCAAAATCAACCCTACTGCAACCGAAAGCAACAATAAGTAATTAGCACCATGTTGATGACAAAAATAAACTATATCTTTTCTTTTTAAGCATATTCTGCTTTTTCTTGCAGAGAATAAAATACCCTTCATATTTAACCTCCCGTATAATTTCTTTTAGGAAATTATATGTGAGGCTGAATTATTATATGCTATACTAAATAATGTTTAAAATCAGCAAAAGATTTATAAAGAAATTTTGTACTGAACCATTAAAAGGCTGTTACCTTTAATGTAGCAATATAAAGTGCAGTACAAAATTTACATTTAATATTCCCGAATTTTAAATGGTATTTGCTATTATCTTCCTAGCTCGTCGGCTCTTTTTGTACACGCTTGCATAGCGTCTTTTATATTCTGGTAAAAATCACCTTTATCAAGAACATCTAATGCAGCAAGAGTTGTACCACCTGGTGAAGAAACCTTTTTAATCAGTACATCAGGTGTATCGCCTGATTCCATTAGCATTTTTGCACTGCCCTTTAGGGTTGCACATATTAAATCCATTGCAACATCGGCAGAAATACCCTGCTCGGTTGCATAGTCACACATAGCCTTTGCAAATAGATATACATACGCAGGGCTACTACCATTTACAGAAATTATTGTATTCATTTGGCTTTCTGGTAAAACCTGACATACACCAGATGTTGCAAACATATCTTTTACAACATCAAAATCCTCTTTTGAAATATTATCAGAAGGACATAATGCAGTAGCACCACAACCAAGCAACAATGGTGTGTTAGGCATAACACGCACACAAGGACACATTTTGTCTAAAGTAGTGGTTACATAGCCTATAGAAATACCTGCTGCAATAGAAACCATAACTGTATTTTCTGTAACAGTATCTTTTATTCCCTCTAAAACCTCTTGATAATTCTGAGGCTTTACTGCTAAAACAACAAAATGACTGTTTTCTACTACTGAATTTGCATTCTCGCAGGTATTAATACCCTGACTTCTCATAAGCTGTAGCTTTTCTTTATCAAGGTCAAACACATAAATATCGCTTGCATTTGCTACATTATTACTAAGCATACCTTTTATGATTGCAGTTGCCATATTACCTGCACCAATAAAACCTATTTTATTCATTTATTTCACCCTTAATATTTAATTTATTTTGTTATATAAATAGATTACTATAAATTATACCACAGTTAAAAAATTGTGTAAATGTATAAATATTTTAAACTAATAAAAACTGCAAAAAACAGAAGCTACCAAGGGTAACTTCTGTTTATGACAATTATTATAATGGAGGATTAATAAACCTCTACACCATTTTCTTGCATTGTGGTTTTATATGACTGGTAGCAGTCATCACACACACCGTTGTTTTTGATAGAATTCTTATCTCCAACCTTTGAGAATGTTTCTCCACAATCGTCACAGTCAACATCGCCACTAAAGTCAATATCATCTACTGTGATTGAACCGTCTTCTACACCTGCATGACAATCAGCACACCATAGCTTTTTAAATTCAGAATCCTCTGTTGGATTGAATTTCTCTAGGCTTGCAACCATTGTATTACAGTTAGGACACTCAACTATGCCCTCTTCATCTGCTGGTTCCTCATCCTCTACTGGCTCTTCGTCCTCAGCTGGTTCCTCATCCTCTACTGGTTCTTCATCAGTTGTGTCGTCAGATGAGCTTGAAGAAGTATCATTATTATCATCATTTTTAGGTGCCTCTGTAGCAACTTCTGTTGCAGCAACCTCTAGTTCTGGTCTTACTGGACTACCACCATTTTTATTAGCACTAATTGAAAACATCACAACTATTATTGCTACAATTATGGCAAAGGCAACCATACCTAAAACCAAACTAGATTTTTTATTTTCATTCACTTTGTTATTCATAAAAACCTCTCCGTTTTTTACTTAATTAATGGATAAAAATTAATAGTATTTAAAGCATAATTAAGTTACCAGTAACAGCTTAAAATAATAATATTATTTCAGCTTATGCCTCTGTTGCTTCTGTTGCTACTACCTCATTACCTGGCTTTACTGGGCTACCACCATTTTTGGTTGCACTAATCGAAAACAAAGCAACTACAATAGCAATAATCACTAGAAAAGCTACCACACCTAAAGCCATACTTGACTTATTATCTGCATTTTTGTTCATAAAAAAGAACCTCCAATTTTCATAATTTATTTAAGATATTATTGATTTTTATAGTCACATACAAAAAGCAAAAGTCTTATATAATATGTACATATAAGTAATCAACCTATATAAATATTCTAGCTTTTATTACCTTGTTTGTCAATATATTAAGTAAAATATTTCTTGCCTAAAAAGTAAATTTTGTAATTATTTTATTTGCTAATTTTTTACAGCTTATTTAAAGTAAATTAGGATATTATTTTTGTAAATACTTTTATTTCTTCTTTAAATGTGTTATACTAATCAAATAACACGCTAGGAGGAAATAAAATGAAGCCTATCGGTTTTGATAATCAAAAATATTTAATTATGCAGTCAGAGCAAATTCGTAAGCGTATAGCTGAATTTGGTGGCAAGCTATATCTTGAGTTTGGTGGTAAGCTTTTTGATGATTACCATGCTTCAAGAGTTTTACCAGGTTTTGCACCTGACAGCAAAATAAAAATGCTACAACAGCTAAAAGATGATGTAGAAATAGTAATTGCTATTAATGCAGCTGACATTGAAAAAAATAAAGTGCGTGGTGATTTGGGTATTACTTACGATAATGATGTACTTCGTTTGATAGATACCTTTAGAGAAATGGATATTTATGTAGGAAGTGTTGTTCTAACCTGCTACAATAACCAGCCATCAGCAAACGCCTTTTTAAAACAACTTACAACATTAGGTGTGCGTTGTTATCGTCATTACCCTATTGCAGGTTATCCTTCTGATGTAAAGCACATTGTAAGCGAAGAAGGCTTGGGCAAAAATGAATATATCGAAACAAAACGTTCTTTAATTGTAGTAACTGCACCAGGTCCTGGTAGTGGTAAAATGGCTACATGCTTAAGTCAGCTATATCATGACCACAAAAGAGGTGTTACTGCTGGATATGCAAAGTTTGAGACCTTCCCAATTTGGAACCTACCTTTAAAGCACCCAGTAAACCTCGCTTATGAGGCTGCTACTGCTGATTTAAATGATGTTAATATGATAGACCCATTCCACTTAGAGGCTTATGGAAAAACTGCTGTCAATTACAACAGAGATGTTGAAATTTTCCCTGTACTTAACACTATGTTTGAAAGAATACAGGGTACATCTCCTTATAGTTCTCCAACTGATATGGGCGTAAATATGGTAGGCAACTGTATTGTTGATGACGAAGCTTGCCGTACTGCTTCAAAAATGGAAATTCTACGCCGTTATTATGCAGCCTGTGTTAAGCGTTACCGTGGTAAAAGTAATAACGAAAATGAGGTTACTAAGCTTGAAATTTTGATGAACAAGGCTAAAATAACTACCGACATCTTCCCTGCTATTTCAGCTTCTCTATTAAAGGCTGAAACTACAGGTGCTCCTGCTGGTGCTATTGTATTGCCAGATGGTCATGTTGTAACTGGAAAAACCTCTGATACTCTTGGTGCTGCATCTGCTATGCTACTAAACTCATTAAAGGTATTGGGGGGCATTGATGATAAGCTTGATTTAATATCGTCAAATGTGCTTGAGCCTATTTGTAATTTAAAAACACAGTATTTAAAGCATAAAAACCCTCGTTTGCACACAGATGAGGTTCTAATTGCACTTACAATTTCTGCTTTAAATGACCCTGTTGCTAAATCTGCAATTGAACAGCTTGAAAATCTAAAGGGAAGTGATGCACACTTTACTGTTATTCTAAGCGAAGAGGATGAACTAAATTTAAGACGCTTGGGTATAAATGTAAGCTGTGAACCAATCTATGAAAATAATCGTTTATATCACAAATAATTATATAATAAACAAAAAGCTTCAAATCTGCAAAAACAGGTTTGAAGCTTTTTTATCTGTCAGACTAATGCTTTATATAGTTTTCGAAGAAAATTATACTAAACACCATTTAAATTAGTAAAAGAATTCTGAGCAGATTTTGTGCTGAACGAATACTGACCCACAGCAAGGCTATCGCCTTGCGAGAACGCAGTATGAAGTGTAGTGCAAAATATGCCTAAAGGATTTCTATATTTTAAATGGTATTTAGTATTAACATATCACTCACTTAACACCTGCAAGCTCGTCTTTTTGTAGCTTTTTTATAGCAACAATTACTTTTGAGTATTCCTCACCAAGCTTAGGTAAAAATAGGATCGCTTTTTTTAGATTGTTATTTCTTAAAGCTTTGGTTACAAGCAGTGATTGCATATAAAGCGAAGTTAAGCTTAAATTTTGCGAAAGACCTTTTAATGTGTGTGCATATATGAAAGCTTTTTGTGTGTTATTTGCATTAATCTGAAAGCAAAGATTCGTAAAGGTTTTATCCTGCAAGAAAATATAAAGGTATTTTCTTATACGCTCTTCACTTGAAATTCGAGAATGAATTTCACTAAAACTTCCGTCAACTTCTTCATAAAATCCTTCTATTGTCATTTAATAACACCATCCTTAAAATATAAACCATATCAACCCTAACTCATAATAACAACTTAAAAATGATAGCATAAACAAAAGATCTATGTCAATATATTATGCCAATTTTTACCAAATAGTTTTTTCTATTTACTATAAGTGTAAAGCCGAAAGTAATTTTATTATATTACAAGTTGGTTATAAAAAAGGTCGAATTATAAATGAATTATAAAAGAGATATACCGTAAACATAAAAAGGTGTACCTTAGTCAGTACACCTTTTAAATATTTATGAATTTAGTAGAAAAAGAATTTCAACAGCTGTTGTAATTATACCTGATGTAAATAAGTAATCTGGTAAAGCAGCCATTACAAATGAGCCCTCATAATCTGGGTCTGAATTTGTTACGTGTTGATATATAAATAATCCAGCAATACTTCCTGCAGCAACTAGCAATATAATTTTAAAGTTGCTTATTACAAACGGAAATAAAACTACAGCCGTAATAGCTGGTATTCCTGCAATTATGTAACGTAATGTTTTTGAAAAATATCTAGAAAAAAACAGCCAAGCACCAACCAAAAGAATTGCAATAAACACTATTAAACCTTCGGCAGTTATTTCGAAACTACTATTATGTCTATTATAATTTCTGTGTCTTCTGAATCGTCTTCTGTTATAAACTAAACCATCCGTAACAATATTGTATAGTGGCGTGTTATAAAACTTACAGAGCAATTGTTGATATAAATTTACCATCATTTCTACACCTCAAAAACAAACTGTATTAAGCATTATACTGTTAATGTGTTTATAATTCAACAGCAAAAAACGCAAAAAGCACATCTCTATTTTGCAGAAATGTGCTTAATAAGTGCGTAATATTTACTTTTATTTAAGGTCAAATTTACTTTTTGGCATTTTGCAGATAGGACAAGTCCAGTCGTCTGGTAATTCCTCAAAAGGAATTTCTCCATCATAAACATACCCACAAATACTACATACATATTTTTTCTCAGCTGATGGAGCTTCTTCTATATAGGTTGGTGCTTTTGGTGGTGCAGAGCCCTTTATTACCTTGTGGTAATAATCATAGGTCATTGGCTCGCCCTCTGTTTCGTCACTTGTTGCAACTACCTCTGCAAAGTATACTGTATGGTCAGATACTATAACCTTATCTGTAACCCTACAAATAAGATAACCACATCTTCCCTGTGTAATTACAGGTAAATTTTCTACAACTGTATGTGGTACATCTGCAAGCTTGTCTTTATCAAAGCCACTTGCAAAGCCCAAAGCAGTAAATACTGACCTTGGTGTGTCTGTGTTTAATACAGTAACAGCAAACTTACCTGTTTTTTCAATTTGCTGAGAAGTGTAGCAAGTATTATTTACACTTACTGCAATAACAGCAGGCTTTGAGCTTATTTGAAAAACTGTGTTTACAATACAAGCCGAAAGCTTCTCTTCTGATTTTACGCCTATAGCATACATTCCGTATGATAGCTTTTTAAAGATAGAATTATTCATAACAGTACCTCTTTTTTTGA
>JAZSEI010000007.1:0-3707 GCA_045531635.1 Acutalibacteraceae bacterium
AAGCATCTAAGCGTGAAGCCGGCTCCAAGATTAGATATCTCTAGACCCCTTGTAGACTACGAGGTTGATAGGCTGCGTGTGTAAGTGTCGTGAGGCATTAAGCTTGGCAGTACTAATAGGTCGGAAGCTTGACCATAAAAACAATCAAATCAAAGATTTGGTTGCATGAGGTTCTAGCATTTGAAATTCGCAAAAATGCAATTCTTTATTCAGTTTTCAGGGTGTATGAAGTATGCCTCTAGTCCAAACGATATGTTTGGTTTTAATTAGCCGTTTAAAACGGCAATATTAATAGTTGGTGTTGATGACGCTGAGGGTCCACCTGTTCCCATCCCGAACACAGAAGTTAAGCTCAGTAGTGCCGAAAATACTTGGCTGGCAACGGCCTGGAAAAATAGGAAGACGCCAACACAATTTAACCACCCGATAGGGTGGTTTTTTCGTTCTTAAAATAATAATCGAAAGCTGTTATATAACTAATTATGCATTGAGGATACTAATGAACTAAATTGTGATAAACTTGTAGGGGTGCTATAAATTTTATATGAATAACATGATTTTATGTAATATTAAATTTAATATATGTGATAAAATCCGTTGGCATATTGCTTATACAAAGCTGTGCCAACGGATTTTTTGTATTAATCAGAAGCAACGCCAGATTCTCTGGCTGCTTTTATTACTGCGTTTGCAACTGTACGACTTAGTCTTTTGTCGAGTACATCGGGTAGAATATGATTTTCAGACAGTTGTTCGTCATTTACTAGGCTTGCTATTGCGTAAGAAGCAGCAGTGTTCATTTGCTCGTTTATTTCGCTTGCTCTACATTCAAATGCACCCTTAAAAATACCAGGGAAAGCAAGCACGTTGTTGATTTGATTAGCAAAGTCAGAACGTCCTGTGCCCACAACTCTTGCACCAGCCTTTTTGGCGATGTCGGGCATAATTTCTGGAATAGGGTTAGATAGTGCAAATACAACAGCGTCGCTGTTCATAGAGCGTACCATATCCTCTTTAAGCACATTAGGAGCAGACACACCTATAAATAAATCAGCACCCTTTATAGCGTCCTTCAGAGTTCCTTTAATCTTGTTTTTATTTGTTAGCTTGCACATTTCTAGCTTTTCTGCATTAATGCTTGGGTTTTCTTCGTTAAGAATCCCCTTTGAGTCAAGCAGTATTATATCTCCAATACCTAAACGAAGTAGATGCTTTGCAATTGCAATACCTGCTGAGCCAGCACCATTTATTACAGCAGTAACATTATTAATCTGCTTTTTTACAAGTCGCATTGCGTTTATTACTCCAGCAACAGTTACGATTGCTGTGCCGTGCTGGTCGTCGTGAAATATAGGAATGTCGCAGATTTCTTTTAGCTTTTTTTCAATTTCAAAGCACCTTGGAGCAGATATATCCTCCAGATTTATGCCACCAAAGCTACCAGATATGAGATATATTGTTCTTACAAGCTCGTCAACATCCTTTGAGCGTATGCAAATGGGAATAGCGTCAACATCTGCAAATTCTTTGAATAATGCACATTTACCCTCCATAACAGGCATACCTGCTTCTGCACCAATATCCCCTAGTCCCAAAACTGCTGTTCCGTCTGATATAACTGCAACTAAATTTCCCCGTCTTGTAAGCTCAAAGGATTTTTTATAATCGTTGTGAATAGCCATACAAGGCTCGGCAACTCCTGGTGTATATGCAAGGGCAAGGTCATAAGGCGTTTTAAGCTGTGGTACAGCCTTAACCTCTATTTTACCCCTCCACTCATAATGCTTTTGCAAGGCTTCTTCTCGTATATCCATATTAATAAAACCCCTTATAAATCAGTATGACTTTAGTTTTTGCTGTTTTTAGAGGTTTATTAGTATAATATAAATTTATTTGTAAAAACAGGGACAATTAGCGATTATCTTATATAACTAAGCTACCATTATTGTTTTGTAATAGAATAAAAATTTGCTCTTCAAGCGCTGTTTCTCCGTTTATATATACAAGAACATTTTCGTCATTTTTGCCTGTACAGGTAAATTCATAGCAATGCACCTCTTTACCGTTTGGAAGTGGGATAAGAGCTTTTTTGCTTTTTACAACAGTAAGCTCTTTGCTTACACTTTTTTGAGCCTCCTGCTTTGTAAGTGGCATACTGGATATATTTCTTTCATAGTGGTTCATAATATAATTTTGAGCATTATAGCTTACAATACTTCCGTCTATAGCAGACACGCCTACCTTTATTAAATCTCCGTAGCAGGTGGTCTGATTTTCTTTGTATGCAAAATTAAGCTGATATATATTGTTTTCTAGTATATAGTAATTTTCTTCCATACTATTTATCTTGTTTTTCTTAAAAAAATCATTTGCAAGTTGTAATGCCGTTTCGTAATCTATATTTGTAGTGGTGTTGTTAGAGCTATTATCTATTGTTGGGGTAAAATACATCTCGCATATATAACAGCCCTTGACTGTTACAGTGCCATAAAATCCTTCACCAACAAAAACATATACAGGCAATGTACAGTTTCGTGTTTCGTGGTATTTAAAAAAATCTACTGAAATTCCAGAAAATTTTGCTAAAGCTTCTTTAGCCTGATTAACAGTACATTCTTGTGCGTTTGAGGTTTGCTTTGGTGTTTTATTCTGAACACTATCTGCAAAAGGACCATCATATATTAGCGTAGGGTAGTCAGCAAAGCTTTCGCTTATTGTTAGAAAGCTGTTATTAAATTCTGTTTTTTCTTCATCAGAATTATGCTGAATAATATTTCCGTTAAGTGTAAGAGCCTTGCCTATGTCTTTGCTTCCATCACCAAAGTATGCAGATAATCGCTCTATTTGTGGTGTAACAACGTCGGCATATTCTAAAAGCTTTTGCATAGCGTCTAAATTATCCTTGCTAAGAGCTTCATTTCGTGACAGCATGCCAATCGAAAATGATGCAAAATCAGAAACCTGTGTAAGATATTTTTGCACAGCCTCGCTTTCACTTTGAGAAATAGGTAGCTGACTAAGTGCATTTTTGGCACTTTCTGCTTCTACCATAAGTTTAGAAGCAAGACCATATTGCTGTGGGGGAGTATTTGCATACACACCCTTTGTAAGTGTTGCTTTTATCGAGGTGAAATAGTCAGAAAGCTCAGCAAGCGACCTTTGATAAACATATTGAATGGTGGATTTATAGGTGTTGGCAAGATTATAGCCTGTTACACCAGCACCTAATATTATTAAAACAGATGCCGTAATAAAGCTTATTAATCGCACCTTTGTTCTTACTCTCAAAGTAAAAACCTCCTATACAAAGTTAATGTTACTGGTGTGCTTATTATAATTAAAAAATCATTCATTAGGTAATTGCTAGCTTTTATCTCTTTGCTTTGTAATAAGTGAAAATATTAAACCGAATACAACTGCAGCAGATATACCAGCAGCGGCAGATTCTAAACCACCCTTTATTATACCTATTGGACCCTCCTGATCTATAGCTTCCTTTACACCCTGTGCCATTGTAAAGCCAAACCCACTAAGTGGTACGGTAGCACCAGCACCAGCATACTCTACAATTGGTTTATATACACCTATACCTGTAAGTACAACACCAAGCACAACAAAGCTTACAAGTATTCTTGCTGGTGTAAGTTTTGTTTTATCAATAAGAATCTGACCAATAACGCAAATAATTCCACCAACCCAAAAGGCGT
>JAZSEI010000151.1:0-5995 GCA_045531635.1 Acutalibacteraceae bacterium
ATTTTAACAAGAATATTAGAAAAACATTCAACATACTTCTAATAATATCAATATGAAAAATATGTATTATTATATTATAAGGTGGTATTTAGTGCTTTATTGTTCTATGTATTTTGTTAAAATAAACTACAAGGAGAGAAAACTGATTTACTCAGAATAATAATGACAGAGAAAGAATTAAGAAAATTAAGTCGAGTTGATTTATTGCAAATTATAGTCGATTTAAATAACGAAAACCTTGAGCTTATCCAAAAAAAAGAGGAGCTAACAAATAAGCTTAATAATAAAGACATTACAATAACAGAAGCAGGTTCTATTGCACAAGCAGCCTTACAATTAAGTGGTGTATTTACTGCTGCAGAAGAAGCTGCTACACAATATCTTGACAATATAAAAAAACTTAATGATAACAAAAAGGAAATCGAAGAAAATGCACGTAAACAAGCAGAAGACGAAGCGAAAAAGCTGATTTCACAGGCAGAAAATCAAGCAGCAAGCATTATTAAGCAAGCTAATGACGAAGCCGACAAAATCATACAGCAAGCTAATAGCTATCGAGATTCTGTATACAACAAAATTCTTGATTTATCAAAGGATAACGAAGCTTTAAAAGAGGTTATAAAAATGATATAAGGATATATTAATTATGAAAAGAAAGCAGAAAATAAACATTCGTGAAATTGATGCTGAATTATTTAAAGCAGAACTACACCGACAGAAACACAAGCTTAAAAAGCGTGTAGTAATTAGAAGCACAATATTTATGCTGATAACAGTAGCTGCTATAGCTGTTTTGGTTGCAACTCTTTGGTTGCCCGTATTACAGATATATGGTTCGTCAATGACACCAACACTGAACGATGGTCAAATCGTACTATCCATTAAAGGCTCAGAAGTAAGGCGTAATGATATTTGTGCTTTCTACTATAACAACAAGATGCTGGTAAAAAGAGTAATTGCAGTTTCTGGCGATTGGGTAGATATAGACGAAGACGGAACAGTATTTGTAAATGGTAATCCAATTAGCGAACCTTATGTTACAGAAAAAGCGTTAGGTAATTGCGACATAGAGCTACCATATCAAGTACCAGATGAAAAATACTTTATGATGGGCGACCATCGTTCAGTTTCAGTAGATTCAAGAAGTACCTTGGTTGGTGCTGTATCACAGGAGCAACTAGTAGGAAAAATAGTATTCTCTTGCTGGCCACTAAGCGAATTTGGAATAATACAGTAATAGAAATAAAAATGAAATACGAAAGATGTGATATTTATGCGATTGAGCTTGTCAGAGCGTTTTAAACAATTAATTAAAAGTCACTATAGAAAAAGAAGCTGGCTAAAGGTATTAGCAGTGCTTTCTGCAATAGTTGTATTTTGCACAACATATTCACTTATATTACCTGCAATTACTATGACAGATAAAACAAACTGCAAAATATCCGAGCATATTCACACAGAAGCTTGCTATACTGATACACCGTCGTTGGTGTGTAATATAGCCGAAGTTGAAGGATACCTTCACAGCGATGATTGCTATGAAGAAAAGGAGCTTATCGTTTGTGGATTAACCGAATGTGAAGAGCATAAGCACAGCGACAAATGCTATAACGATGACAAAGAATTAACCTGTGAAAAAGAAGAAACCGATGGTCACAAGCATTCAGATGAGTGTATTGAAAAAGAAAAAATACTTATTTGTACTAAAACTGAGGTAGAGCCTCATAAGCACACAGATGAATGTTATCAGCTTGCTGAAACACTAATTTGTAGCGAAAGTGAGCATACCCACAATGCTGAGTGTTATCAAAACCAAAAGGATGAAACACCTACAGAAGAAGTAATAACAAAAGCACCTAATACAGTGAATAAAGTACAAAGTGAAGCAAAATCAGATACAGTTAATCCTAATGGTGATCACGATAGATTATACAGCGATGTATATATGTATTATGAATACCCACCTTATGAAATTGAATATTTTGACACACTTGAAAATAAAGACTCAACAACTACAGGCTGTACATTCGTGTTAGTGCCTGTAGAGGAGCAATCATATACCTGGACACCAACTCCTGAATCAGGCTGGACAGCAACGAGTGAATCAAACTATGATGTTGCATATTGTGCAGATATTAATGTGTATACATCTGGTGATGGTGATGTATATTACGATAGTATGCCTATAGCTGATACTAATGTATTTACAGATGAGCAAAAACTCAAGCTAACAGCAATTGTGCAGAATGCCTATCCGTTTATATCTGCTGAGCAAGCTCTACAAAATATGAGAAATGCAGGCTACACACTATCTGATACCTGTTCACTTGAAGAGCTTGTAATAGCAACGCAGTGGGCAATATGGGAGGTTACAAATAATGCTGATATTTACGGCTGTGTAGGTGAAGTTAATTGGGATCTCACCTCTAGAGTGCTTCACCCACTTGTTAACAACACACCGTTTGGTAACAGCGTTAAAAATGATACACAGGCAATTCGTGATTATTTAGCCTCACGAACAGCCAACATTAAAGAAAATCTTTATATAGATTCAAAAGAGATTACAAGTATAAAACAGAATATAGATGGTGTATATTCTATAACTGTTAAAGTAAATCTGAACCGTGCTTTAACTGATGATGAGTCTGCTTATATAACAATTTCAGATAGCAACTCTAATTCAAATACAGTTGTAGTACCACACAGTCTGACATCTTTTGAAATCACTTTAGATAATGTTTCTGAAAATATTAATAACATAAAGATAGATTTAAATGGTAGCAGTACAGAAACATATCTTTCACCTGTATTTTATCAAAGTGATGAATACCAAAATATGGTAGGTGCCGAACCACTTACACCAGCTTATTACGACACCGTACAGATAGGCTTTGGTGCAGAAACAAACGTAACTGTTAAAAAAGAATGGGTAGGTGACGTGGGGGCAGATAGCGTAAATGTTACTTTATTTGCTAACAATGAGCCTTATGGTGACCCTGTTACTTTAAACAGTGACAACAATTGGTTTTATAAGTGGGAAAATCTACCAACAAAGACTCTTGCAGAGGAGATAACCTATACAGTAAAAGAAACACCTGTTCCTGGTTACTATACAGAGGTTATACATAATGCTGTTGAAAATCAAATACCAACCTATAGCTGGGTAGAAGCGTCAACAATAGAAGATGGTAAAACATATATGTTTATGTCATCAAATGGTGCATTAACAAGCAGTAATAACACTTCGGGTCAAATAAAGCTTTCTAATATAGATATTACATCTGTTACAGCAGAACAATATTCATCTATGTGGACAGCAACAAACACTACAGACGGCTTTAAGCTTAAAAATAAGCAAAGTGGTAATAATCTTGCTGTAATTTATAGTAGCTGGTCATACAGATTTTTTGAGAAGGCAACCAATACAAACCAATATTCAGACACCATTAAATTTTCAGGTGATATGCTTTCTGCAAAATACAACAATACCACATATTATTTGTCGTCAATGAATAGTGGCTATGCAAACAGTAGTACAAGCTCATCAAATGCTACAGCCTTTGCTTTATATGAGCTTTACGAGGAATATACAACAAGCAACGACCACGAGTTTATTATCACTAATACAAAGTCAGATGAAGTAACTTCAATTGTAGCTTCAAAGCAGTGGAAATCCTCAGACGGAGCACAGCTTGAAGAAATTCCTGAATATGTAACAGTAAAACTTTACTCTAACGGTAAGCAATATGGCGAGCCTGTAATTCTTGACAACAATAATGCTTGGTCGTACGAATGGAATGACCTGCCACTAAAGGATGGTAATGGCAATACCATTGAGTATAGCATACAAGAGGACGCTATAGAGGGCTTTACACCGGACATAGTAGCTCAGAATAACGAAATTACAGTTAATAAAAAGCTGTGGCAAAGAGCAACAGCCTTTGAAGACGGCAAAACATACCTTATTGTATCAAATGGTAAAGCGTTATCAAAAACAAATGCAGATAATGATTTGCTAGAGCTAAGCCAAGTAGATATAACCAATGCAAAGAATACTTCTGGTTTATCAATGTGGACAGCAACAAAATCTGGCAACGGATTTAAACTTACAAATGTTGCAAAATCAGACAGAACACTTGCTTTGTATAGCAGAAGAGTAATTCTTAGCACAACAAGATATTTTCTTGCTGCAAATAGTAGTTCGTCAAATATAAATACACGAGAATTGAACTTTTCTAATGGTTATCTAACAGCGTCAAACTATAGATTTGGTTCTATTACAGATGGACACGGCTCTGCAATCTCAAATGGTGGTACTTCATTTGAGCTTTACGAGTTTACCGAGCAGGAAGCCACAGAAAATCAACTTCTATTTACAATTACAAATACTGAAAAATCAAAAACTGTTGCAATGAGCTTTAGAAAGTCTGACTTTGATAACACAGAAAAGCTACTTTCAAACGCAGTGTTTGATTTATACAGAGAAACAAATAATCAAGCTGATACAGTAATTCCTCTAACAGATAATATTTATGGTGTTAGAGTGTTTAACGGAATTACAACTGACCTGAACGGAAAAATCTCTGTTGATGGTCTATCAGAGAATACAGCCTATTATCTTGTAGAAACAAAATCTCCACAAGGCTACAACAAGCTTGAAGAGCCTATTAAATTTACAATAAAAAACGGAAGAATTCTTACTGATAACCCTGATATGGCACTTGATGCCTCAAGCAATGGAGAATATGTATTGCTTGTAAAAAATAGGGTAGGCTATACTCTTCCAGAAACTGGTGGAAAAGGAGCAAACCTAATTTGCTTTAGTGGTATGTCTTTGATTATACTAGCATTGCTTCTTTTATATAAAAAATATTGTAAGAATAGGAGGTTAAGCAAATAAAAGAATATATAATAGGTACAAATTTAATGAGTGGCACGATATCAAGAAATGTTATGATTTCAAGTAAATTTATTAAGAAAGGATTAAAGAAAATGAAACTTACTAAAAAATTATTAGCAATCACAATTTCTGCTATAGTTGCATTAACTATGACAGTAACAGCTTTCGCAGAAACAACTTATTCAATCACAATCAACAACGATATGCCAAACCACACATATGAGGCTTATCAGATTTTTGCTGGTGACCTTCACGACGGTGTACTTTCAAACATTACATGGGGTACAGGTGTATCAGAAGAAGGTAAAACAAAATTTGGCGATGCAGAGGCTAAGGCAACTACACTTACAGACGAGAATGCAGCAAAAGCATTTGCAAATGAGGTTGCAGAATATCTTTCAACTACTTGTGCATCAACAAACACAATGACAGACGGCAAATATGTTATCTCAGGTCTAGAGGCAGGCTACTATCTTGTAAAGGATCAGGATAATTCACTTACAAATAAAGATGATACTTACACTTCTTATATCCTAAAAGTTGTAAATGATGTTACTACTGCTCCAAAGTCAGACAAGCCATCACTAGAGAAAAAGGTTAAGGATATTAACGATTCTAAAGAGCTAACTCTAACTGAGTGGCAAGATACAGCTGACCACGATATCGGCGATGTAATTAACTTCCAGCTAAAGGGTACAGTAGCTCAAAATTATGACAGCTACAAGAAATACTTCTTTGCTTTCCACGATAAGGATTGTGAGGGTCTTACATTTGACCCAACATCAGTAAAGGTATATGTTGATGGAACTCTAATTACAGAAAATTATGAAGTTGTTACAGATGAGTGTACAGACGGTTGTACATTTGAGGTTGTATTCACAGACCTAAAGAAAATCACAGAGGTTAAAGCAGGTAGCGTAGTTACTGTTGAATATCAGTGTGCACTTAACGAAAACGCTGTGCTTGGTTTAGCAGGTAACGCTAACGAATGTTGTCTAGAATATTCAAATAACCCTAACAGCAATCAGGGCGGCGAAGGCGGCTCAGGTGGCGGCAGTGGTGACGACGATGACGATGATGGCAATGATGAAAAAT
>JAZSEI010000131.1:0-26858 GCA_045531635.1 Acutalibacteraceae bacterium
CAAGCCCCCTTATGGAATCCCCCACGCTTAGTCATGCTTTTATGTATTCTTCTTTAGTGACTGCGTAGCAGACACTAAAGCGTAAAGTTTAGGTCCAGCCTTTTCAAAGGCTGGTGGGTGATGTAACCAATTCCGTAGGAATTGATTGCTCTGGGGCAACGCCCCTGCAAATTCCAATTTAGTAAAATTAGCTTAGCGTAGCTTGTATAGCTAATTGACTAACTTAACAATTTTTGATAAAATTAATAATATAAAATAATAAAAAATAACACAACGAAAGGGATTAACTATGGGAACAAATGAAGTATCTTTATTTGAGAAAATTCTCTCTTTAACAAATGATGCCCTGTACAGCTACATATTAATAATATTGCTGATTGCAGGTGGTCTTTACTTTTCTTTTAGAACAAAATTTGTACAATTCAGACTTTTTAAAGAGCAAATTCGTGCTGTTACTGAAAAGCCAAAGGATAAATCAAGTGTATCGTCTTTTCAGGCATTAATGGTATCTACTGCTTCACGAGTTGGTACAGGTAACATTATCGGTGTATCCTCTGCTATTTGTTTAGGTGGATATGGTGCAGTTTTCTGGATGTGGGTTATTGCTCTTATTGGCTGTGCGTCTGCTTTTGTAGAAAGTACCTTGGCACAGATTTTTAAGAAAAAAGGTCCGGATGGTAGCTATGGTGGTCCTGCCTACTACATTGAGGCACTTTGTAAAAAGCGTTATCTTGCTGTAATTTTTGCAATATGTCTTGCACTTACTTATGGTGTTGGCTTTAATATGCTTGCATCTTACAATTTACAATCTACATTTTCTGCTTATGAATTTTATAATCCTAACACAACACCTTGGATTATCGGATTTGTTATTGCAACACTTGTAGGCTTCTGTCTTTTTGGTGGTGGTAAAAGAATTGTAAAAGCAACAAGCCTTATTGTGCCTATTATGGGTGTTGCCTATATTCTTGTAGCTTTGATTATGGTTGTAATGAACATTACCTCTATGCCTGCAATTTTTAGCAAGATTTTTTCAGATGCTCTTAATTTTAAAGCTATTTTTGGTGGTTTAAGTGGTTCTTGTTTAATGTTTGGTATTAAGAGAGGTTTGTTCAGTAACGAAGCAGGTGTTGGTTCTGCACCAAATGCTTCTGCTTCTGCAGATGTAAACCACCCTGTAAAGCAAGGACTTGTGCAGATTTTATCTGTATTTATCGACACTGTTCTTATTTGCTCAGCTACAGCTTTTATGTGCTTAAGCTCAGGCATTGAGCCTACAAAGGCTATTGGTGGTGCACCTTATGTACAATCTTCTATGCAAGCAACCTTAGGTGCTTTTGGCCCTATTTTTATTACAGTTGCTATGATTTTATTTGCCTTTACTACATTGCTAGGTAATCTTTTCTATGTTGATAAAAGTATTTTCTTTATTTTTGGTAAGATTCCATCAAAAACATTTATGTATATTTATTATATAATTGCATCAGGTCTTATTTTCCTTGGTGCAGGCTTAAGTGCAGATATGCTATGGAGTATTTCAGATATTTTAATGGGTATTATGACTCTTATCAATATGCCTGTGTGCATTATTATGGGTAAATACGCTTTCAGAGCTTTAGAGGACTATACTAGCCAGATTAAACAGGGAAAATCTCCTGTGTTTAAAGCTAAAGATATTGGCATTAAAGATAAGCTGGATTATTGGAATTAATACTATAAAAAATCAAAGGGTCTGTTTCATGTAAATAAAGTGAAACAGACCCTTGTTTTATCTAAGCTGTATGCTTTGAGAATCAGAGCTATTGAAGAATCAGAAAGTGTGTGATATGATGAAATATATAATTATTCAGGAGAAAATTGACTTATGAGAAGATTAACAATAAAAAGAAGAAAGACATTTGTTGGCTGTTTAGCAAAAATGAAGATTTATATTGAAGATGCATTTGCAAACGACCTTGTGATAAATAACATTCACTGCAGAAAGCTTGGAGAGTTAAAGAACAACGAAGAAAAGTCGTTTGAAATTGATGAAAATCAAGCAAAGGTTTTTGTAATTGCAGATAAACTGAGTAAAAATTTCTGTAATGAATTTTACCAGCTTTCTTACGGACAAGAGGATATATTTCTTACTGGTAAAAATAAATTTAATGTAATAAATGGAAATGCATTCAGATTTGATAATAATCAGAATGAAGAGGCTTTACAAAATCGAAAAACAAGTACGAAAAAGGGAATTTTAATTTTTATTATCTCTATTATCGTGGGCTTTATTATAGGTAATATTATCGGTTTTATGCTATTTAAAGACCAACAGGAAGACCCTAGGGTGTTTTCAGATAATGGAATGAGCATAACATTGACAAATGAATTTATTGAATCGCAAGCAGAAAAATATACAAACTACTATTACTCTGACAATGTTGATGTATTGGTATTAAAAGAGGATTTTGCTTTGCTTGATGATATTAAAGATTATACCTTAGAGGAGTATGCTGATTTTTTGATAGAAATTAACTCTTCTTTATCAGAAATAGAAATTTCCTCGTCAGAATTAAAAAAGGTTGATGGGCTAACTTGGTTTGAATATGAATATACAAGTTCTGATACAAGCAATAAATATCAAATTCTTTCATTCGTCTATAAATCAACTGACGCATTCTGGGTTGTAGAATTTGGTACACCAGAAGAAATCGAAGATGAGTATAGATCAAAAATTACTGAATGGGCAAAAACTGTTTCTTTTGAATAAGTAGCAATATAAGCTTTTGCAACGTTACATAGCTTTTATTAACAAGGGTCTGTTACACTTTAGTGTGAAATAGACCCTTTGCTGATTTAATTATTGCAGAAAAAATTTAAATATTATAGAATTACTACAGATGAATTACACATTAGGGTGTTAATATAACCTTGGAGGTGAGGGAATGTATAAAATTTTACTGGTTGAAGACGACAAAAACATAAGTGAAATGATATGCGATTACTTTGCAGATAAAAGCAATAAAACAATATTAATCGATGTGGCTGATGACGGCGAAAATGGTGTAGAAATGGCATACGAAAATTCGTATGATATGCTGTTGCTTGATGTTATGCTACCGTTGATGGACGGCTTTGAAATTTGTAAAGAGGTAAGACGATTCAGCGATGTTCCTATTATGTTTATAACTGCACGAGGTGACCAGGCAGATATTCTTAACGGCTATGCAATTGGCTGTGATGATTACATAGTAAAGCCGTTTTCGTTGCCAGTTTTTTATAACAAGGTAAACGCACTTATCAAGCGTGCAAAGGGGTTGGTTTATTCGCCATTGCTTACAGCAGGAGAAATATCACTTAACCCAAATAATGGTATTGTTACTTCAAACGGTAAAGAAATCAATTTGCCTGCAAAGGAATTTGTTATACTTAAAACCTTGCTAGAAAATAAAGGCTGTGTTGTGCTTAGAGATACTTTAATTATGCGTGTATGGGGTTATGATGGTTGCAGTAACGAACGCTTGCTTGATACTCATATTAAAAATCTTCGCAAATCACTTGGCGAAAATGGTGGATTGATAAAAACAGTAATAAGACGAGGATACAGAATAGGGGATAGTATATGAATAAAAAATTAATTAAGCAAAAACGCAGGCTTTTTTCAGGAATAGCAATAGCACTTTTTTTATTGAGCTTATCGGTATGTCTGGCTTTTTCTATAATGATATACCACAACGAGCAGAATGCGAAGTATAGTGAGGCTGAAAGAAATTTCGAAGGCTACCTTGGCTCAACGGTTAATGCAGTACCACAAAAGGATTCATTGAATTACTTTTTAAATTTAGAATATGATGACAATGTCTATATGATTGTAACTGATGACACAACCGGAGAAGTAGTTGCAGAAAGAAAAAATGCTCACCCTTTTTGGTATGTAGATTATGATAAAGAAATACAGCATAGAGGTATTATAGATTACGAGAATTTCAGAGAATCTATGACAGACGAGCAATATAATAAAATATCAGAATATTTATTATCAGAAGATAAAAAATATGTGTTGCTATGTGCAGAATTTTTTTATTATGATGATGACGCTGAAATTATACCTAAGGTAATTGAGGTTACAGAGGTTAAAATAACTGAGGAAGATATATACGAAAATGTAGCAACAGTAGAAAGCTTTGAGCTTAATCCTACATATAATGCGTCAGCTAACTACTATAAAGTAGAAAATGGTGAAGATGAATATATAGCATATATTCCAGACGAATTTTTCTTAGGTGAGTATAATAGAGAAAATCTTATTGAATATACAGAAGGCTTTGACGAGTATGGATTAGAATTTTCTGGTGCGTCAATTTATTATACAGACTGGTTTGAGTTTATCTTTGTAAATACAGAAGAGTTTTATAACGATAATCAATATATATGTACAGCAACCTTTGCACAAAAAATAAATGTGCTTGATAGCTGTAAGAAAGATATAATAATGATGAATCTTTATATAATGTTGCTGTTTGTGATTACAGGTGTTATATTAGGTGCTGTAATGTGGAGAAACCTTAAAAAGCAAATCGAGCAGGAAAACAGACTACGCACAGTAACCAACGCAATGGCACATCAGCTGAAAACACCATTGTTTGTAATTGGTGGCTATGCCGAAAACCTTGCAGAGGACGTAAACACCGACAAGCGTGTGCATTATGCACAGGTTATCAAGGAGCAAACTGCATCTATGAACGAAATGGTCTGCAAAATGCTTGATTATTCAAAGCTAGATTCGGAGAACTTTACGCTAAATATCGAAAAATTTAATCTTTCAGCAATGGTATCAGAAATTGCTGAATACTATAAGCTTGACAAGGCTCAGGTTGATTGTGAAGAAGATGTTTATATAGAAGCAGATAAAAAGCTTATAAAAATTGCTATAGAGAATTTGGTGGATAACGCTGTAAAATATTCTACCGATTTCAGCAAAATTTCAGTTAGCCTTAAAAATAATGAGCTTTCGGTACAAAATCCATACAGAACCCTTACAAGACAAGAGCTTAAAGATATATGGAAGCCATACTACCGTACTACAGAAAAAGAAAAAGCAGATGGTCACGGATTAGGACTTGCTATGGTAAGGAGTATTCTCAGATTGCATAAATTCAGTTATAGCGTAGGGTCAGCTGACAGTAGTATTACTTTCAGATTTGAAGTGAGAGTAGATTAATATTAAAAGATAGTGAATTTTAAATAAAAAACTCATTGATTCCAAAAATTGGAGTCAATGAGTTTTCTTTTTTTAGTAGTTGTTATGATTTTATATTCTAAGCGTATATTTTGCTGGTGTTAGTTATTTTGTATATATTTACAAGCTGTTTTATGTAAAATGTATATTTATTGACAATTAAGTGTGTTGCACATATAATTAAATATATAGTTTGTAATTACGTATGCATTATGAAAGAATAGGGTGTATAGAATGGAAAAGGGAACAAAGAAATTTACAACATTATATATGCTGGACGAAGCAGAAAAAAGACAGCTTCTTAGTGAATATGGCACTCAAACAGCTGGTAAAATTGCTGTTGGCAAGAATTTTATTGTTGCACTAATGCCCGACGGAACAATTTCTGCAACAGGCTGTAATTGCTTGGGGATTGAGGAATGGACAGATATTGTAGATATTGCCACAAGTGATTACCATGCAGTTGGTTTAAAATCAGATGGTACAGCTGTTGCTATAGGCGATAATAGTAAAGGTCAGTGCGATGTTAAGCATTGGACAGATATTATATCTATTTTTGCTAAGGATGATTATACAATAGGCTTAAAATCAACTGGCGAAATAGTAAAAACAGGTGGTCTTTCTGATAATATATTGATTTCTCATAAAAAAATAAAAGAGATATCATCGAAACGTGAAAAACTTAATTTAATATCAGCAGGTTGGGAACATACAGTAGGTTTAAAATCAGACGGAACAGTAATTGCTGTTGGAAGTATTCTCTGTGGACAATGCGATGTTAAAAAATGGTCTAATATAGTATCTGTATCAGTAGGTAGGGCACATACAGTAGGCTTAAAATCAGACGGAACAGTAATTGCTGTTGGAAATAATTTCTACGGACAATGTGATGTAGAGAACTGGAAAGATATAGTAGCTTTATCAGCAGGAGATCTTCATACAATAGGTTTAAAATCAGATTGCACAGTGGTTGCTACAGGAAAAAATCATTACGGACAATGTAATGTAGAGAACTGGAAAGATATAGTAGCTTTATCAGCAGGAGAGTGTTGTACAATAGGTTTGAAATCAGATGGAACAGTGGTTGCTACAGGAGATAATAGCTGGGGAAGATGTGATATAAATGTCTGGAAAGATATAGTATCTATATCAGCAGGAAATTATCATACCGTAGGTTTAAAATCAGATGGTACCGTAGTTGCTAAAGGAAGAAATTACGAAGGACAATGTAATGTGGAAAGCTGGACAGATATAGTAGCAGTTTCAGCAGGAGAATATCATACAGTGGGCTTAAAATCAGATGGCACAGTGATTGCTACAGGCAGTGATAAATATGGTAAATGTAATGTGCAAAGCTGGAAAGATGTAGTAGCAATATCCTCAGGAGCATCTTATACAATAGGACTAAAGAAAAACGGCACAGTAGTTGCTACAGGACAAAACAATAAAAGACAATGCGAGGTTAAGGATTGGAATTTATTCAAATAAATATAGGCAGGGTTAATTTACATACAAAAAAGCCTCTGAATTCTGTTTTTGGGAATTCAGAGGCTTTTATAGTTATAAAGGCTTGTTTAAAAAATTAAATATCTAATCCACTGCAAGTCTTAAGGAATGTCATAAGCTTGTTAAGGATAATTTCTACGCCACCCTCAGAATCGCTTTCGATGTTCAAAGGCATAATAGGGTCGTGTACACTTAGTCTTAATAAGAACCAGCCGTCACCGTCGTTTTTGCCGAATGATACACGCACACCCTCACGGCTGTCGTCTGCAACAGTCCAGCCCTCTTGTGCTGTTGCGTATTCCTCAAGCTCCTTGATAATACGGTTACCAGTAGCCTTAAAGTCTGTGTCTGTAATCTTAAAGCGAACCTCTTTGCTTTCAACAGGCTCTTTAAGTGTAGCTGTAAGGCTTGCTATATCCTTGCCCTCTTTTCTTAGCTGTGCCATTTTGATGATGATTTTTGTACATAGATATGCACCGTCATCAAGGAAGTAATTCTCTCTCATAGCAGCATGACCAGAGGTTTCGATAGCAAGTGGGCAGTCGATACCCTCGTTATTTAGTCTGATAGCCTCGTTAATAACATTCTTATAGCCACGCTTAAAACGATGATGCTTACCCTTTAGATCACTTTCGATAAATGTCTTTAAGCCTGCTGATGTTGTAGAGTCAGTAACAACGGTTGCACCCTCACAGCCCTCTAGTGCAATTGCAGAAGCTACTGCTACAAGTCTGTTACGGTTAATCTCGTTACCTGTGCTGTCTACAGCACCACCTCTGTCAACGTCTGTGTCAAAAATTACACCAAGGTCTGCGTTATTGTCAAGTACAGCCTTGCTGATAAAGCTCATCGCTGTAGCGTCCTCTGGGTTTGGAACATGGTTAGGGAACATACCGTCTGGCTCTAAAAACTGGCTTCCTGTTGTGTCTGCACCAAGTGGAGCAAGTACCTTTTCTGCATAGAAGCCACCTGCACCATTACCAGCGTCTACAACAATTTTAAAGCCTTCTAGTGGCTTATCGTAATTTTCGCTGTTAACACCCTTGCAAATCATATCCTTTAAATGCTCGCAGTATTGTGACATATAGTCAGTAGCAGTTGTAGTGCCACCCTCGTACTCGTCTGCAAAGCATTTGTTTTCTGCATTTTCTAGTAGTGCAGTAATGTCCTCTGACTCAAGACCACCATCAACTGTAAAGAATTTTAGACCATTACGGTTAAATGGGTGATGGCTTGCTGTAATCTGAATTGAACCGTCACAGTTAAGGTCAACTGTTGTCATAAACATAGATGGTGTAGAAGCTAGACCACAGTTAAGCACCTTTATACCATAAAGCATAAGTGTTTTTTCTACGGTAGAAATAATTCTAGGTCCTGAAATACGGCTGTCACGACCTACTGCAACTGTTAAAGTGTTGCTTGCTTTACCTGTTTTGTCGCATAACCACTTTACAAAGCCCTTTGTAATAGCACTTACAGCGTCATCAGTAAGATTTACCTCCTGACCCTCAACGCCCTCGCTGGCTACGCCTCTTATATCTGTACCACTTTTAAATTGACTCCAATATTTATTCATAGCTATTGTCAATCCTTTCTAAGAATATAATTTAATTATAACCTATGTGTTGTGATTTGTAAAATAGAAAAGAAAAAATAACATATATTTGTAGAATTAAATTTGATTAATTAAGCTTTTTATTTTACAAATCTGTAGAATACACAAAAAGAAATAGCAGGAGTTGTATAAAAAAATGTACTATAATTGGCGATTTCGGAAAATCCTTGATTTTACTGCTGAAGGTATGCTATACTTATTGTAAGTATTGTTAGATTGGGATATTTATATAATTTGGAGGGTATGGCTTGTGGCTTTAAAATTGATGTACATAACAAATGAACCTGAGCTTGCGTCTGTAATTGATGAGCTTGGGGTAGACAGGGTGTTTCTTGACCTTGAAATAAACGGCAAGGATGAAAGACAGGGTCACTTAGATACTGTTATTTCAAGACACTCAATTGAGGATGTTGCAAAAATTAAGAGTGCTTTAAAAAAGGCTGAGCTTTTGGTAAGATGCAACCCTATTTTTGAAGGCTCAAAGGAAGAAATAGACAGAATTATAAATGATGGTGCAGATGTAATTATGTTACCATATTTTAAAACAGCACAAGAGGTTAAAACCTTTGTAGAGCTTGTAGATGGTAGAGTAAAAACAGAATTACTTTTTGAAACACCTCAGGCAGTAGACAATATTGATGAAATTTTATCGATAGAGGGTATAGATGAAGTGCATATAGGATTAAACGATTTGCATTTAGGCTATGGACTTACTTTTATGTTTGAGCTACTTACAAATGGTGTGGTAGAAAATCTATGTAAAAAGTTTAAAGAGCGTGGTATTCCTTATGGTATAGGTGGTATTGCAGCACTTGGTAAGGGTGATTTACCAGCCGAGTTTGTAATTGCAGAGCATTATCGTTTAGGTTCAAGCTGTGCTATACTTTCACGAAGCTTTTGCAATACAAAAAATATTAACAGCTTAGATGAGTTTAAGGAGCTATTCGCAACAGGTCTTACAAATACCAAAAAGTATGAAGAAAAGCTACTTACAGAAAATGCAGAGTATTTTGAAAGCAATCAGGAATTAGTAGCAAAGATAGTTGCAAGAATTGTTGAAAAAATAAAAGAAAAAAGAAATCAGCAGGGCTGATTAACAGGCTTTAAAAGGATGTGAATTAAAATGAAGCTTTTACTTACAGGTGCATTTAATTATAGTCAACAGCAGATTAACAGCTTAAAGGAGTTAGGCTGTGATATAACCTTTATACAAGATGAAAGAAAAGAGCTTGACATAGATTGCTCTGAATTTGATGCAGTGGTTTGTAATGGGCTGTTTTTATATACATCGGTAGAAAAATTTAAAAATCTTAAATATATACAGGCAACGAGTGTTGGTTTAGACAGACTACCACTTGAGTATATAAACAAAAATAATATTACATTAAAAACTGCAAGAGGTGTATATAGTATACCAATGGCAGAATGGTGTGTGTCTAGAATTTTAGATGTTTATAAGCAATCTGAGTATTTCTTTGATAATCAAAGAAATAAAAATTGGGAAAAGCACAGGGGGCTTACAGAGCTTAACGGCAAAACTGCTGTTATAGTTGGAGCAGGAGATATAGGCACCGAAACTGCAAAAAGACTTTATGCCTTTGGCGTAGAGGTAATAGCAGTTGATATTGTAAAGCCTGTTGCACCATGCTATAGCAGTTATTATAATATAGCAGATATAAAAGAAGCTCTTGGCAAGGCTGATATAGTGATAATTACTTTACCACTTACAGAGGCTACCAAAAATCTATTTAACGAGCAAATGCTTGCTTTTATGAGAAATGACAGTATTCTTGTAAATATGGCAAGAGGTGGAATAATAGATGAAAACGCACTGGTAAACGCTCTGCAAAACGACAAGCTTGGTGGTGCTATACTTGATGTGTTTGAAAACGAACCTCTGAATGAAAACAGCGATTTATGGAGTGTGAAAAATCTATTGATAACACCACATAACTCTTTTGTGTCTGATAAAAATAACGAAAGATTATTTAATATAATTTATAACAATTTAAAAAGCTTTATCGGGCAAGCTTAATTTAGCGAAGGTATTATATAGTAATAGTAAAAATAGGGTTGAGTGATAGTTATTATTTTAATGAAATAATTTTAATTTTTTTATAATATCAAGCAGGAGGACATTTAAGAGTAAGTGGTGAAAATTGGTGTGGATATAATGATTTATTGGACTATATTAATTTATACAACTTTTGCTTCGTGGTTGTGTGTGTATACAGCTAAGCAGAGAAAATTTGTTAGTATTGTTACTCAAAAACTAGATGTAATCGAAAGAAATGTAAGTATGAGTGGAGCACTTATATCGTTTGCAGCATTAATATTTTTTGCTTCAACCAGAGGATATATGGACGATACTCCTATGTATATAGCACAATTTGAAGATTTCCCTACAACCCTTTCTGTTATACCTCATTATTTTAAAGAAAAACAGAAAGGTGCATTGTTTATGGCTGTATCTGTTATAATAAAACGATTTATCGCTGGTGACAATTATAGTATATGGCTTACTTGCATAGCGTGTTTTCAGAGTATGGCTTTAGTAAAATATTTGAGAAATTATTCTAAGTATTTCGATTTTTCGTGTTATTTGTTAATAACAAATGGAATAATTACTTGGTTTACAAATGGTATGAGACAGTTTTTGGCTGTAGCAATAGTGTTGTTGGCAAGTAAATATTTATTTAATAAAAATTTTATAAAATATACTATTTGCATATTGCTGGCTTATTTTATGCACGATTCAGCTATTTTGTGTATTCCGGTTTATTTTATTGTTCAAGGTAAGCCTTTTAATAAAAAGGTAATTTTGGCAATATTAGGGGCAATTCTTGCTGTTGTTTTTTTGGAACAATTTACCAATGTTATGGATTCTATGCTTGAGACTAGTAGCCATGGAGAAGCAACATCACAGTTCGAAGAAGATGACGGTGTAAATATTTTTACAACTATTTTATATGCAATACCTGCAGGTATTGCCTTTTGGAAACGAAAATATATTATGACACTTGACAGACCACGACATATAGATGTATTAATTAATCTTTCATGCTTTACAGTTGCGTTAAGCTTGGTAGGTAACTTCACAAGTGGTATATTAATAGGTCGTTTGCCTATATATTTCTGTATTGGTAATTACATATTGCTACCGTGGCTTATACATAATTGTTTTACGGGAAGAGATCAGGCTTTAATAAAATTTAGCTGTTATTTGGGATATTTGTGCTACTATATGTATTTTATACGAGGACTACGATATGTGTCGTCTTTTACAGCACTAAATCTTTTTATGTATGCTTAAAAGAACTAAAAAATTCGATAATAAAAAAGGACGGTAATGATTATGAAAATATTATTAACTGGTGGTACAGGATTTATTGGAAGTCATACCTGTGTAGAGCTTTTAGAAGCAGGCTACGATGTGGTTATTGCTGATGATTTATCGAACAGTAATCCAATCGTACTTGATAGACTTAAAGAGCTAACAGGCAAGACAATAAAATTCTATAATATAGATATTGCTGACAAAGAAAAAATGGAGGATATGTTTGCTACAGAGGGTTTTGACGCTGTAATTCACTTTGCAGGCTTTAAGGCTGTGGGTGAATCTGTTGCTAAGCCTTTAATGTACTACAGAAACAACATTGGTACAACTCTTACTTTGTTAGAAACAATGGCTAAATATAATGTAAACAGCATTGTGTTCAGCTCATCTGCTACAGTTTATGGTGTGCCAGAAACTGTACCTCTTGTAGAGGGTATGAAAACAGGCTGTACAAACCCTTATGGTTGGACAAAGCTTATGATAGAGCAAATTCTTACAGACGCTACTGTTGCAAATAAGGATTTGTCGGTAGTATTGCTAAGATATTTTAATCCTATTGGTGCACACGCAAGTGGTAGAATAGGAGAAGATCCAACAGGTATTCCTAACAATTTGTTGCCATATATTACACAGGTAGCAATAGGCAAATTGCCACAGCTTGGTGTATTTGGTAACGATTACCCAACACACGACGGTACAGGCGTGCGTGATTACATTCATGTTGTTGATTTAGCTAAGGGTCATGTTAAAGCTATTGAATACGCTTCAAAAAATAAGGGTACAGAGGTATTTAACCTTGGTACAGGTGTAGGCTATAGTGTGCTTGATATTGTAAAGGCTTTTGAAAAGGCTAACGATATTACTATTCCTTATGTTATCAAGCCACGCAGAGATGGCGATGTTGCACAGTGCTATGCTGACCCAGTAAAGGCTAAAGAAAAGCTTAATTGGCAGGCAGAAAAAACACTGGAGGATATGTGTAAGGATTCTTGGAGATGGCAGTCTAATAACCCTAATGGATACAGTAAGTAATAATACCATATAAGGAATAAGTGTAAATAATAGAGCAAGCAAGGCTTATACTAAACTCTGTTAAAAAGTAAACTTATTTACAGCATATTTTACACCACACTTCATATTGCGTACTCACAAGGCGACAGCCTTCCTGTGGGTCGGTATTCGTTTGGCAAAAAATCTGCTCGTAAATTCTTGTCCACTTTTTATTAGAGTTTAGTATTAAAAAAGATTGCTTGCTCTTGTATTTTAATATTTTAGTATCTATACTGGTGAGGTGTTGTTATATTATGATGGGTAAAACTCATATGGTTGTTGGTATGGCGTCTGCACTTGCTTTAACTACACCAGATAATGTAGGTGGTTTTATAGCTGCTGTTGTTGGTGGTGCAGTGGGTAGTTGCATAAGTGACATAGATGTAAACATAAATAAGCATGGCAAAGAGGCTTTATACACCAGACTTGTAGCAACTGGTTTAGTGCCAATAGCCTTGCTTATAGACCTTATATTTGATGGTGGAATAATAAATTATATGATAGATTGCTCTACAGCAAACAAGGTTATAGGTATATTGCTGTTTGCTGTAATGTGTATTTTTGGAGCAATGCAGGGGCATAGAGGCTTTTCGCATTCGTTGTTGGCGTTTGCTTTATTTAGCATAGCAGTAGGACTTTTTTGTTTGCCGTTGCTTATTCCATTTGCAATAGGCTTTGCTACACATCTGGTTCTTGATATACTTAATAAAAAGCCGATGAAGCTTTTTTATCCTATAGAAAAGGGTGTATGCTTTAAGCTTTGCTATGCAAATAAAATGGTAGATAAGGTGCTATTTGTTTTGGGTAGTGTAGCTACAGTATTTTTTCTGGTGTTATCACTTTCTAAAATGTAGAATAATAAACATAAAATAATAAAGCGTAATTTGTAAATAACTATTTGATATATTAACGGAGAAGATAGATGGATAGAAATTTAAAAGCGATAGAGCTTGATAAAATTTTAAAAAAGCTGGCAGAAGAAACAGCCTTTGCAGATTCAAAGCAGGCTGCACTACAGCTTGAGCCAGCTAGTGATTTATATACAGTAAATAAATTATTAAAACAAACTGATGACGCATATACTTTAAGTGGCAGATTTGGAAGCCCTTCTTTTGGTGGTATTACAAATATTGTAAACAGCCTGAAAAGAGCCGAGGCTGGTGGTTGCCTAACAATGGGCGAGCTATTAAAAATTGCCGAGGTATTGCGTGTTTTAAGAGGATTAAAGCAATGGAGAGATAAATCCTCTGGAATTGAAACAGTGCTTGATTCTTATTTCAATGCACTTGCACCTAATAAATTTTTAGAAGAAAAGATTTTTACTTCGATTATTTCAGAAGAAGAAATGAGCGACATGGCTTCTGTAACCTTGTCTGCAATAAGAAAAAAGATTAAGCAAACCTCTGCAAAGGCTAGAGAAGTGCTTGATAAAATGGTGCGTTCACAAACATACCAAAAATATTTGCAAGACCCGATTGTTACTATTCGTGACGGAAGATTTGTTGTGCCTGTTAAAGCAGAGTGTAGGGGAGAAATTCCAGGCTTGGTGCATGACACATCATCAAGTGGTGCAACTCTTTTTGTTGAGCCTATGGGTGCAGTAGAAGCTAATAATGCAGTAAAGGTGTTAAAATCTAAAGAAGAAGCAGAGATAGAGCGTATTTTGTTTGAGCTTTCTGCAACAGCTGGTGGATATGCCTCTGACATTATAAACAGCTATTATATTGCAACACAGCTTGATGTAATTTTTGCAAAGGCTTCGCTTGCGTATAAGATGAAGGCAAGTATGCCAATTATGAATGAGCAGGGCGAAATTAATCTTAAAAAAGCAAGGCACCCATTGATTGATAAAGAAAAGGTTGTGCCTATAGATGTTTATCTTGGCAAAAGCTTTAATTCGCTTGTAATAACAGGTCCAAATACAGGTGGTAAAACCGTAACACTAAAAACCATAGGCTTGCTTACTGCTATGGCTATGTGTGGTCTTATGATTCCGTCAGCAGACGAAAGCGAGCTTTCAGTATTTGATAAAATTCTTGTTGATATAGGTGACGAGCAGAGTATAGAGCAGTCGTTGTCTACATTTTCTGCACATATGACTAATATTATCAGAATATTAGAGCAAACCGACGACAAAAGCTTAGTGCTTATAGATGAGCTTGGTGCTGGTACAGACCCGGTTGAGGGTGCTGGTCTTGCTATTGCTATACTTGAACAGCTAAGAAATCAAGGTGCTAAAATTGCGTCTACAACACATTATGCTGAGCTTAAAGAGTATGCATTACAAAGTGCATATGTTGAAAACGCTTGCTGTGAGTTTGATGTAGCTACACTACAACCAACCTATAAGCTACTTGTAGGTGTGCCTGGTAGGTCAAACGCCTTTGCTATTTCTGAGCGTTTAGGCATGGATAGGGCGTTGGTAGACAAAGCAAGAAAGCTAGTATCTGACGAAAGCAGACGCTTTGAAGATGTTGTTGAAAAGCTAGAAAGTCAAAGACAGACTCTTGATGAAAAAATAAAATATGCCGAGGCAATTAGCTTGCAGGCACAAAAAGACAGAGAAAATGTTCAAAAAGAAATTGAACAGCTAAAAAAGCAGGCAGAATATGAGCTTAAAAAGGCTAGGGAAGAGGCTCAAAGAATTACCTCAACTACCCGTGCAACTGCTGATGCACTTATAGAGGAGCTTAGCGACCTTAAACAGCATAAACAGCTTACAGCAGAAGAAAAGGCTAAGCTAAGGGCTGATATTCGCAATATGGAAAATACAGCCGACCCTGTTGAAAAGGCAAAAGAAAATAATTACAAATTGCCTAGACCACTTAAAAAGGGCGATGATGTGCTTATTTTTGATATTGATAAAAAGGCAGTTGTTATAGAGGAGCCAAAGGGAGATACTGTGCTTGTTCAGGCTGGAATTATAAAAACAAAGGTAAAGCTTAATAATTTAAGACTTATTGAGGATAAGAAAAAATCTCAGCCACAACGTTCAACAAAAAGAAATATAAAAAGTAATGCAACAGTTAAGGCTGTAACTGATATTGATTTGCGTGGAATGACTGCAACCGAGGCTATTATGGAGCTTGATATGCAACTTGATTCAGCGATGCTGTCAGGTATTCATCAGGTTACAATTATTCACGGAAAGGGTACAGGCGTGTTGCGTAAAGAGGTGCATAGTTACCTTAAACGCTGTAAGTATGTAAAAACATATAGACTAGGCGTTTTCGGCGAAGGCGAAGCTGGTGTAACTATTGCTGAATTAAAATAATTAAAGGAGCTGGATTTATGCATAAATCGGGTAAGGTTTTAAGGAATATTATAATTATATTGTTTTTGCTATTAGCTGTAGTAGGTGGTATAGGTGTTTATCTTTATACTATGGCTACAGATGCGACTGAATCGCCAAAGCTTTATACTACAGAGTCAACATCAATATACGAGCCTTTAGTAAGGTCTATATTGCTTGGTGAAGAAGAAACTATAACAGACGCTGATGTTAATGGCATTATCAGAAAAATAACCAATGAAAGATTTGATATGTACAGCGATGTAGATACAAAAAAATCTGCTTCTGTTAAAGGTATAGCTGTGTATATGCAGGGTAAGGATAAAGTAAGGGTTTATGCACAGATTACTTTTAAAAACATAGATATGATTTTTTCAGCAGATGCTAAGGTAAAGCTTAATGCAGAGAGTAAAGAAATTTCTATTGATATTAGCAATACAAAGGTTGGTAAATTAAATATTCCTGAAGAATGGATAATGAAAAAGATTAAACCATCACTTGAAGGCATAGGAAAAAGTGTGTATGTTGAATCAACCACTGTAACAGTGCCAGCTGAATATAAATTTGAATTTATGGAAGAAGAGGTTGTATTACATATAGAAAAGTTAGGCATATTAAACGGCGAGGCTGTTATACAAACAAATAGTGCAATGGATTTAGTAACTAAGTTTGTAGACGATGCTGTTAATGAGTGGCTAGATTCTTAATAATAAAGAATTATGTAAAACAAAGGGCAGTTTACCACCAAGGTAAACTGCCCTTTATATTTGAACTTATATTAATACTATTCAATACTAAAACTAAACACCATTAAAAATCATCCAGATTTTCAACTATATCTACAACCTGATCTTCGGAGTTGTTTACTGAACTGTCAGGTGTTGATGAGCTTGAGCTGTTTGAATCTGTTGGTTTAGTAGAATCGGTTGGTGTAGATGAGTTTGAGTTATTAGTAGATGAGCTACTTGAAGATGAGCTACCTGAAGACGAGCTTGAATTATTTGATGATGAGCTACTGCTACTACCAGAGTTTGCACTATTAGAACTGCTTGAGCTTTGATTTGACGCTACACCACTAGAGCTATTAGCAGAGCTGTTTTGATTATTAGAATTATTACCTTGTGTGTTAGATGAATCAGTAGTATTTGTAACACCGTTATATTGCTGACCGTTAATATATAACACATTATCTATAATAGCCCACTGATTAGGCTGTATTGCAGATGTATTGTTATTATTATTGTAATGTTCAAAGGTTAAAGGCTGTGCAGATGTTTCTTCGCTGGAGTTTGGTGTTACTGTTAAAGTGTTGTTTTCGTCTATTTCGTATGTACCAGTAACGCCACCAATTACACAGCTACCGTCTTCTTTAAATTCAGCCTCTATATCGTCACTTCTGCCACCCCAATTGCCAACAATTTCTGTTGATGGCTGAGTTGTTGTATCTTCTTTATTACAGCCACAGCCACTTATAGCAAAGGCACTTACAGAAATGATAATGGCAGAAAAAATAATAGCAAAAAGCTTTTTCATAAGTAATCTTCCTTCCTTTATTTTTATAAGATAAGTTTACATAAATAGCATTTAAATGTCAATTAATAAATTGTTAAGCAATATGTTACTGCTAAGTAAATAAATATCTATAAAAAACCGATGGCTTTATACCATCGGTTAAAATTTTAATTATAGTTGGAACGATAAAAACACCTTATCTTTAAAAGACATAGCCCAACGAATACCTTTATTGGCTGGTGTTTTTTGAATAATCCATTCGGTTTTTAAAATTCCCATTTTTTCAAGCTTTTTAAATGCAAGCTTTACCAGTACAGCTATTCCTGCGATAAATATAGCTAATTTTGCAATAGTACAGAAAAATTTAAATATACACTTCATACAAATTCACCTCTCCTACCAAATATTATAGCACAAAATAGTAAATAATCAACAACAAATTATATATATCCTCTATCTGTTAAAGCCTTAGTTAAAAATTCCTTGGCTAGACTATTTGGCTTTATATATTTTACTGCGTCGTCAATAGTAAACCAGCTTGCTTTGTCAACCTCGTTTTGCTTTATTTTAAAATCCTCACTATCAACAACCACAATAAAGTTATGAATTAATGTATTGCTTTTTTCAAAATAAATACTGTGATTATAGTTATACGACACAGCGTTTAAACTAACCTCTTCTGCTATTTCTCTTACAAGAGCCTGCTGTGGTATTTCACCCTTGTTTATATAGCCAGCAACTAATATATTGTCTTTTTTGTCATATTGTTGAATAAGCAACAGCTTATCCTTATTTTGGTTAAATATAACAGCACTTACTGCACTGTTATACATAGGGAATTTGAACGCTTGACATTTACTACAGTATTGCACCATACCCTCGTCGCCACATTCTTTTTTGTATAATTTTGTACCACAAACAGAGCAAAAGTTAAGCTCGTCCATTTTAGCACCTCTTTATAAATAATAAGCTGATTTTTATTAATGCTATATTTTATTAAGACTATATATAATTATGAGCTTATTGTTTTGTAAAATTCAAGTGTTTTAAAATTATGTGAGGTTGTGTAGAAAAGATATTGCTCACAACAGCTTTCAAGTAGCTTTAGCCCATTGTCTGAAAGCTTAAAATTAAACATCTTATTTGGTTCGGCATAAATGCAATATCTCATAGCAGTGGTAACGCCCATACCGATTTTTATGCTTTGCTCGTTAATTTCGTGTATGCAGTCGCCACAAAGAATTTTGCCCGATTTAGGCAAAAAATACATAACCTCGGCTTCATAGCCTTTACAGCTATTACAGCAAACAAGGTCGGGCATATATCCACTAAAGCACAACATTCTAAGCTCTACTGCCGATTTTATTACGCTTGGTGAGCGTTTGCTGTTGCTAAGCAGATAAAGGGCATTAAGCATTAAACGCAGATATTCTTCTGCCTTTGTTTCTTTTGGTGCAAGATGACCCACAAGCTCGCAAAAATATTGAGCAAGTGACATATTAACAATATCTGTTCTTAGCTTTATAAACATTTCTTCACTTGTAGCTTCGTCAACTATGTAGGTATCCCGATTGATATATAATACCAATCGGGAGTAACATAACAGCCTTGTAGCAGAGCCCTTTGCACTTTTAAGGCTTCTGCAATTTTTAACAAAGGCTTTTATAATTCCTCGTTCTCTTGTCAACACAGTTATAAGACGATCCTGTTCACCAATATTTTGCTCCCCTATAATCAATCCGTCCGTGGATATCTTCATCATCGTCCTCCTGCATATCAAAATCATCGTCGTCGTTAAAATATTCAGGGAAATTCACCTTGGAATCTCTAAGTGAGGTATAACGCAAATAATCAACTACACTGCCTGTTGATAAAAAATTCTCCCAAGCATCATAAGCATTCATAACTACACACCCTTGTAATAATTTAAACTGTAATAAATTATATGATTTACCACAGCCTATGTTTACATTATACCTCATTTTCTTTTGAGTTATAGGATGTAATTTGTAGAAGGGAAAATTTACATTATTTGTAAAATAAATTGGAATTTGTTGGTCAGAGTTGCACTCTGGTGGCTTATAGCATAACACTATATTTTTATAGTTTATATTTAGTTTGTACTAGATTAAAGCATTTTTTATATGGGACGCATATAATGCGTCGAGCTTTTACTTGTTTTGATATATGTTTAAAAATATCAACTTTTACAAACTAATTTTTATTATTAAAGTTTTTTTATTTTAATAGTGCTTATGCCGCCACAATCAATTTGCTTTGCAAATTGGTTGCATAAGGCACTCACTTTCTTACAAAAGAAAGTAAGCAAAGATTGTAAGGGAGGGAATTTCGGAATCCCCTCCCTTAACCCTCCCCACACGACCAAAGGGGGTCTTGACCCCCTTATGGAATCCCCCACGCTTAGTCCTACTTCATTTTGATTAATAGTAGTTTTATTGTTGTGGTAGTTCCATTAGGGTTTGTGCGTAGTTCGTCAAACGTAAAGTTTGGGTCCAGCCTTTTCAAAGGCTGGTGGGTGATGTAACCAATTTCGTAGGAATTGATTGCTCTGGGGCAAAGACCCTGGCAAATTCCAATTTAAACATTCTTATTCAAAATCGCTCTTATCAAAGCCAAAGCTTCTTAGTAAGCCTTGTTTATTTCTCCAATCCTCTTTAACCTTAACCCACATTGTAAGGTTAACCTTGCAGTTGAAAAATGCCTCCATATCTTGTCTTGCATAAGAGCCAATCTTTTTTAGCATAGCACCCTGCTTACCAATGATAATTCCCTTGTGAGTATCACGCTCGCAGTAAATTGTAGCGTCCATATCGATAATATCCTTATCGTCACGAGTTCTCATACGCTCAATTACTACTGCTGTACCGTGTGGAATTTCTTTATCAAGAAGTCTTAGCATTTTTTCTCTTATCATTTCAGCAGCCAAAACTCGCTCTGGTTGGTCTGTAAGAGTGTCTTCGTCAAATAAATGGCCACCCTCCTGTGCAAGCTTTTTAAGCTCGTTTTTAAGGTCGTCTATGCCACTGTTATTCTGTGCAGATACAGGCACAATAGCGTCAAAATTGTATTTTTCGCTGTAACGGGCAATTTGTAGCATAAGGTCGCTTTTTTCTTTTACTGTATCTATTTTGTTTATTGCAAGTATAGCAGGAACATCCATAGACTTAAACTTTTCAATAAGCTTTAGCTCTGTGTCTGTAATATCTCTACATGCCTCTGTTACAAGCAAGCAAGCATCAACACCCGAAACTGACTCGTTAACGCTTTTAACCATATATTTACCAAGCTCTGTGCGTGGTTTGTGGATACCAGGGGTATCTATAAATACTAGCTGAGTTTCCTTTTCGGTAAGTACACCCATAATTCTTGTACGAGTAGTTTGAGGTTTGCTTGATACTATTGCAATTTTTTGTCCAAGCATTTTATTTAGTATTGAAGATTTACCAACATTTGGTCTGCCAACAATAGCAATAAAAGCCGATTTGTCATTAAAATTATTACTTGCCATAAGTTCCTCCATAAAAAAGTGGTATAATTGCTACTTTACGCAACAATTATACCACACAAATTACAAATTTAAAAGTATGCTTAATATACTAATCTATTTGTTTTTATCTTGGTTAGTTTTAGTCTTGTCTTTGTCTTTTTTAGGGTCTTTTTCTAATTCATGTTCTAATTCAATAACTGTTGTTACACTGTTTACCATTTCGTTAGGGCCAACAACTATAAATAGTGTACTGATTAATAGGGTTATAATAAACACAGCTAAGCCCTCAGGTGAGTAACAAAGCGATGAGATTATCCCCAGCAGGATATCAGTGTCCCAAAAAAGAAGCACACCAATAACAACAGATGCCATTGCAGAAACAAGCACAGCACCAGCAGCAGCGTCTTTTGCAGCCTTGATGAGTGGATGATATTCTTTAGTTATAAGATCACAGGCACGCTCAATGGCTGTGTTTAGTAATTCAAGAGATAAAACCACAGCAATCATAATTACCAATATGGCAAATTTTTCTATACTTAGGTTAAAATATTTCGAGAAATACAAAACATATAAAGAAACTACTATATGTATTCGCATATTGCGTTCTGCACATATACATTCAGCTAACCCATGAAAGGCAAACAAAAAGCCCTTTAAAAAGCTTTTCAATGTTAAAGATCCTCTCTTACATAGCTTGAAGAAGCAGGAAGACCAAGCTGTGACATTACCTTTTCTTCCTTTTCTCTCATTCTGATTCTCTCCATATTTTCCATATGGTCATAACCAAGTAGGTGAAGAACTGAATGTGCAGTTAAATAGCCTACTTCTCGCTGTAGACTATGACCATAGCGTTCAGCTTGCTCAACAGCCTTTTCCATAGAGATAACTACATCACCCAAAATCTGAGCACCTGTCTTAGGGTCTATATCATATGCACCGTTTTCGCTCATTACAAATGAAAGTACATCGGTTGGCATATCCTTTTCACGATATTGTAGGTTAAGCTTGTGAATTTCTTCGTTGTCTACAAATGTTACGCTGATTTCAGCAATGCCCTTAAATTCTTCTAGCTGAAGTACAGCATGGCAACAGCGTCTTACAAGCATTCTTAATCCAGTAGGGATTTTTACTTTCTTTTGATTGTTTGTGATAATAACTCTGATTTTATCCATTTTTGTTTTTTGCCTCCTCACAATTCTTTTCGTAAGCCTTTATAATGTCTTGCACTAGCTTATGACGTACAACGTCACGCTCGGTAAAAGCTACGCAAGCAATGTCATCAATGTTTTTTAATATTCTAATGCTTTCTCGCAATCCTGATTTAGTACCGTTAGGTAGGTCTATTTGTGTAACATCACCGTTGATTACCATTTTTGAATTAAAGCCAAGTCTTGTTAAAAACATTTTCATTTGTTCTCGGGTGGTGTTCTGAGCCTCGTCCAGAATAATAAAGCTGTCGTCTAAGGTTCTGCCACGCATATAAGCCAGTGGAGCTACCTCTATATTGCCACGCTCTACATATTTTTGATATGTTTCCGCACCTAACATATCAAATAAAGCGTCATAAAGAGGTCTTAGGTAAGGGTCTACCTTGCTTTGTAAATCACCAGGTAAAAATCCAAGCTTTTCGCCAGCCTCTACAGCAGGTCGTGTAAGGATAATTCTGTTGATTTCTCCAGCACGAAAAGCAGTTACAGCCATAGCAACTGCTAAATAGGTTTTACCAGTACCAGCAGGGCCTACACCTATTGTAATGGTGTTTTCTTTAATAGCCTTGCAGTACCTTTTTTGTCCTAGTGTTTTTGGCTTTAGTGGCTTACCCTTTGCAGTAATGCAAATACAGTCGCCGGCAAGTCGTTCTATTTTCTCCTCACTGCCCTCGTTGATTAACGAAATACAGTAGCGTACATTCTGCTCGGTAAGGGTTTCTCCTTTGTTTAGCAATGAAAGAAGATTTTCAATAACCTTTACGGCCTTTGCTACAGCTTCTATATCACCATTAATTTTAAGCACAGAATCTCTGCCAACAACACTAACAGCATATTCGTTTTCGATAATTTTTATATTTTCATCAAAATTGCCAAATAAAGCTACAGCGTTTTCTATTCGGTCAATATTAATTATTTGCTCCAATAAACTTTCACCTTCAGTATATAAAATAAAGCATTAAGCAATATAAAACAGGTTTAAAAAATAAAATATAATTTAAACTAATAACATATAAATACTTATCATAACAATCTAATTTATTATAACATAAGTTTTTAATTTAGTCACTATTTTCTAAAAAAATGAATGGATATTTTTAATTTTCAGCGAATTAATAAAAAGGGGATATCTGTTTTTGTGCGTATTATACATAATTGCTGAAAAATTTTGTATGTTTCGGTGTAAAAACTTGATGCTAATAATACTTATTTTGCCCTTTAAAGTTTAAAAAAACACCTGATAAATATTAATATTTTTCGGGTGTGTTTAAATACTTTAGTTACAGCTGTTTTAGAGAGGTGTTGTACAATTTGTTGCGTTAAAGGATAAAATTGGTTGCTACTGTTGATGAAATATAAAGTTGAAAAATGTCGTTCAATATATTATAATTAATTGTTGTAATTTTGATTTAGAAAATTTGGAGGTATGTATTGTATGACAAATACTCAGCTTGATAAGCTTTTGCAAGGGCATAAGGATTTGCAGAAGTATTTATTCGTAAGAGGCTTTTTGTTTACCAACAGAGATGACCTTGATTTAGAGAAATTCCCTTTTTATGGTAACTGGACAAGAGAGGCTATGGGTAATGGCTATTTTGCGTATGTACATTGTATGCAAAAGGGCTTTTGGGTAGAAAAGAACGGAAACATCTTCTTTTTATTTGGACACGCATATAACTGCTTTACTATGCAGTATGATGAAAATGTTATACTTCAAAGAATTGCAGACAGCTATGGTACAGATGAATATCAAGATTGTATAGATGAGCTAACAGGCTTGTTTGTATGCGGTGTAATTACAAATGATTCAGTAGAATTTATTGTTGATCCTGCAGGTATGCAGTCTGCATGCTATGGTGCGATTGATGGAAACTTCTACATATCATCACACCCACAGCTAATTGGTGATATTTGCAATTTAACAAGAGGTGAGCTTGTAAACGAGCTTATTGATTATAAGTGGTATTACAGAGTTATGGGTCCATACCTACCAGCAGATATGACTCCATTTGATGATGTTAAAAGAATTGTTCCTAATATAGGTTATACATTTAAGGCTGGTAAAATTACTCACAAGAGATTTTATCCTCTAAGAGATTTAGCTGAGTGTAAAAATGACGAAGAATATAACGAGGTAATTGCACAGTCTGCCGAGATTCTAAAAAAGAATATGGAGCTTGTTCTAAAAAAATGGGATAACGCACAAATTTCTTTAAGTGGTGGTATAGACAGTAACACAACCTTTGCTGCTGCAAATGGCATGTATGACAAAGTTAAAAGCTTTAGCTTTGTTTCTGCCGAGAAGGAATCTATAGATGCAGAGGCTGCAAAGGTAATTGCAGGTAAATTTAATGTAGACCATTCTGAATACATAATTCCTGAAACAACTGATAATCTAAAGAATTATGATGAGATTGTAGAAATAATAGAGCATAACAATGGCTATGTTGCTAAGGGCAGAAAGAATGAGTACAGAAAAAGGGTTTATCTTATGGAAAATCTTACAGCCGAGGCAGAGATTAAATCTTGGGTATCAGAAACTATAAGATGCTATTGGTACAAGCATTATGGTAGAACAAAAATGCCTAAGCTTTCACCAAAGCTTTATAGAAACCTTTATAAGATTTTTATTTTCAACAGAGGTCTTGCTCATAAGGTAGATAATGTATTCGAAAAATATCTTGATGAGTTTGAGTATTACAAAATCCCTGCTCAGTATCCACCTGCTGATATTCACTTTAACGAGGTTACATGGGGTAGCTGGGGTGGTTTGAATATCTCAGAAATGAAGATATATAGTGATATTGTAATTATTTTCAACAACAGAAAGCTACTAGACCTATTATTTAAGGTGCCAATGGATAAGAGAATTTCTGACCAGCACCACCTTGATATGAAAAAATATCTGAATAAAGAATTGTATGATATGAATATTCGTGTTGTAAATATGCACGAAACTAAATTCAGAGCATTTATGCTGAATATTATCTTTACTATCAATTCTATTTTACCATTCTGATTTGTAATTAATCTTAACCGACAATTTACAGCTGTAAATTGTCGGTTTTATGTTTAATAAAAAACATAAATCGCTATATTGCTTTAATGTGTTAGCAAAATGTATTGCAAAAAAATATATTTTGTTTTATAATATACTAAATAGGGGATTTTCCCCAAAATTGATATGCAAGGAGATAATACCAATGTACAATGATGTTTTAGATACAATTGGATTTGTAAATGATTACGATGCTGAGGTAGCTCAGGCTATGGACCTAGAGCTAAAAAGACAAAAGAGAAATCTTGAGCTTATTGCTTCTGAAAATATTGTTTCACCAGCAGTTATGGCTGCAATGGGTAGCGTGCTTACAAATAAGTATGCAGAGGGTTACCCAGGCAAGCGTTACTATGGTGGTTGCCAGTGTGTAGACGTTGTTGAGGAGATTGCAAGAAAGAGAGCTTGCGAGCTTTTTGGTGCAGAGCACGCTAATGTACAGCCACACTCAGGTGCACAGGCTAATATGGCAGTTTACTTTGCTATGCTAAAGCCAGGTGATACAGTAATGGGCATGAATCTTAACGAGGGTGGTCACCTTACACATGGTTCACCTGTAAATATGTCAGGTAGCTATTTTAACTTTGTACCATACGGTGTAGATTCAGAAACACACTGCATTGATTACGATAAGGTTCGTGAGATTGCACTGGAGTGCAAGCCAGCAATGATTGTATGTGGTGCAAGTGCTTACCCAAGAGTTATCGACTTTAAGAAGTTCAGAGAGATTGCAGACGAGGTTGGTGCATACCTAATGGTAGATATGGCACACATTGCAGGCTTAGTTGCTGCTGGTGTACATCCTAACCCAATGGAGCATGCTCACTTTGTTACAACAACTACACATAAAACACTAAGAGGTCCAAGAGGTGGTATGATTCTATGCCACGAGGAGCACGCTAAGCAGATTGACAAGGCTATCTTCCCAGGTACACAGGGTGGCCCACTAATGCACACAATAGCTGCAAAGGCTGTATGTCTTGGCGAGGCTCTAAAGCCAGAGTTTAAGGCTTATGGTGAGCAGATTGTTAAGAATGCACAGGCTTTAGCTAATGGTCTAAAGAACAGAGGTTTAAAGCTAGTAAGTGGTGGTACAGACAACCACGTTATGCTACTAGATCTTCGTGAAACAGAGCTTACAGGTAAAGAGCTTGAGCATAGACTTGACGAGGTTTATATTACAGTAAATAAAAATACTGTTCCTAACGAGCCACGCAGTCCATTTGTTACAAGTGGTATCCGTATTGGTACAGCTGCTGTTACAACAAGAGGTCTTGTTGAAGAGGATATGGACAAGATAGCAGAGTATATTGCTATGGTAATTGAAGACTTCGAGGGTAACGCAGACGCTGTAAGAGCAGGTGTTACTGAGATTTGTAACAAATACCCACTTTATGAATAATATTTACTAAAATTAAGAGGTAAGCACAAACGCTTACCTCTTTTTGTATAGCGTTATGCTATAAACCACCAGAGTGCACCTCTGACAGAAAAACTCGAATTTGTAGTTAACACTCCAATGCTTGTTACAGCTTACGAAAAATGTTAAAATATTAA